>DAOUJT010000060.1:0-33484 GCA_034422315.1 Chloroflexota bacterium | reverse complement strand
CCGCCTGCACCTCCTCCTGGAGGAAGGACACCAGCAGTTGCTCGTGCTCGGTTGCAGGCGCGCCTCGCAGTTGCGTGAGGATGTCGTCCGCCGCGGTCGCGTCATCGGCACTGTCGTCCGACGACAGAAGCTCTTCCACCAGTGGAGGACGTTCCTCAACGGCTTCTTCGAACACTTCCCAATCCATCGACATCACCACGGATGTCGAGGCATCTTCACGCGCCAGCCGGTCAAGTGCCCGAAGCCCCTGTTGCGGGGTAAACCAGCGTCCGCCGAGTGCTGCCCGTCGCCCTTCGATCCGTTCCCGCTGTTCCTCGGCTTCACCAATATCCGACCACGCCCCCCAGGCGATGGCCTGCCCGGGGAGACCCATCGCGCGACGATGACCGGCAAGTTGGTCCAGAAACGCGTTGGCTGCGGCATGGTTCGCCTGGCCTGGATTCCCCATCACGCCGACGAGGCTGGAAAAGAGGAGGAAGAGGTCCAGGTCTCGGTCTTCGGTCGCGCGGTGCAGGTGCCAGGCTCCCAGGATCTTCGGCCAGAGCACCCGTTCGAAGCTCTCCCAGGTCTGGTTGGTGAGCACGGCGTCCGCCAGCACCCCCACGCTGTGGATCACACCGCCGAGCGGCGGCAGCGTGGCATCGATGCGCGCCAGCATCCCGTCGACCGCCACGGCGTCGGTCACGTCGGCCAATTCCACCTCGACCGTGACGCCGCGTCGGCGCAGCGCCTCGATGACGGCGACGGCCTCGGCATCGGGTTCGCGACGCCCGTTCAGCACGATGGCGCCGGCGCCGCGGTCCGCCAGCCAGCCGGCCACGGCGCATCCAATGCCGCCCAGACCGCCCGCGACCAGGTAGGTGCGGTCGTGTCGCAACTGCCCCTGCATGAGAGGCGGCGGCGTGAGGACGATCTTTCCGATATGCCGGGCCGATCGCATGAAATCCAGGGCGGCTCCCGCCTCGGCCAATGGCCACCGGCTGTGAATCAGCGGTTTGAGCTCTCCCGCCGCAAGCCGCGCCATGACGCCTCGCAGCACCTCCCCAACCTGTGCGGGGACAGTCTTCTTCAGACCGTCCATGTCCAGGATGTCGTAGGCCACGTCCGGTCGGACCGCTGCCATCTCCTCCTTGCTGAGGATGTCGCGCGCGGCCAGTTCGACGAAGCGACCACCATGCGCGAGGCACGACAGGCTGGCATCGATGAATCCCTCGCTCGTGAGGCTGTTCAGCACCACGTCAACGCCCACGCCGTTGGTGGCTTCGAGGACTTCCTGGCCAAATGCCGTCTGCCGGCTATCGAAGACGTGCTCGACGCCAAGCGACCGCAGATAGGGCTGCTTCGGCGCGCTGGCCGTCGCGAAGACTTCGGCGCCGGCGGCTTTGGCCAGCTGGATGGCCGCAAGCCCGACTCCGCCCGCGCCCGCGTGAACGAGCACGCGATCGCCGGCCTCGAGTCCTGAGTATTCGTACGAGAGCGCGGCCGACACGTACGCGGTTGGGATCGTTGCCAGATCCGACGCTGACATTCGTGTGGGCGCCGGCGCCACCAGCTCCTCTCGCGTGGTCATTTCCGGACCGAACGCGCCAAAACCCAGGCCGACCACGCGGTCACCGATGGAGACGGTTGACACGTCGGAGCCGACGTCGACGACGTGTCCGCACATCTCACGGCCCAGATCGCCTTCCTGGACGAAGCCGAGCGACCGGAACACATCCCAGAAGTTGAGGCCGGTTGCCTCGACCGCGACGCGAACGTCATTCGGCGACAGGGCACGCGTGGGCAGCGGCTTGACCTGCGGTCGATCGAACATTCCGTCCGGATCCGGCGCCAGGACCCAGGACGATTCCGCCGGCAAAGCCAGACGCCGATCTCCGGCTTGGGACCTGACCAGACGCGCGGCCTGACGCCGTCCCAGGCGATACGCGATGTGGTTTTCCTCGTCGGGATACAGCAGGTCATTGACGAGGTCGGCCGGCTGCGGCGGCGCGCTGGGATCCAGGTCGATCATCCGCGGCTGCAGATGGCCTGCTTCGTGGCGAATCACCTTGCCCACACCCCAGAGCAGAGCGCCGGCGAGTTGCCCGCCGCGCTCACGTTCCAGCACCTGCGCGCCCCGCGTGATGAGCCACACGCCGTTTGTCGGCGTCACATCGGCGTCCGCGATGCCCTGCACGAGGGCCAATGCGCTGGCTCCCGTAATCCGCGCATCCGCCGCAAACTCCTCGCCGATCGACTGCGCGCCGTGTCCGTCCAGCGCCGCCAGATGGACGATGCCTGTGAGCGGCGCGTCCTCCGGCAGATTCGCCAGCAACGATTGCCACGACTCGCGAGAGCCCGGGTCAACGGCAGCCGCGCGAATCATCGGGTCGTCGGGCGCGGCGCTGCCGTTGGCCGACGCCTCCCCGCCTGCCAGGATTACCGTCTGGTTCCGCGCAGCCAGCGCCGCGGCCAGTTCGTCCGCCACGCCGCCGCGATCCGACGCCAGGATCCAGAGGCCCGCCGGCTCCATCACCTTCGCCGGACCTCGCGCGACGATTACGCCTTTGTCCGGCGTCCCGACCTCGTCCGGCCCCAGCACGACGGCGTCCTCGAGGCCGGCGTCGCCGAGCGCCCGCTTCCACACCGCGGGGTCAGCGAAGGCGTGGTGCGGCCGATCGGCGTCGGCGAATCGCCACCATCCGTCCAACTGTCCAAAGGTGAGGTCCATCCATCCCTGGGGGCGAAGGTTTTCCAGCGCGACCAGCAGACCGGATGGCGAAAGCAGCTCGCGACAGTGCCCCAGCGTCTCCCGCAGATACCGCGTCGCGTGCAGCACGTTGGAGGCGATCAGCAAGTCGTAGCCGTGGGAATCAAAGCCCTGGGCGATCGGGTCCCGCTCGATATCCAGCGGGCGGTATTCGATGCTCTCCTCGCCGAACTGCGCCTCCGCCTCGGCAAAGAAGCCGGCGGAGATATCGGTGAAGGTGTAGTCGAAGCGCCCCTCGGGAAGCTCCGGCAGCACGAAAGCCGTCGCGGACCCCGTACCCGCCCCGACCTCGAGAATCCTGAGTCGCCGGTCCTCGGGCAAGGCGGCAACCAACGGCTGGATCGCCTCTTGCAGCATCCGGTTGGCTGCGTGCGCAGCCGGCGCCTTCAGATACAAGTCGGCTGCGGTCGGTTCGCCGCTGCCGAAGAGCAGCGTGAGGGGATCTTCTCGACCGCGGAGCACCTCGGCCAGGGCGCGGCCGGACCGCCGGAACAGTCCGATTTCGATGAGGCCATCGGGATACAAGCCCGTCATCCGGGCGTCGAGCGCCTCGAGATCCAGCGGCATGGCGTCGGGCAACGGATCGTCCGGTCCCACCACGACCACGAATCCGTCGTCGGTCTCGTCCAATACCCCGGTCTTGGCGAGCATCTCGAGCAACCGGCGAAAGAGGCGGCTGTGTTCCGGAAGAACGTCTAGCGCTTCGCGCAGTTCCTCGGGGTTCACGACGTCGCTCGGTGCGCGCTGCCAGCCCAGCTCTTCCAGCGTGGCGAGCGCGCGCGACCACGACCACCGCTCCAGATCCCGCAGCAGGGCGTCCCGGACCTGGGGGTCGTCACCTGCATCCTTCAGGTGATCGGCGTACAACCGAGACCCGTCCGCAAGCTCGGCGGGGCCCGGGAAGAAGTGCGCGGGCAGGATTCCCGTTTCGAGCGCGCGTTCGCGCCACACCACCTCGTACAGCAGATCCTCGACACCTTCGACCGCCGAGAGCAGCGCTGCACGTGTAGCCCGCTTCACCGCGTAGCCACTGAGCCCACCCAGGAGCGCGCCGTTCCCGTCGTAGATTCGCAGGTCGCCACTCTGTACTTCGGGCGGCTCTCCCGCTGCCGCCTCCGCTCCCTGCGAGGCCTCGCTCATGCGCACGTGGCAGAACACACGGTCCGGCAGCCGCCTCGCGAGCCAGAACCGGTCCCAGCCAAACGGCAGATACGTGGGCTCGTCCGGGCCGCCGGCCATGTTGCGCGCCGCCCCCACGACCTGAAAGCAGCCGTCCAGGACCAGCGGATGCACGTCGAGATCGTTCGGCCCCACGGCTTCGGGAAGGCTCACCTCGCCCAACGCCTCGCCCGGCCCCGACCAGACCTCGCCTAGCGTGCGGAACGACGGACCAAGATCGATGCCGGTATCGGACTTGGCGCGGTAGTAGGCCGGCACGTCAACCGGCGACAAGCGGGCCTTCAGTTCATCGAGGTCGACTCGCTCGCCGGCGTCCGGCAATGGAGCGCCCGGCGACACGCGCCCTTCCACGTGCAGCGTCCAGTCCTTGTCGCCGCCCTGGCTGAATATCTGGAAATCACGCGACGACGCCTGCTCGGAATCGTCGAGCACCACCTGCACCTTCCGTCCCTCGTCGTCCGTCCCGTCCGCGGCGGTCGTCTCGCCAAAGACCAGGGCGTTCTGCAACTGCATGTCGTCCACGACCATCGAGCCGCTGCCCTCGGCAAACGACACCGAGGCCGCCATGGCGCCGTAGAGCGCGCCCGGCGCCATCAGCCGGCCGAAGACTCGGTGGTCGTTCAGCCACCCCGGATCGGACGGAAACACGTCCGTCTCGAACGTGATCTCGCCGCGAGCGGATTCGTGCCGGATGCCGAGCAAGGGATGACCGGCGTCCTGGCGCCGTCGCTTCGACGTCTCGACCCAGTGGCGTTGGCGTTGGAACGGATATCCCGGCAATGAGATTCGACGCCGGGTTTCGCCCGCGAACAATCCCTCGAAGTCAATATCCAGCCCGGCCTTGTAGGCTTCCGCCACGGCGTCGACAAAGCCGGTCTCGGGCTCTGGCGTCGCGGCATCCCTCGGCGGCCGCCGCAGGGTGGCAAGCGCCGCGGGGGCCTCACCCGCGCTCTCCGGCCACGCCAGGGTCGCCATTGGGCCCAGGACGGCGTGCGGACCTATCTCCACGACGAGGTCAACGCCCAACGCAGCCAGCGTCTCGACGCTGTGCCGGAACGCCACCGGCTGCCGGGTGTGTCGACGCCAGTACGTCGTATCCAGCAACTCATCCGACGCCACGGCACGACCGGTGACATTGCTCACAAGAGTGATCGACGGGTGCGCGATGGAGACACCCTTCAGGGCGGCTTCCACCTCACCCAGGGCCGGCTCGACCAGGGCGCTATGGAAGGCCTGGCTGGTATTCAACCGGCGGACCCGAACCTCTTCGGCTTCAAATCGATCCACGATGGCTTCAACGGCGGCCACCGGGCCGCTGACAACCTGATGCGCACCGTTGTGGGCCGCGATGCTGAGACCGACGCCGTCCGACATGACGTTGACCTCGCGCATCGCTGCGGTCACCGCTGGCTCTGAAGCGAAGATCGCGGCCATGGCGCCTGGCTTCGATCGGAGGGACAGCGAGGCGCCGCGCTTGGTCACGAAGCGCATGCCGTCTTCCAGGCCGAACACGCCGGCCGCCTGCGCCGCCGCGATCTCACCCAGGCTGTGGCCCATGGCCACGCTCGGCCGGATGCCCACGCTGGCCCAGAGCGCCGTCAGCGCGCACTCCAACGCGTACACCGCAGGCTGTGCCCAGGCCGTGTTGTGAAGGTCGCCTTTGGCGCCGGGACGCCCGAACATTACGTCGAGCAGCGAGGCGCCCCGCTCGATTCTGAAGACCTCGTCGCAGAGGTCCAGCACGTCCCGTACCACGGGCTCGCTCCGGTACAGGTCCTCGCCCATCCCGACCCACTGGCTGCCCTGGCCGGTGTAGACGAACGCCACGTTCTGTGGCGGCGCCCTTCCGGGCTCGTCGGCGACTTCGGCCAGCGCCCGAAGCTCGCGTCGCAACGATTCGGCGTCGCGAAAGGTCAGGCCTGTGCGGACGGGGAAGTGGCTGCGCCCGACGCTCGCTGTCCAGGCCATGTCGGCCAGCAAGTCGTCCGACGCCCCGTCCGAAGTCGCAAGGGCCTCGGCCTTTTGGTCCAGCCAGGCAAGGTATCGCTCCGCCAGGTCCCGCAGGGCCTGGTCGGTCTTTCCGGACAGCGACAGCAGCCGCGACGTACGCGCATCCGGCGGGCGTCGAGCCTGTCCGTCCACTTCCGGCTCGCGAGGCGCCACGGCAACCGTCCGCGGCAAACCCGGCGGGCCCGCGAGTTCGTCGAGTCCGTTGGACGTGACGTCCGGCTGCACGTACCCCTCCACCACGACGTGTGCGTTGGTGCCCGACCAGCCGAATCCGCTGACACCGGCCAGCGGAGGGCCGTTTGCAAGCGAAGGCCAGGTCGTTGCTTCCGACGTGACGCGCAGTGGGATCCGCTCCCAGTCGAACTCCGGCGTGGGATCCCGGAAATGCAGGTGCTTGGGGATCACCCCGTGGTTCATTGCCAGTAGCACCTTGATCAGGCCGGCGGTGCCCGCGGCCGGCTCGAGGTGGCCGAGGTTTGTCTTTACCGATCCGATCAGCAGCGGTCGATCCGCCTCGCGCTCTTCCCCGTAGGCCGCCGCCGCTGCCCGTAATTCGATTGGATCTCCGACCTCGGTGCCCGTGCCGTGCGCCTCCAGGTAGTCCACCTGGAACGGTCGAACGCCCGCCCGCCGCAGCGCCTCTCGGATTACCTGCTCCTGCGCTGTCTCGTTTGGCACCGTCAGTCCCGCGCTGGCCCCGTCCTGGTTCACGGCCGATCCACGGATGACGCCCCAAATCCGATCGCGGTCGGCCTCCGCCTCGCGCAGCCGCTTCAACACCAGGATTCCGCAACCTTCGCCCCGCACATACCCGTTGGCGGCGGCGTCGAACGTTTTGCACCGACCGTCGGGCGCCAGCATGCGGGCATTGGCCCGCAGCTCGATCAGCCGCCCGGACAGCATCACGTGCACCCCGCCCGCCAGCGCCAGGTCCGCCTCGTGGCGCTGCAACCCCACCACCGCCTGGTGGATCGCGACCAGCGATGACGAGCACGCGGTGTCCAGCGCCATCGCCGGTCCCTGGAGACCCAGCGCAAAGGCGACGCGACCAATCGCGGTGTTGAATGACGTGCCGCTGACCGCATACAGGCTGGCGGCGGGCCCGGCCGCCTCGCTGATGTTCTGGGTCAGCTCTCGGTACTCCTGATTGCTGACCCCGGCGTAGACCCCGGTGCGGCTGCCGTGCAACCGATCCGGATCGATTCCCGCATCCTCCAGCGCTCGCCAACTCGTTTCCAGCATCAGCCGCTGTTGCGGGTCCAGCAGCTGCGCCTCGACGGGCGATATCCGGAAGAACGGGGCATCAAACAGGTCAATGTCGTCGAGGTAGGCGCCAAAACGACAGCCTTCGCTCTGAACGTCGGCCGACGGGAAAAGCTCGCCGATACGCCCAACGCCGGAACCCGGAACGCCCTCGATCACCCCGCTCTCGCCGGCTTCCAGCAACCGCCAGAAGTCCACCACGCTCGGCGCCCGCGGAAACCGGCAAGCCATCCCCACAACCGCAATCGGCTCGCTCAACTGGTTACTCATGTTTGATCCGCGTGAAAGCTCTGATGAAGTGCCGGCCGACGGGATGCAAGGTTTGGCCTCCTAGCGTCTTGGCGTCTTTCCGATGCCCGAAAGCTCACCAGCGCTTCGGAACCAGCAGTAGTCGATCGCGTCAAGGCCAGTTGATCGCGCTCCGCCCGCATGTCCCGAACCCCGTTGTCCGATGCCAGATCATACTGCCCGCACGACACGAGAATATTGAGTGAGATTGCGGCTAGCAGCGGGCGAATCTGCCAGTGATTCGGCGCTCATTCTGCCGCCCGGTGGCATCGCCATTCCGGCGGCTCTCGCGTGGGTGCCGAGGGCGGGACTCGAACCCGCACAGCCCGAAGGCCACTAGCCCCTCAAGCTAGCGCGTCTACCATATTCCGCCACCTCGGCCCGCGCCTATTGTAGACGGGAGTCAGCGAGTCGATTCGCCAGCTTTCTCCTCGGCGGCCTCGACAAACGACGCAAACAGCGCACGGTGGGGTGCGGCGTCCAGCATTTCCTCGGGGTGCCACTGTATGCCCAGCACGAATCGACGGGATGGGTCCTCAACGGCTTCAACCAGGTCGTCAGAACTCCACGCCGTAGGTCGCAGTCCCTGCCCGAGCGAACGAATGGCCTGATGGTGGAATGAGTTGGTAGCCAGCAGATTGAAGCCAACGATCCGGTGGAGCAGCGACCCATCGGCTATCCGGATTTCGTGGCCCGGCGAGTGCGGATCGCCGCGCTGGCTGTGGCGCAAACCGGCGGGAAGCTGGCTTGGAAGGTCCTGCCAGAGCGTTCCACCGCGTGCAACATTGAGAACCTGGTGACCGCGGCAGATTGCCAGCACCGGCAGGTCGCGTCTGAACGCGGCTTGCAGCAAGGCGAGTTCCAGCGCATCGCGTTCAGGGCCTGGAGTCACGGAGGCGTTGAGCACTTCCTGGCCGTAGTTGGCGGGGTGAACATCTACGCCGCCTACGAGCATCAGGCCGTCGATGCGGGACACGACCTCGTTGGCTGCCGGTGTTGCTTCAGGCGCGATAACGATGGGGATGGCACCGGCTCCGGCCACGGCGTCCAGGTAGTCCTGCTTGAGTGCCGCATGCGGCCGGTTCGGCACGCCTTCGGCCGAGCGCTCGCGAAACGCATCCCCCGACGTGACGCCAATAATCGCGGGCACGTCAAGATCCTCCGGCTGGGGTCGGCATCGCAGTATTGAGCGTTGGGTGCAACAATGCGCGCATGCGGTTCAGAGTATCCGGATTCGGCGACGAAATCTCCGACGAGTTGTCGGTGCAGCTTCGCGTGATGTCAGACCTTGGCGTGGACGCGCTGGAGCCGCGGCGGGTTCAACTGCCGGGCGGTGACACCCACAACATCGTCGATATGTCGGACTCGGACCTCCGAATGATGCGCCGCATGCTGGACGACCACGGGATGGTGTGTTCGCAGATTGGCTCGCCGGTGGGCAAGGCACCGTTGGCGTCCGACATTCAGGCGCAGTTTCAGCAGCTTGAAGGCGCGGTCCGGGCGGCGCATGCGCTGGACGCGGCGTACATACGAGTTTTCGGATTTCAGCCTGAGAAGGGTGAGCCGCTGCCTGCTGACCGCCCGGCGGCGCTGGATAGGTTCCAGCGCGTTGCCGAGCACCTGGCCTTGCTTGATCCGAGTCTCACGCTGAGTCTCGAAAACGAGCACGATCTGTACGACGACACCCCGGACGCCTGCGCCGAATTCCTGGCGCTGGAAGGCGCACCGATCAGCATGTGCTTTGATCCGGGGAACTTTGTGCGGGCCGGCGTGCGTCCATTTGACGAGGCGTGGCCAATGCTGGGCGCGGCAACGCGCATGCTCCACGTGAAGGACTACGACACCGCGATCGCCGATTGGGCGCCCGCAGGCGCCGGCGACGGTCAGCTGGCCGATGTGCTGAGCGCGGCCGATCCCGAGCAAGTGGCCTACCTATCGCTTGAACCCCACCTGGCGGGCACCGACGCCGGACGTGGGCGTGATCGCGCGGACGTGTGGCGCGAAGCACACGCCGCGCTGACGCGGATTCTGGATGCCAGGTGAGCCTGGCGCCGTATGTGGCCTGGGTTCGGGTTTCGCCGAAGCCGGGTCTCAACGAAGAAATGTCCAGTGTCAACCTGATTGAAGGTCTTGGTATCGAAGGCGATCGGCACGCTCGCCCGGAGAAGCGAAATCAAGTCCTGGTGGTGGACGTCGAGACCCTGGACCACTTCGAGCTACGCGCCGGAGACATCCGCGAGAACATCGCCACTCGCGGCCTGGATGTGGCCGAGCTAATCGAAGGCGACCGGCTTCGATTCGGCACCGACGCCGAAGTGCTGATCTCCCATCCGTGCGCGCCCTGCTACAAGATGGATGCCCTACGGCCGGGACTCCAGGAGGAGTTGCGGGGCCGCCGCGGCATGCTGGGCATCGTGACGCGCGGTGGTGTGGTTCTCCCAGGCGACGTTATCAAGCTCGTTCCCAAGCAAGACTGAGACCGCCGAAGGCACGTCTAGTCCCGCTGGATCGACACCTCGCGTCCACTCTGAGCCGATTCGTACGCAGCTTCAACCCAGCGGTGGGTGCGAAGCGCCTCGTTCCAATCGGGCGAGTAGTCGGCGCCGGTGGCCACGCTCCGCACGAACGCCCGTAGCTGGACCTCAAATGGATCGACAGCGGTCGTTGGGACCGCGTCCCAGCCGTCCAGCGGATTGCCCTGTTCGGCTGCCGGGTCGTAGGAGAACAGCGGGCCGTCGCCGCGCTGCACCCAGCAGCGGTTGGCTGTGATCAGCAGGCCGCCGTGGCTGCAGTCAATCTCGATAGTCGGCACGTCTTCGTGGCGCCGCCGTACCCAGCTCGAGAAGACCTGGCCGATTGCACCGTTTTCGAACCGCAGATTTACTGCGCAGGAATCTTCGACATCGCTGTGAAACGGGCCAGACTCCGGGTCCTCGCGATCGGTAATGCCCTCGAAGGTCAGGCAATGCGTGCTGGAAATGGGACCTATCAGCCAACCCAGCAAGTCGTAGAAGTGCGCCATCATGTCGTGCACCACGCCGCCCGCGGACTCTTCGCGCTTGAAAAACCAGGGTGGGCGGTTGGCCACCAGCGGCGGGACGAAGTAGCCGAACACCACGCGCGCGTGAAATACATCACCCAAGTCGCCCGACTCCAAAATCGCCTTGGCTGCCTGCGGTCCGCCCTGGAAGCGCATGTTCTGGATGATCCCGTGGCGGACGCCGGCCGCCGCAGCGGCATCCAGGAGTTCTTCGGATTCTTCCAGCGTGGCGCCCAGAGGCTTGTCCGTGAACACGTGCTTGCCGTCGCCGATGGCCTGCATCAGCGGGTCAAAGTGCAACCGATTCACCAGGCAGTTGTCCACCACATCTACGTCGAACCGACCGATCGAGCCTTCGAGATGATCGCTGCTGAAGTCAGCGCTGTAGGCGTGAAAGATTTCGCGCAGGCGCTGAGGCGTGCGGCCATAGACGCCGAGGAGCACAGGGACGGCTTCGCCGTCGACGATCTCCGGCTGTGCGCGGATCTTGGCCAATGCGGCCGCGTGGCGGTGGGCCATGCGTCCGGTCCCTAGAACAAGAAAGGTGATGGGGTTGGCAGGCACGGGCGATCTCTGGAGCGACGGTGGGCGAAGTCTATACGAGCAGAGAGCGCATTCTTCGGTGTTCGGTAAAGCCGGTGCGGGGCAGCGGCGGCAGCTCTGCAGGCGGATAGCGTGGGCATGCGACTGGTCTCACGGCAGGTCCTCCGATAGCCTTGACTGTCAGGCGGCTGGGGACTGCGAGTGTTTTGGAAAGCAGGCAGCGACGGCCTGACAGCACTGCGCAGCCCGCGGCGAGCCACGATGCCATGAGCACGGATTCGCAGCCCCCCACAGTGCGGCCGACGGGCTGGTTCTTCACGCGCATCAGCCTGTTCTGGGTCGGCCTCTCGTTCATGTGGGGGGCCATAAACATCCAGGTCCTCCCCGCCGTGATTCCCGACATGGTGGGATCGGATGTTCAGGGCACGGCCATTGGCGCGGTCGTGTTCGTTGGTCTGGCAATCGCGATTGTGGTGCAACCGTTTGCGGGTGCGGTCAGCGACCGGGCCCGGTTCCGGATCGGTCGTCGTCGTCCGTTCATGCTCGCCGGCGTGCTCTTCGTCATTCCGTTCCTGGTGGTCATAGGTCTGTCGCCGTATTACTGGTTGCTGTTTCTCGCCGTGGTCGGCGTGCAGGTCGGCGGGAACATTGCCCACGGGCCTTACCAGGGTGTGATTCCCGACCAGGTACCACCGTCTGCTCGGGGCAGGGCGTCGGGTTTCTTCGGCATTGCGAATCTTATCGGCACGATCCTCGGCGCCGCTGTGGCTGGACAGTTCATAGCCGAGGGTCAGGTATTTCTGGCCTTACTGACGATCGCCGTCGTCCTGGCGGCAATGTCCGGAATGTCGTGGGTCTTCGTACGGGAATCGCCGCCGCCGCCACCCGAGTCGTACGGCCCTGTCTGGAACGAGGTGCGACGACGGATTCGAGAGCTCCGGGGCAAGCGGGCCTTTCTGTGGCTCATGGGATCTCGCCTGCTTTTCTTCATGGGACTGCAGTCGATGGACAATTTTCTTCAACTCTTTTTTCGACAGGGCCTAGGCGACGACAGTCCCGAGGGCAAGACCACGATCGTGCTGGGCACTGTGTTGATCCTGGCGGTGCTCACGAGCATTCCGGCGGGCTGGGCCTCTGACCGATTCGGCCGGTTGCGGCTGGTGGCCGCGGGTTCGTGCCTTGGCTTGGGCTCGGCTGTCCTCCTGGTATTCGCGCAGGATTTCGTCCAGGTTGTTGCGTTTGCCACCCTCCTGGGAGTCGGGCTCGGTCTGTTCACGGCCGCGGACTGGGCCGCGGCCATTGATCTGGTTCCCGATGCGCGTGCGGCGGGTCTTTACATGGGGTTGACGAACGTGGCGACGGCCGGCGGGGATGCCCTGGCAACGCTCTCGGCGGGAATCGCCCTGGACGTCGTAAACCAGTTCGCGCCGGGCTTTGGCTTCCGGGCGGTTTTTGCGCTGATGGGTCTCTACTTCCTGCTGAGCGTGGTGGTGCTGGGCAAGGTACGCGTGCAGGCGCGTTCGGCCCCAGGTTCGCCAGTGCTTGCTCCCGAGGCAGGCGACTCCAGCGAGCGGCCGTCGACCAATCCCACGGCCTCGTAACGCGGGTCGGAAATTGCCTGGGCCCGTTTCACGGCGCAGGCGGCGCGTGTCGGCATGCGCAATCCAAGGATGTTAGGCATAATCTCCTGAGCGGCCCCGTCTGGCGTCTGGGCAGGGCCATAATGTCCGAGCCAGCACAGCCCAATCGCCAACGGGCCGAACTGGAGGAAGTCTGGAATGCAGACAGTTGTTTTCTATCTCGTGATCGGGGTCTCGTTCGGAGGCCTCATCATCGGACTCCTCTACTGGATCTACTCCCTGATTCGCGGCTCGGCCGAGGACGAATAGCCACACTTCCGACGTGAGGCGTCCCGGCTATGCTTCGGCACAGCCCTGACGGCTCCCTTGCCACCGTAGGGCGCTTTCGCGTCAGCCAGGCCCGATCGCCGTAGGGCGGGCGATTGTGCCCGGGGGAGTAAGTGGGCTAGCAGTAGGGATCGAGCCGCATGGGGATGCCGGCGGCCGCCATGAACTCCTTCGCTTCTTGCACGCTATATACGCCGAAGTGAAAGATCGACGCGGCCAGTACGGCGTGCGCGTTGCCCAGCGCTATCGCATCCCGCAGATGCGCGAGCGATCCGGCCCCGCCTGAGGCGATCACCGGAATCGACACGGCATCGGTGACGGCTCGCAGAAACTCGACGTCGTAGCCCTCGCGGGTTCCGTCCGCGTCGATGCTGTTGAGCACGATTTCGCCAGCGCCACGTTCCTGTCCGAGCTGCGCGGTTTCGACGGCGTCAAGGTTGGTGCGTACGCGCCCGCCGTTGAGGTAGGTCGTCCAGCTCGGCGGATCGCTGTCCGGGTCACGCAGAGCGTCGATGGAGAGCACGACGCATTGCGAACCGAAACGATCGGCGCAGGCCCGAATCAGGTCAGGATTCTGATGAGCCGCGCTGTTGACGGAGACTTTCTCGGCGCCGCTGCGCAGCATCAGGTACATATCGTCGATCGTTCGGACACCGCCGCCGACCGAGAGCGGAATAAAGACCTGTGATGCCACGCGCTCCACGAGGTCCACCATGATGCTGCGGCCCTCGGCCGATGCGGTAATGTCGTAAAAGACAAGCTCGTCGGCGCCCTCGCGGTCATAGCGTGCCGCCAGTTCGACTGGATCTCCGGCGTCGACGTCGGCGGAAAAGCGGACACCGCGGACGTTGCGTCCGTTCTTCACGTCCAGGCACGGAATCACGCGGCGCGTGAGCATCGGCTAGGTCCGAGCAGCGCGTCGCGCGTCGGCCAGCGTCACGGCTCCGGTGTATAGCGCCCGTCCAATGATCACCCCGGCGGCTCCAATTTCGGCAAGCTGCGCTACGTCGGTCTTGCTGTGCACGCCTCCGGACGCGATGACGTCCAGCTGTTGACCGTGGCGGCGAACCAGCGCTGCCGTGCCTTCGAAGTTCGGCTGAGCCAGCATGCCGTCACGGTTCACGTCCGTGAATACGAGCGCCGCGGCGCCTGTGTTCGCCGCGGTCGCGGCCAGTTCCGTTGCTGTCATCGAACTGTCCTCAGCCCACGCCTCGATTGCGACCTGGCCGTTGCGCGCATCGACGCCAACAGCGATCCGACCTGGAAATGCCTCGACGGCGGCCGGGACCAGGCCGGGATCGCGAACGGCGGCGGTACCAATCACGACACGGGCCGCGCCGGCATCGAGAACTTCGCGAACGGCCTGCAGGTTTCGGATTCCGCCGCCGACCTGGACAGGAACGTGTCCCGCGAGGTGGATGATTTCGCTCACGAGCGGGGCGTGCGTGCGCACGGCGCTGCGCGCGGCGTCCAGATCCACAATGTGGATCCAGTCGGTCCCGCAGTCCAAGAAGTAGCGAGCGGCTTCGCGTGGATCCTCGTAGAACATGGTCTCGCGAGCAAAGTCGCCCTGGATGAGGTTGACGCACCTACCTCCGCGTATGTCGATGGCGGCATAGATGTCCATGTGTCAGGCGAACTCTGGCGCGGGTGTCTGGCCGGCCAGACGAATGAAATTGGCGTAGATTCGAAGTCCCACAAGACCGCTCTTTTCGGGGTGAAACTGTGTTGCGTACAGGTGGTCGCGACGTACGACGCTGGTGAACTCCAGCCCATAGTCGGTGGTGCCGGATACGCGGTCGGGATCCGATGGCCGAGCAAAGTAGGAGTGCACGAAATAGAAGTTGGCGTCCTGCGGCACGCCCGCGAACAGGGGAGAGTCCTCAACCTGCCGCACCTGATTCCAACCCATGTGCGGAACTTCCAGGCCCGCAGGAAAGCGAACGACATCGCCCGGTAGCACGCCGAGGCACGGCGTTTCGTCGTCCTCTTCGCTGCGGTCAAACAAGACCTGAAGTCCCATGCAGATTCCCAGGTAGGGGACGCCGCGCGCGATGGCGGAAACAACCGGATCATCCACGCGCGCCGTGCGCAGACCGCGCATCGTGTCCCCCGCGGCGCCCACGCCGGGCAGAATGACCGCATCGGCAGTGGCCACGGCGGCCGGATCGGCCGTCACGTCAAACGTTGCGCCCACGCGCCTGAGCGCCCGGGCCACGCTATGGATATTGCCTGCACCGTAATCGACGACGACGATCATGAGTCGTCTGCCAAGATTGCCTGAATCCGACTCACGGCGTCAGCGTGTCGAACCTCGACTTGAGCGGCACCGTTGAGCGGCTTTAGCGCTACAACGCCACGTTCCAGCTCCCGTGTTCCGATCAGTATCGCCACGCGCGCTTGCGATCGGCTGGCGCGGCGCAGGTGCGAGCGCGGACTGGCCCCGCGGAAGCCGCACTCGACGGCGACGCCCGTTTGACGAAGCTGGCGAGCCAGGCGCATGGCGTCCGTGACGGCAGCGTCCGCCAGCGGAGCCACGTAGGCGTCAGTGGTTCGAGGATCCCGTGCGGTCTTGCCGCAGCGCTCGAGGCTGAGCAGCACGCGTTCGATGCCGCTTCCAAAGCCAACACCGGGCACGTGGTTCGCTCCAATCAATTCAGCCAGGTAGTCGTAGCGTCCACCTCCTCCAACCGTGCTCTGCGAGCCAGCGTCAGGCGGGACGAACTCGAAGACTGTGCGGTTGTAGTAGTCCAGACCGCGTACTAGGCGATGGTTGACAGCGAACGGAATCTCAAGCGACTGCAGCAGTACCTGGAGGGTGTCGAAGTGAGTGCGTGCGGGTTCGCCAAGAAAGTCCAGCGACCGCGGCGCACCTTCGCACAGGTCGGCGACCGCCGGGTTCTTGGAATCGAGAATCCTTAGTGGGTTGGATGTCAGCCGTTCGCGGCTCTCGGAGTCCAGGCGGTTAGCCAGGGGCGTGAAGTAGTCCACCAGCGCCTGTCGGTATGCGGGTCGGGTGTCCGGGTCGCCGAGCGAATTTAACTCAAGACGCAGGTCGTCGATGCCCAGGGCGCGATAGGTGGACGAGAGCAGGTCAATTACCTCAGCGTCCACGGCGGGACTGGGATCCCCGAGCGCTTCGACGCCAATCTGGTGGTGTTCCCGATAGCGGCCGGCTTGCGGGCGGTCGTAACGAAAAATCGAGGTGATGTAATAGAGCTTCACAGGCTGCGGCAGATTGTGCAGACCGTTCTGCACGTACGCGCGGACGACAGGAGCCGTGCCTTCCGACCGCAGTGTTAATGAGTCGCCGCCGCGGTCCTCAAAGGTGTACATCTCCTTCTGGACGAGATCCGTGGCATCGCCAGTCGTGCGCGTGAAGAGTTCAGTTCGCTCGATTGTTGGTGTGCTGATTGGTGCGAAGCCGCGCAACTCGCACTCGCGCTGAAATGTTGCAGCCACCAGTCTCCATGCAGCTGCCGCGTCAGGTAAGCGGTCGGCGGTTCCCCTCGGACGCTGGATCATCCGGCGGCCTCCAAGCGGTGGACAGTTGCCCTAACGGCGAATGGACTGTCGGTCGTCACGACCACCTGCTTATCGCGACCACGCGAACCCCCTTCGATGCTGATATCGCGTCGAGGCAGGTTTAAGGCCTTTGCCAGAAGGTCGATCAGCGCGCGGTTGGCACGGCCGTCAATTGGCGGCACGGTGACGCGAGCAGCCAGCGACCCGTCAACACGTCGCTGAAGGGTTTCGGATCGCGCCCGTGGAGCGGCTCGAACGCGCAGACGGATTGCGGCCGGCATGCGGAGGCTCGATCATCGTTCGGTCACGCGAGGGCGAGGGACCGCACGAGGTTCCAGAGCACTTGGATTACAAGGATCGCAATGAGCGGCGAGAGATCGATCATCCAGGACTGCGGCAGCGCTCGCCGGATGGGACCGAGAATCGGCTCAGTGACGTCGATCAGAAGTCGCATAAACGGGTGGGAAGGGTCGCGAACGAACCACGAGAGGATCGCGCGACCAATGATGGCGAAGACGATGATCATAACCAGCCAGTCGAGAAGCTGGACAAGTCCGGCGAGCACGGTACGTCAGGAACCTGGAGTCGGGGAACGCGCCCCAAAGATAGCGCGTCCTACTCGGACGATCGTGGCACCCTCGATGATCGCGGCGTCCAAGTCGGCCGTCATACCCATGGACAGGTCGGCCACTGGCTGGTTGGGCAGGTCGCGCCTCAACCCGTCGCGCAACTCGCGCAGGTGGCGAAAGCAGGATCGGCTGGCTGCCCTATCGGCACCCATGGGGCCTATGGTCATGAGGCCGCGCAACGTCAGGCCAGTTTCGCGGTCAAGGACGGACGCCAGCGGCGCCAGCCCCGCCGGATCAATGCCGCCTTGGGTCTTCGCACTGGTGAGATTGACCTGGATCAGCACGTCGCATGAACGTCCGTCACGCACCGACTCGAGTCGGCGCGCCAGGCGCACAGAATCCACTGAGTGGATCAGCGAAAATAGCTGCGTCGCAACACGGGCCTTATTCCGCTGTAGGTGGCCCACGAGATGCCAGCGCCCCCCGCCGACCTGGGGAATCTTGGCCTGCGCTTCCTGTACCCGATTCTCGCCCAGTTCTGTGAGACCTGCGGCTAAGCCGTGTCGCACGGTAGCGGCGTCAAAGGTCTTGCAGACGGCCACCAGCGTCAGGGAATCCGGCGAGCGGCCGGCGTCGCGACAGACCGTGGCAATGTGCTTGCGGATAGCGGCTACCCGAGCGGCGATCCCGGCAGCTGCATCAGCTTGCATCATGCGCCGGCTCGGAAGCGGGTCAGCGGCCCTCCGAGCGGCGACGCAGGAAGGCCGGAATCTCCACTTCGCTCGACTCGCGCGATCGGCTGGAAAAATCTAGTTCGCGGACCACCGGGCTGCTCGAAAGCCGAGAACTGCGCCGCCTGGTTGGCCGCGCCTCAGCCGCGCCGGTCTGGAAACCAGTCGCGATAACCGTTACCTGAAGACGGCCCTCCATGGCTTCGTCGATCACCGTCCCAAAGATGATGTTGGCATTCGGTTCAGCGGCCTTGGCCACGACGTCGGCAGCCTCGTTCACCTCGTGCAGTGTCATGTCCGGGCCGCCGGTGAAGTTCAGCAGCACGCCACGCGCACCATCCACTGACACGTTGAGCAGCGGGCTGTTAAGGGCTTGTTGAATCGCTTCGGTGGCTCTGTCTTCGCCCTGGGCTTCGCCAATCGCCATTAGCGCGGTGCCGGATTCGGTCATTACCGCCCGCACATCGTTAAAATCGAGGTTGATCAAGCCAGGTTGGGTGATTAGATCGGACACGCCCTGAATGCCCTGGCGCAGCACGTCGTCGGCCAGGGCAAAGGCCTCAGTCACTGACATCTTCGGGTCGGCGACCGACAGGAGCTGCTGGTTGGGAATCATCACGAGGGTATCCACTCGCTCCTGCAGGTTTCGTATACCTTCCTCGGCGTAACGCGCGCGTGTGCTGCCCTCAAAATCAAATGGTCGGGTCACCACGCCGACCGTTAGCGCGCCCGTTTCGCGTGCGATATCGGCCACCACCGGTGCGCCACCCGTGCCCGTTCCGCCGCCCATGCCGGCGGCGATAAACACCATGTCCGCGCCTTCCACGGCTTCGCGAATCTCGTCCAGAGACTCTTCAGCCGCCTTCTGTCCAAGTGAAGGTTGGCCGCCGGAGCCTAGTCCTCGCGTCGCCTTGTCGCCGACCCGGATACGGGTGGGTGCGCTTGAACGCACCAGCGCCTGTGCATCGGTGTTGACCGCGATGAACTCAACACCCTGCACATGCTCATCAATCATACGATCGACGGCATTGCTACCGCCGCCGCCTATCCCCACGACCTTTAGGTCGGCCAGCGAATCTCCGCCGATGGGGAGTCGTGACTGGCGACCCGCTATGCCTGAGTGCGAATCACCATCCGTGCCCGTGAGCCGCGTGATTCGACTTCCACCGCGGCCTTCATTTTCGGCCATGTCCACTCACCCTTCCCAGGCGCGCCAAAGCTGGACGGCCAGACCGCTCATGATGCAACGCCACAACAGTAACGCCATTATGCCGAAACTGAATCACCATGGACTGCCTTTCACCGGATGGTCGGCGAGACGACTGATCGCATCCACCCGCCGAGCTTGTCTAGGACACCCTGATGCCGGCGGCTTGCGCCCGAGACCCAGCCGTCCGCTTCCTCAGCGGCGGCTGCCGTTAGCACGAGGCCGATACCGGTGCTGAACTCGGGTGCCCGGAGATTCTCTCCAAGACCCCAGAGCGCGCGAGGCTGTCCCGTCGTCACTGGCATATCCAGGACATCGCTAGCGAAGTTGTGAAGTCCGGCCACGCGCGAACCGCCGCCGGTCAGCACCGCGCCAGCCGGCAGCATGTCGTAATAGCCACTATGCGTGATCTCGTCCCGCACCAGATGAAGCAACTCCTCCATTCTCGCTGTAACAACCTCGGACAGATCGTGACGGCGAACTGCCACAGGGGCCCCATGGTCAAATCCCGGTACGGCGACTGTCGCGTCAAGGTCGTCAGGCGGGGATGCAACGCTGCCCTGCTCGACTTTCAAGGCCTCGGCAACTTTGGTCGGTAGCCGTAGGCCTCGTGCAATGTCAGCCGTGACCAGCGCGCCTCCGATGGGGATGACGGCAATGTGCCAGCAGGCATCGTCTACGAATAGCGCGACATCGGTTGTTCCGCCGCCAATATCAATCAGCGCCACGCCCTCGCGCCGCTGCTCTGGCGTAAGACAGGCGCGCGCTGAGGCCAGGGGCTGCAGCACACGGCCCTGCGTTGATAGACCCGCCTGATCCACGCAGTGCTCCAGGTTCGCCATTGCGTTCGTGGCACCCGTGATGACGTGGGCTTCAACCGATAGCCGGCGTGCGGTCAGGCCTCGCGGATCCAGCACATCGGTCAGATGGTCGGTAGCAAAGGTCTTGGGAATGACCGCCACGACCTCACGGTCTTCGGACAGGCTCAGCAATGTCGCGCCGCGAACCACGGCCCCCACATGCCGCTCGCGAACTTCACGCTCGTTGGGTGGGAGGTGAACTTCACCCCGCTGACTGTGCGACTGTAAGTGGCCGCCTGCAATACCGGTTACGACTTGTGACGCCCGTACCCTTGCAGCCTTCTCGGCCCGATAGATCGCCTCGTCAATGGCCTTCACCGTAAGCACCACGTCAACCACCTGACCGCCTTTGAGCCCGTAAGACGGCGCGGTACCCACGCCGAGAATGTGCAACTGGGTACCGCGGTACTCTTGTCCAATCACGGCACAGGTCTTGGTGGTCCCCACATCAAGCCCCACGAAGGTGCGGTTGCGGCTCATTCCTGAACTTTCGCTGGTGCTTCGCGAGCAAGAAACAATAGTTTACATAACACACTCAAGGCTCCTGCAACTCCCGAGACTTCGCCAGCGTCGGGGCGTCCACCGTTCGATACGTTGGCCGTTCGATAGGCCGGAGGTCTACGCTGGCGATTCGCTCGCCCAGGCGGTTTGCCTGCTCCAGCACAGCGTGGAGCGCCATGAGCTTTGCGTCCAGGTGTGACGTGTCGCCAAAGTCCAGTTCCCGACCCGCGTGGTCGACCACAATTAACCTTCCGGCCGAATAGCGGATTCGGCTGGGAATCACTCGAAGCAGGGGCAAATTACTCTGCAGTTGATGAGCGGCGTACAAGGCCCCCACGTTGACCAGTACGCCCGACGCCAGCCCTTCGGGCGATGCGTCTTCAATCGTCAGGGGGATATCAGGCTCGAATTGTTCGGCAAGCACTTCGCCGGCAGCGTTCACGAGGTAGCTCTGGCCCCTGACAATCCAGTTGGCGACCGGCGCTTCGTAGGCAACCGTCACAGTGGCCCGCCCGTCAATCCTCACGTGCACTAGCGCGTCCGCGACGCCTGGAAGGTCTCGAATCTCCTGCTGAAGCGCAGTCGTGTCGATCCGAAACACGTTCCTTCCCACGAGCGGACGCGCAGCCGCTTCAATAGCTGCCGGATTGACCGCCGGCGGCGGCGATGAGTCGGCACGGTGGACGACCACGTCGCGCACGTTGAATACTGGCGAATTAAGCAGCCAAATCAG
Organism: Chloroflexota bacterium; assembly: GCA_034422315.1. Taxonomy (GTDB): domain Bacteria; phylum Chloroflexota; class UBA11872; order UBA11872; family UBA11872; genus UBA11872. Next base: position 12,379 of record DAOUJT010000060.1, on the reverse strand, counting down.
CAGCCCTGCGGTGAATGCTGCAATTATGAGCGACATGACCTTCGTAAACAGACTGGCGCGAATCTCTGTCATGAATGCAGCGCCTGCGCGCGGCCGTTCCATCGGCCCAACAGTTGAACTTCGGGTGTGAGCCAGATACCGGTCGCTTCGGCTACGCGTTTGCGAACGGCAATGGCCAGATCCAGCACGTCCCGAGCCGCTCCGCCTGGTCTGGCGGAGAGAAAGTTCGCATGGATAGGCGAAACGAAGGCACCGCCAAGGGCCTTCCCCTTCAAGCCCGTGGCTTCAATGAGGCGCCCCGCGTAGTCGCCCTCCGGATTCATGAAGAACGACCCTGCGTTCTGCCCTTGCGGTTGAGTGGCGCGTCGCCGCCGGGCCAGCGTTAGCAGTTCGGCGCGAAGCGCAACTGGGTCCGACCTCTGTACGCGGAACGAGGCGGCCAGCACAGCCGGATTCGTGCCGTCGCCCTGGAGATTGCTACGGCGGTAGGCAAATTCAAACTCGTGAGCAGCCGATTCTCTCTCGTCACGTCGCCGCCAGACCAGGGCCGATTCCAGCACAGCGGCGACATCTGACCCGAACGCACCCGCGTTCCCAAATACCGCGCCACCGACGGTTCCCGGAACTCCTATCGCGAAGGAAAGGCCACCCAGTCCAAGACGTGCACAGCGTCCTGCGAGACGCGCCATGCTGTGACCCGATGCCACGCGTACAAGCCCTGTAGCCCTGCTCGGCTCAAAGTCCATACACCGGTTGTAAATCACCAATCCTTCGACACCAGCGTCGGCCACCAGGGTGTTGGTTCCGTGCCCCATGATTGTTCGCGGAATTTTCAGGCGATCCGCGAACTGGAGTGCCAGTCGGAGCGCGTCCAGGCTCCGAATTTCGACCCAGTAGTCAGCGGGTCCGCCAACGCCGAATGACGTGTGACGAGCCATCGGTTCCTGGGTGCGAACCCGGAGCCTCGAAGGGAAGCGTGCGACGCTGGTCATTTGGATGGCACCTGCGAAACACCTGCGGTTAGGCGGTCGGCCAACGGTGTGATGGACTCGGGTCCCATGACCAGAATCAGGTCGCCGTCCATTGCCTCCGTCAGCACGCGATCGGCAATTGCATCAAGGCTTGACAGCGCCTCCGCGTTGGGATGTATCAGCGCCTCGGCCAGGTCGGCCGAACAGATATCGATTGGCTCCTCGCGTCCTGGCGGCGAGTGAATCTCGGCCAGCAGCACCTGATCAGCGTTTCCAAACGCGTCCAGAAAGTCGTCGAAGAGCTCCCGCGTCCTGGACTGGAGCAGCGGCTGAAAGATCGCGATGACCCTGCGAGGTCTCAGCTCGCGCACAGCCTGCAGGCTTGCCCGCACGGCCGTTGGGTGATGTGCATAGTCTTCGAAGATGTAGATGCCCTGTACGTTGGCACGGATCTGCAAACGGCGCTCGGTGCCCTGGTAGGCCTCAATTGACCTGGCAGCATCAGTTGAGTTGACACCCGCCAGGGACGCGGCAGCCAGGGCTGCCAACGTGTTGAAGGCGTTGTGCCGACCGGGCATTGGCAGCTTTACGACCAGCGGACCGCGAGGTCCTGAAATGTCAAGCGTCGGGCCGGGAATACCTGGCCGGTAGTGCTCGATGCGCCAGTCGCCGCCAGGACCGAACCAGATCACCTCTCGTGAGTGGCGCACGACCACTCGGCGAAGCAGTGCCACATCCCGGCGGGCGACGAGTGCTGCGTCGTTTGGCAGCTGATCCACGAATGTCTCAAACGCGGCAACCATCCGGTCGACGCTGCCAAAGTAGTCCAAGTGATCGGGTTCAAGATGGGTCAGTACGGCCACCCGGGGCTGGTAGGAGAGAAAGGCGTCGTCAAACTCATCGGCCTCCAGGACCATCCACGCTCCAGTGTCGATTCTCCCGTTAACTCCGCCCAGTGAGGGAACGTCAGCGCCGATCAGAAACGAGGGTGCAAGACCTGCACCGCGCAGGACGGTCGCCGTCAATGCCGAGGTCGTGGTCTTGCCGTGGGTGCCGGCGATGGCTATTCCGCGACGATCATTAAATAGCGCGGCGACGGCTTCCGCCCGGGTCCCAATCGGTGCGCCGGCGGCGCGTGCCGCGGCCAGTTCAGGGTTCTTTGGTGAAATGGCCGACGAATGAATGACCATGTCGGCGTCGGCGATGTAGTCCGCGCAGTGTCCAATGTTGATGCGAGCGCCACGGCGACCGAGTCGTTCCGTCTGCGGCGATCGTTCGAGATCGCTACCGCTCACGGTCTTGCCGATGTCCAGCAATGCCGCGCCGATGGCACTCATTCCTTTACCCCCGATGCCCACGATGTGGATACGGCGCACTACGGGGTCCGTGACCTGCAGACAGGTCATGCGTCGGCTGTCGCTGAATGGCCCGCAAGCCGTAGGCCGATTGCCGCAATGCGGGCGGCGGCGTCTGCCTGGCCTCGCAACAGCGATGCCGCGCGTATCGAGCGTAGACGTTCTGGGTCGTCCAGCAGATCCAGCAGTACGCGAACAAGGCCGCCGGATGACAACTCTGCCTCGAGGAGTATCAGGGCCGCACCAGCTGCGGCCATAGCCCGGGCGGTTGCAATCTGATGTCCGGCTCCAAACGTGCCGGGAATCAGCACGGCGGGTGTCCCTACGGCGCTCAATTCCGCTACCGAAGTGGCGCCGGCGCGGCTGACCACGACGTCGGCTGCGGCCAGCAGGTCCGCAAACCTGTGTTCAATGAAGGCGTGCAGGTGATATCGCTGGCGCAGCGATGCAGGAAGGCGGTCGCGACCGGCAGTCAGCGACGGATAGTCACGCTGGCCGCTGACATGCACCACATGGGCTTTGGGGAGCAAGTGCGCCAGACCCGCACGAAGCGCCCTGTTGATGACGTGTGCGCCCTGGCTACCGCCCATGACAACAATGAGCGGTTCTCGTCGTGATACGCCAAGCTGGGCACGCCCGCTAGCCGCATCGGGCGCGGCAAACGATGAACGAACCGGGTACCCGGTTCGCTCAACCGGCGTGCGCCAGATCTGAGTGCGTGCTTCTCCAAACGCAATGGTGGCCACTGACGTCAGCGGCGCCATGACCCGCGTTGCCCAACCCAGCGCTGCGTCGCCCGAGAAAATCACCGACGGAATGCGTCGCATCCAACTCACTAAGAGGACTGGCACGCTGACGTAGCCACCGCTCGCGATGACCGCGGCTGGCCGTCGTCGACTGAAGTCGCGCCAGATCGTGCACAGCGATTGAATGAGCAGCCAGACCCGCCACGGCAACCGCCACCAGTCCACGCCCACCAAGCCGCGGGCGGACAGCGGAAGTACTTCAAGGTCAACATCGCGGTAAAGCAGACGATCCAAGTCTCTGGACCCGCAAACTGCGGTGAGACTGGTTGTCGACCCCGCCATCCTGGCGGCTTGCTCGGCCACGGCAATTGTGGGGAATATGTGGCCTGCCGTGCCACCGCCAACGAGCACCAGCCTCATTCGTGTCGTCCTAGGTCGGATTGCCGAGCGACGTTCATCAAGATGCCCATCATGATCATGGATGCGAGCAGGGATGAGCCGCCACGGCTGATGAATGGAAGTGTGATCCCTGTCACAGGCGTTAGCCCTGTCACAACAGCCATGTTGACGAACGCTTGAAAGCAGAGTTGCGTGACGATGCCAATGGCCAACAGTCGGCCGAATACGTCATCGGTTGCGGCCGCAATCTGAATCCCACGTACAAAAAGCGCCAGAAATAGCACCAGGACCAGCCCGGTGCCAACAAAACCGAACTCCTCGCCCAGAACTGCGAAGACAGCATCGGAATCCGGGATTGGCAGCCGGAACTTCTGTGTGCCCAGGCCAAGCCCGCGACCCGTGATGCCGCCTGAGCCCATGGCAATCTGGGCTTGGGCGGCCTGGTATCCAGTGCGCGTTACGTCCGGATCGCCGCTGAGGAACGTGAGCAGGCGTTCACGTTGATAGGCATTCTGCGAGATGGAGATCAGCGCCACGGGTACCAGCGTGGCAAATCCCAGAAGTAAGTGCCAAATGCGGGCGCCCGCTGCAAAGATCATTACAAAGCCGACGAAGGCGATGGTGATGGCAGCGCCCAAGTCCGGCTCCAGGACAATTGGGAGCACTACGACGGCAACGACCCCGCCCATAACGAGAATGGAGATACGAATCTCGCGGATTCGTCCGCCATAGTGCTGTGCGAGCGCGGCCAACATCACCACCATGGCGACCTTCGCAAACTCGCTGGGCTGCAACGTGAGACCTCCGATGCGAAACCAGCGCCGTGCTGCGAAGAGACTTGTCGCGTCTTCAACGAAGAGCACGCCAACTAAGGCAATCAATGCGCCAGCCAATCCAAACGACGCGATCCTGGCGTACCGACGGTAATTGACCGCACTTAATCCCAGCGCCAGCGCCACGCCAACACCAGCCAGGACCATCTGCTGAACCGAGACACGTTCAAAGACGGAGTCTCCGACCAGCACTACTGGCACCCGGGCGCTGGCCACTAGGACAACGCCCCCAAGTGGCAGGATGAATGTCAAGAGCAGTAAATAGGGATCTCGCGCCGGCCAACTGGGAAGCCGTCCGGTAAACCACTGACTTGTGCGTGTGCTCATGACTGAGATCAGCGCGGAGGCACGCGGAGGTGCGCGAATACCCGGCTCATAACCTTCGCGAAAGTGGGTGATGCCACATGTGCACCGAAGAACGCGGTCTGCGGACGCTCAATGACTACAAGTGCAAGCACCTGTGGCAGTTCGAGGGGCCCGAAACCGATGTAGGACGCGATTGAGGTGTCTTCAAGGAACCGACCGCTTGAGGCAATCTCTGATGTTCCAGTCTTGCCTGCGGTTCGGTAGCCCGGCACTTGGGCCAGATTTCCCAGGACCCCCGATTCAGCGGCTTCCATCATCTTCATCAGCGTCTGGGCTGTCTCCCGCGAAACAACGCGGCGTATCGGTTGCGACTCAATCGTTTCGCGGCGCCCGTCAGCATGGATGACTGCACGGGCAACGTGGGGGCGCATCATGAGGCCGTCGTTCGCAACGGCTCCAACAGCAGTCGCAAGTTGGAGCGGTGTAACGGAAATGCCTTGGCCGAACGAGTTGGAGGCAAGGTCAGGTAGAAACCAGCCCTGGTCGCCCCGGCGTCGGACGATCCCCGGTATTTCTCCAGCCATATCGACGCCGGTTCGAGTGCCAAAGCCAAAACGCTCGATGTATTCATAGAAGGTGTCGGCGCCGATCGTGTCCGCGACAAAGATCGTGCCGGTGTTGCTGGAGTGCTGTAGCACGCTGACCATCGTTTGCTCTGGATACGTTCGCTCATCCCAGTTTTTAAACTCTTGCCCGAAATAGCTAACGGTTCCGGGTAGGTTGTGCGTGGTCTCGGGTCGCACGGCTCCGACGTCGAGTCCTGCGGCCATTGTTATCAGCTTGAAGGTGCTACCCGGCTCATAGATGAGGCTGCACGCACGGTTGGCGAACTCAGGGCCAAACTCGCGATAGGTGTGGACGTGGCCAGGGTCGTAGGTTGGGCGGTTGGCTAGGCCCAGCACTTCGCCTGTTCGGGGATTGGTGATGAGAATCGTGCCTGCTGTTGCACCGAACTGTTCGATCGCAGCTTCGAGTTCCTGCTCGGCTATATGCTGGATCGTGCGATCGATGGATAGCGACACATGGGCTCCGTGACGCGGCGGCTGAAGCGCGTAACGGCCTATCGGAATCCGTCGACCAAGGCGGTCAATGTCTGAACTCACGAGTCCGGATTGCCCACCCAACACGTCGTTGTACCAGGCTTCAACCCCGGCCTGACCCACAATGTCACCAGGGCGCGCGGCACCTTCTCCTACAAACCCCAGAACGTGTGCGGCAAGTTCCTGATTGGGATACACGCGAACGCGATCAGGATCCAATCGGATGCCCGGCAACTGCCCGTCTTGGATCGCCTCCGCAATCGCCCTCGCCGGCTCGTCCAGCAGGCCTCGTGCGATTTCCGAATATCGCAGGTTTGGGTTGCCTAGGCGTTCGGCCACGCCAGTCGGGTCCAGATTCAGGATGTCGCTCAGACGATCCGCAACCTCGAAGGGATCGGCCGATTCATGAATCGCCAGTGGATCTGCTACCACCCGTACCGCGCCTCGACTAATGGCTAGGACATCGTCGTCGCGGTCAAGAATGCTCCCGCGCCTAGGGGTGATTTCACTGCGTGTGAGCAGTGAACTGGCACCGCGGGCCGAGAGTTCAGCAGACTGCTGTACATGCCAGTCGAAGAGGCGCCAGCCGAGGACACCCGCTGAGGCTAGGGCGCCACCAAGCATGACCACCAGCCGCCGCGACGGGTCGGGTGGTTCGCCCTGGTCTTGGGGCACTCGAGGTCTATTCCGCGAGCCGTGAAATTCGCGCACTGATCTCTCGGGTTACGGCTTCCCACCACGGGTGCTCGGCAAGCGGTTGCGTAGGCGCGGCCCATAACGGCAGATCAAACGAAACGCCCGGGGGCAGCGGCTGTGCTCGGGCGAATACGGGTCTGCGCGGCTCCCGCATTCCGAGTTCGGTATACGCAATGCGCTGCACCCGCGAAAGGTCGTTGTGAACGGCTAGTTCCGCAAGGATTTGCTGCCGTTCCAGTTCGACCGTTTCGAGCCGACGCTCTAAGCGCTGAATCTCGCCGCCGAGGCGCACTAATGTCTGGGTTTGCTGAACCCACACCATGGCGAGCACGAACGCTGCGACAATGATCACCAGGACGAGGCGTGAGAGCGGGATGGCAGTCGGCAGCAACCGGCCCGCGCGGACAACCCAGGCCGTGTCGCGAAGCAGCGGTTCTTGCCGAAGGGCCATCAGTCGCAGTTCGCCTTGGCAAACACGCGGAGCCGAGCGCTCCTTGCCCGCGGGTTTCGCCGGGATTCCGTCCGGCCAGATCGGATAGGACGCCGAGTCAGTATCTCTCCCTCACCATCGCGTGCCCAGGCGCGAAACGCGTGCTTGACAATCCGGTCCTCCAGGCTGTGAAAGGCGATCACCGCGAGCCTGCCGCCCTCGCGCAGCACTTGGCGTGCTCCGGCCAGCCCTTGGCGCAGCACCTCAAGCTCTTCATTCGTTGCGATACGAAGGGCTTGAAACGTCCGCGTGGCGGGATGAAGACGTCGTCGCCCGGGAAATGCCCCTGCCACCACCCGGGCGAGTTCAGTCGTGGATTCGAGTGGACGCCTTGCAACAATCCGACGGGCGACCGCGCGCGCCCGTTGCTCCTCGCCGTATTCGCGAAGTAGGGCGGCCAAGTCAGCTTCGGGAAGGCGATTCACCAACTTAGCGGCCGGCGCGCCGGTCGTCGAGTTAAACCGCATGTCCAGCGGACCTTCCAGGCGGAATGAAAAACCACGCTCCGCCGTCGCCAACTGATGCGACGACACCCCGAGGTCCAGGAGGACACCCGCCGGGCGTTCGGTCCCAAGTGAGTGCGGCAGGTCCGCATAGCTGGTATTTACGGGCTCGACTCGAGAGTCGCCCTGAAAACGCGACGTCAGTCGGCGAACGGCGTCGGGGTCGAGATCGATAGCCAAGACTCGTGTGGCTCCGGCTTCGAGCAAGGCTTGCGTGTGGCCGCCGAGTCCGGCCGTCCCGTCCACCACTAACCCGTCCAGGCACGGCCGCAGCGACTCGACCACGGCTTCTACAAGCACCGGCTCGTGCCGACTGGGCCCGCTGGTCATAGCGTTCGGTGTGTGTGGGGCGCGGGGGAGGCGCCGCGCCCCACACAGAACACCCTAGGGAGAGTGCGGTACGCCTCCGCGGGCGCGCCGCATGATGTCGGACGCATCGGCAGCGATGCGGACGTGTCGCTTCTGCCAGGCCGTTGCGTCCCATAGTTCGATCACGTCACCCACACCCATCACGACCACTTCCTTGGTTAGTTCCGCGTGGTCGCGCAGGTGAACGGGAATCGGAATCCGACCTTGCTTGTCGAATGTGACGTCCTCGGCCGATCCGAAGATCTGTCGTTTTGTATCGCGGGCGTCCGGGTTTAGCGGATCCAGCGTGGCCAACTCGCGCTCCACGCCGCTCCACAGGGCCGCCGGATAGAACGTGAGACAGTTCTCGGCGCTCACGGTCAATGTGCCCCCTTCGGGAATCTGGGCGCGAAGCCGACTGGGAAACGCAAGGCGTGCCTTCGCGTCCAACTGGTGGACATAGGTCCCCTTGAAGCTGGCCATGTCCCGTATTTCGGCCGAAGCCTACCCCTTTGTTCCCCACAACAACCCACCAATCACCACATCAGTGGCTATTTGGCCGTAGAAGTGAAACATATTCCCCACCGTGTGTCAACAACAAACCACCAGGCCCCACGGGAATCTCCTTGGCTGGGCGTTCGACTGTCCGGCGCAGGTGGCGCCTAGAGCTCGCTCAGGTTGTCCGGGGAGGTGCGGTCAAGGGCCCAGTTCGCCAGTCGGTCGGCCAACGAGTTTTCGGACCGCGGGACATGCAGGTAGCTGATTGGCACGCCCGGTGGGGCAGCCGCATGCACGCGGGCTACCAGTTCGCGCAGGCCCGCGTTCTTGATCTTCCAAGCCCCGGACAGCTGCTGTGCCGCCAACTCACTGTCGAGCCGAAACTCGATGGCGCTTGGCCGAAGTTGCTCAACCAGCCGCATGCCGGCCAGCACCGCGTGGTATTCCGCCTGATTGTTGGTGAGGACGCCCAGGCGGAGTGCGGCCCGTCCGGCGATGGCGCCAAAGGCGTCGTAAATCACAACGCCCGCCGCGGCCTCGCCGGGGTTGCCGCGGCTGGCGCCGTCGCAGTGGATCCGGTAGCGCATGCGCGGGTCGATACCGATCGCGATGGGGGAGCACAATGCATAGTACGCCGGTGTGCAGGCATGAACGGATCACCCGCTGTCCGACCAACCGCCGGAGCCGATCATCGTCACGCCGGGTCAAGCACCCGAGGCGGCGCCCGATCCGCTTCGCCGTTTCGATACGGAACTTGAGGCCGGCGCCCACTGGTACCGGGCGGCCCTTCGCGCGAGTGGTCAGTGGCGACTGGCGAGTGAGACTTACCAGGAGCGTCGTCTTACCTACTTGGTCGCGGGCGGGGCGTTGGACCTGGTGCTGCTGATCGATCGAATCGCTAGCACCCGACGCGACGCTGTGCCCAAAGCGGAACGGGACGAGCTTCGGTTTCGCGGACGTCCGCCGATCTACGTGCCCGGGCACGAATTCGCCGGTGCCCTTGGCGAAGCTCGGTACAAGACTTACCTGAACCATTTCTACGGAATTGATGTTGAGGAAGCCGTGGTGCATGCCGTTGAACTGGAGGCAGGCAGAGCCCATCCGCTTGATCGGGCTTCTGCGGATGTGTACCTGCTGGTCTACGGGCGAACGCTTGACGAATTGCTGGCAACCTACTGTGACGCACGCGGTCTGGCTGACGACGATCGAGTCCGGTGGGCTGACTGGAAGGATTTCACGTACTGGTGCTTTAGGTTGCGACTGCGGACCCAGGTTCCGGCGCGCATCGCAAGCGACACGCGAAAGGGCATTGCGCTGCTCCAGCGCCTGCGCGGCGTCGGATCTGACGAGTCGCCGGACCCGCTGCGGCCCGGTACCGCGCCGGAAGCGACGCCGATCACGTCCACCGATACACCAGTGATTGATCTGCGTCGACTTGCCTAGCGCGGTTGTCTGGAGCCACGCAGCGGGGCCAGCGTTACGAGGACTCCCAGCAGCACGACCGCGCCAGCGGCGCCGAAGACGATCTGGAAGGCGCCGACGGTGTCGGGGCCGGCCGCAGCGTCCGGGCCGGGAACTCCAAGTTGCAGCACGACGATCGATGCCCAGATGGTGCCCCAGAGGGCTTGGCCGGTGGCTTGTGCCATGTTGCGCGCCAGGGCCAGAACGGCGCTCGCCTGGTTACGGTGCTCAGCGGCGGCCGAGCCCATGAGCATGCTGGCGTTGCCGCTGTTGAACATGGCCATGCCGATGCCGATGACGGCCAGTCGGGGAACGACGGCCCAGGGCGAGGTGTCGGCCGCTAGCGTGGTCAGCAGGAACAGTCCGACGGCGACGATACCGATGCCGAGCGCGCCGACCGTTCGGGAACTCGTGCGGTCAGCCAACATTCCCGCGGGCGTACCGAGGATCCCCATGAGGGCCGGGACGGTGACCATGAGGAGGCCGACCTGCTGGACCGGGAGCTCCAGCACGCGCTGGAGGTAGAACGGGAGCAGCAGGATCTGGGTGGCCGCGCCGGCGAACGCCAGGTAGCCGGCCAGCATCGCGGCGGTGAAGTCCGGCACGCGGAACATGGCCGGCTGGATCGTCGGCCAGCGCGTGCGGGTTTGCCACCAGCCGAACGCTAACAGCAGCGCAACGCCCGTCACGACCAGCAGGATGACGATGGGTGACGCGATGCCGAGCGTTTGGATGCGGTTCAGGCCGACGACCAGCATCGTCAGGCCGACCGTGAGAAGGGTGGCCCCACGCAAGTCGAAGCGGCCGCCGGTGCCGCGGGCTCCCGCGGGCAGGATTCGGGCGCCCAGGGCCACTGCCGCCACGCCAACCGGGACGTTCAACAGGAAGATGAACGGCCACCCTAGGGACCCCAGAATGAAGCCGCCCACCACGGGACCGCTGACCAGTCCAATCGATACCGCCGACAGGATGAAGCCGATGGCTTTACCGCGTTCGCTGGGCGGGAACGCGGAGACCACCAGGGCAGGTCCCAGGGCCTGGGTGATCGAGCCGCCGATGCCCTGGACGACGCGGAAGGCGATCAGCAGGCCGACGTTGGGCGCCAGGCCGCACAGGAGGGAGCCGAGGGTGAAGACCAGGAATCCAACCAGATAGAGCCGTTTGGCGCCGCGCATCTGGGCCAGACGGCCGGCGGGCAGCAGCAGGCTGGTGATGGCGATGACGTAGGCCAGCGTGACCCACTGCACGCGGTCGAAGGGCGCATCCAGTTCGCGGACCAGGGTGGGCAGGGAGACGTTGACGATGCTGGCGTCCAGTGTGGCCATGAAGACGCCGCTGGCCACCACGGCCATGGTGGCCCAGCGGGTGGTTACGGCTGGCGGTGGGTTGGCGCCTACGTCGGCGGTGGTCAAGCGAGCGAGAGTCCGAACTGCACGAGGGCGGAGGCCAGGCGTTCCAGGTCGGCGCCGCCCAGTTCAACGGTCAGGGGCAGTTCCACCAGCGATTCGGAATCGCCTGGAACGTGGGTTGGGAAGCGGGTCAGATCGTCGCGCAACTCGCCGATCTGCTCGGCGTCCACTCCGCGTCGCAGCAGCAGGTCGAGGGCGACTTCGATTCGCGCCACCGGGTGGCGGCGGTCGGGGGCGTAGACCCAGGCGACGGTGGTGAGCCGTTCGCCGTGCGGGGCCTGGAAGGCGAAGCCGCGGCGGGCGGGGCGGAGGGGCATGCCGGCCTGCTGCCAGCGACCCATGAGGCCCTCCACAAGCGCGAACGTCTCTTGCGGCATGGCGCGTTGGAGGGCGCGGACTTCGGGTGCGTCGATGTCGTAGGTGCGGAATTCTTCCTCGAACACGGGTGTTCTCCGGTGTCGTGGGTCGCGGGCCACTTTAGGCGAGCGGGGCAATGCGGCAGTGCGGCCGGGGGGCGGGGCGGGTGGATGGAGGGGGCGAAATGGGGCCTCGCGTGCGCAATAAGAGTTTTTTCTAAAAAACTCTTGAGGCAAATCGGGGCGCATTTTGGCGGGGTGGGGGAGGAAGGGTGGAGGGGAGAGGGAAGAGAAGTGAGGGTGGATAGGCACGGGGACTGGGGACGGGGTGCGGATCGGGTGGGCGTGGTCTCGGCAGGGCGAGGGGGCGAGGCCTGGGTGGGGCGGCGAGCTGGGGGTGGAGATCGGATGGGGCTGGCCGCGGGCGCCCTGCGGCGGGGTTTGGGTGGGGGTGAAGGGGGGAACTGTCTCTCGCCAGCCGGCCCCCAGAGGGGGCCGGCTGGCGAGAGACAGTTTGGGCGGGTTTTTTGGGCGGGTGGGAGGGCGGAAGGGGAGAGGGGGGAGGGGAGAGAAGTGAGACCGGAAGGGGACGGGGAAGGGGCGAAGCGCGAGTAGAGGAAGGAAGAGCGGGGCGAGGAGGGCGGGGGGCATTTGGAGCGGGGGGTTGCGAGACTTACTCGGATAGTGTACAGTTTGTGAGGGTGAGTGCAAGTGGCCAGGGAAGGGGAGAGCGAAGAGTAGTGAGAAGTGAGAGGGGGATGTAGGAGGTTGGGAGCATTCGGTCCGGCTGGGTTGCCGGGGGCGTGGTTCGACAGGCGTAGCAGGGACGCCGGGTGCGCTTGGGTGGTTGGGTGCTGCTGGGTTCCGGCTGGGGATGCCGGGATGACGTCGGGGTTGGCGGGTGGATC
>DAOUJT010000059.1:0-4630 GCA_034422315.1 Chloroflexota bacterium | reverse complement strand
TGTCAATGTCAGCCGAAAATGTCCCATTTGTGTCAATCGAAAATGTCCCACTTCTGAGGAGGGGGTCGGTGCGGGACTGACGCCCTCCGGTTGGTTCCGCTCCTGGGGGAGGGGGTGGACGGAGGGAGCGTAGCGACCGGAGTCCAGCTCCTCCCCCAGGAGCGCCTGGCGAGACACGGCCATCACAGCACCGCTTCCTCGTGGCGTTGCTCGGACGCGGACCGCATGAGGTTCTGGTGCTCTCGCATCCGGTAGCTGTTGCCGCGGATGTTGACGATGTGGCAGTGGTGCAGCAGCCGGTCGATGAGGGCCGCGGCCATGATCTCGTCGCCGAGCACGCCTCCCCATTCCTCGAAGCCCTTGTTGGAGGTGAGCACGGTGGAGGCACGTTCATGGCGGGCGTTGACGAGCTGGAAGAAGAGCACGGCGCCGTCCTGGCTGACGGGCAGGTAGCCGATCTCGTCCACCACGAGCAGGGCCGGATGAGTCAGCACGCGCAGCCTTCGGGAGAGCTGGCCTGCGGCCTTGGCATCGACGAGCGACTCGATAAGCGCAGCCAGGGTTCCGTAGTAGACGCGGCGGCCGGATTCGGCTGCGGCGATGGCCAGGCTTATGGCCAAGTGCGTTTTCCCGACACCTGGCGGCCCGAGAAAAATGACGTTCTCGCGGCGGTCCAGGAAGCCGAGCTCGTGGAGGCTCTCGATCTGCTCGCGCTTGATGCTGGGCTGGAAGGCGAAGTCGAACTGCCCCAGGGTCTTCACCGCCGGCAGGCGCGAGGCGCGCATGGCGGTGTGGAGGCGGCGGTTGTTGCGCAGTGCGATCTGGGCATCGAGCAGCTGCTCGATGGCCTCGCCCGCGGTCGCGGCGCCGCTGTCGGCCTGGGCCAGGATGCCGTCCACGGCCTCCAAGGCTCCGGGCATCTTGAGATCCGCCAGCATCGCGCGTAGCCGGTCGCGCCGGTTGCCCTCCGGCGCCCTCATTGCACCGCCTCCGCGTAGACCCTGAGCGGACGGCGCTCGACGTCCACGATCGTGGACAGGCGGCGCTGGGCCGCCGGTAGCGGCCTCGCGCCCAAGCGCCGGTAGGGACGGTCTGCCAGCGGCAGCAGGGCCTGTTGCTCGTCGCGCTCGAAGCGATCCACGGGGCGCTCCCCGGTGGTGCCGTGCCGACGCACGTTGGCGGTGCCCTCAAGCCAGCGCCGCGCCTGCTCGTTCAGGTCCTCGTCGCTGACAAACTTCCGGCCGTAGAAGAAGCTGTCGCGGATGTAGCGGATCGGCCGCTCCACCTTACCCTTGGTCCTGGCTCGGTACGGCCGACACGACCGCGGCTGGAACCCCCAGTGGGACGCGAATCGCAAGAACTCCGCGTTCAGTACCAGTGCGCCCCCGTCCGCGCGCCCGTCCGACTCCACCACCGAACGCATCTGGTCGAACAACAGCTCCCGCGGCACGCCCCCGAACCACCCGAAGGCGCTCTCCAGCCCTTCCGTCAGCACCGCCATCGTCTGCCGGCGGTAGAACCGCAACCACAACAGCCGTGAGTACCCCAGCACCGTCACCAGCGCATGGCGCCGCCCCCACGGAAGCGTGAACGTCGCAAAATCCACCTGCCCCTGCCGCCCCGCCGGCGTCTCGAACCGAACCACCTCCTCCTCCACCTCCCGCGGCCGTACCGACCGAACGTAGTCCCTCACCCGGCCATATCCCCCCGTGTACCCCGCCGCCCGTACCTCGTCGAAAAGACGTCTGGCCGACAACCGCGGATACTCCTCGAGCCGCGCCTCGATGATCCCCTTGTACGGATCCAGCTTGTGCTCCACCGCTGGCCGCGCCCTGTACTGCGTCACCCCTCCGGCGTCTCGCTCCAACTGACCTCCGGACACCCATCGATGGATCGTCCGTCGATCCACGCCAAGGCGTCGCGACAGCTCCGCCCTGGTCACGCCTCGTTCCAGATAGTGCCTTAACAGCATCCTTGTCTCCCATCCGTGCATCGGTACGCCGCTCCATTCCTGTTGGCTTTCGCCAACAGACTGGCCCGACGTACTCGTCCTCGCAATCTTCAATGTGGGACATTTTCGATTGACACAAATGGGACATTTACAGTTGTCCGCTACACTCCTTCCAGCGTTGTCGGCGCCGATTATCCTGGCCGCCCTCCGATACGCGTAAAGCGCGGCCAGCATGGTGTATGCCGGTTATCGTTGGCACCCTCGGTGGCGTTGCTCCCATCGCCGGCGCCACTACCGGCAATATGGCTGGTAGTGCAAATCGAAGGGCAATCGTGACCCCGATGCGTTGTCCGGTCCTTCCCCATTGGATCCCCCTCCGGTTTCTGAAGTCCCCTGCCTCCAATTGTGCTGAAGCTCACGCCGACGTGCCGCTGCATCCGCACGAACTCATGAGGTGATCGCCCAGTTCCCTCCCCAAGAACACTGCCACATCAACAACTAGAACGAATCGCATTCCACTTGCCCCTACCAAATAAGGGGTTTTCGCCGATTTGAAGATGAGAAAACGCTTTAAAGTCCCCTCCCGGCGCGCCACCTCGGGCGAGGGGATAGGAACGCATCGTAGGGTTCGATCCCACCCAGCTCGATCTGGTTACACCCCTAAACAGGGGGGCTCACTACAACTCGGGTTTTGGCCCTACCAAACAGACGGCGGAAGCGGATGCCATCGCCAATTGCAGAACAGGAAACCGACGGACAAAAGGCCAGAGTGACTCTCCAGGGCAGATAACAAACTGTCGCGTTGTCGGTTCTGCCTGCAACACGCGGTAGCGTCATATGTCATATGAACCGCCTCCCGTGGCCGATCTTGGGGATATCGGGGCGGTCGCAGGGCTCTCTGGAGGGCGTCGGTCAAAGCCTCGACTCAGAAGGGGCGTCGAGGGTGCTGGACGGCGGCAGGAGAGCTGGTTCGGGTGGATCTTGTGGGGCGTGGCGCTTCTTTGGATCGTCTTGTCACCGCATAGCGCCTTCAGCTGACATCGCCCGCCTGTCCGCGGGACGAGGTTTATTCCGGTTGGCCTGAGCGTAACGTTCGAAGACTCCAGGGGAACAACGTGCCGTGCGCTGAACCTTGAGTTGTCGCGGGGGATCGACGAGTTGTTCTTGAGCACCCGTTCTCCGGCAGCTGCCGCGTCACCTGACCAAACTGCTCGGCCGTTTGGGCCCAAACCGGCGCTGATGACCAGGAAGCATCGGGCCCCCGGGAGGCGAACCAACACTGAAGGCGTCAGCGCCTGACCTCCGGAAAGTCGGCAACCATCCACACCAGTTGCACCAACTCGACTTGCCGGGAGAGACCGTGCTTGTTGAAGATCTGCTTGATGTGCCACTGGATGGTGCCCGTGCTCCGCCCCGTCTCGAGGGCGATGTCGCGGATGGTCTTGCCCTGAGCCAACAAGACCGCCACGTGGCTCTCCGCCGGCGTCAAGCCGAGCGTGGCCGCCACCAGGCCTGGATCCACGGTTGCCCGGTTTAAGGGGTCCATCACCAACACGAGTGCGGCGACGCGCTGGGAACGAGAATCGGTCTGATCTTTGCCCACGGGGCTGATGTGCACCACGAGCGCCGGTGAAAGAAGCGAGCGTCTCACCACCATCGAGCCGCTGGCGCCTTGGCGGCCGAAGGGCGGAAGCGCGTCTGCCAGGAGCTTCTGGAGCTTTTGATCGTCTGGGGAGGATGAGGCGTGCAGGAGACCGCTCCGGTCGACCAACCCGTCACCGCTGCGGAGGAGGTGACGGGCGTGGTCGTTGGCCTCCACGATCCGGCCGCGCCGGTCCAGTTGGATGACTCCCGTCTTTTTGTTCTCGAGCAGGGTAGCCAGAGACGAGCCCAACGCCCCCGCATCCACCAGAGCCTGCCTGACGCGCACGTACTGCCGGATGTGGGGCAGAAGACGCTCGATCGTCTCGACCCGGCTGGACGACCAGCCGTGGCCTTCGACGGGGTCGCCGACGATCCACGCGATGTGCGAGCCCGCCGGCCCGTCGAGACGCACGTTGAGGCTGTCCCGGGCACTGTAGAGGGGCAACGCCTCATTGTAGACACGGGATGTCTTGACTTCCTCGTCGGTGTAGAGCGAGGAGACGTGGACCAGTTGGCTGTCGGGCAGTTGCGTGATGCGCCCGATGCGTTCGTCCAGAGGAAAGTAGACCTCGAAGTACAGTTGCTCCAACTCTTGATAACGCCGCCCGCGCAGGCAAGCCCTGGCAAAGAAGACCGCGCCGTCTTTCTGAGAGGTTCCCTCTCCGGACGTAAGGAAATTGCTCTTCGTCCCGCAGGCTTCATCGATGAGACCCGAGGTGGCCGGCCAGTGGGAGTCGTCCAGCACCGCTTCGTGCAACGACGCTAGGATGCGCTGCAGTGAGTCCTGTTGGCTCATGGCGACACTCCGTCCTGATAGCTCTTTCCTCAAAGTCTTATTCTACAACGCACAGCCCGCGGGAACCCCCCTGTTTAGGGGGGTAACCAGATCGAGTTGGGCGGGATCAACCCTACGATGCGTTCCTATCCCCTTGCCCGAGTTGGCGCGCCGGGATGGAACTTTAAAGCGCCTCTTTCCCTACAATTCGGCGAAAACCCCTTATTTGGTAGGGGCAAGTGGAATGCGATTCGTTCTAG
>DAOUJT010000058.1:0-44994 GCA_034422315.1 Chloroflexota bacterium | reverse complement strand
GGGGATGGCGGCTCGGGGAGCGCCTGACGGGTGGGGCTGGGCGAGCGGAGTGGTTGGTCGACCGGGGCCGGGGCGTGGGTAGGGGCGAGGGGGTGGTGGTTGGTGGCTCGTGACGGGCCACATGGGTTGCGGCGGCTGCTGGGATGGTGAGGGGAGTGACGCGCTGGCGGTGGCGCTGGGTGTCGTTTGGTAGCCGGGTGATGGGGTGCAGAGCGTTCCTGTGATTCGTTGGTTAAGTGAGTACGGAATGTGATCGAAGTAGGTGTCAGGGGGCGGGGTAGGGGTTGGTGGCTGGGGGATGGCGGCTCGGGGAGTGCTGGCCGCGTGGGCCTGGGCGAGTGGTCGTCGTTGGTGGGCCGGGGCGAGGGTAGGGGGTGGGGGCTGGTGGCTCGTGACGAGCGAGACGGATCGGGGCGGTGTGGGGCTGGCCGGGGAGATGGGTCGAACCAGGCGGGCGAAGAGGGGGCTGGCAACGGGGGCGGGGTCAGCGGTGCCCTGGGTGCGTGCGTTGATTGCATTGCCGGCGAGGCTGACGGGGATGGTGAGGGGAGTGACGCGCTGGCGGCGGCGCTGGGTGTCGTGAGGTAGCCGGGTGATGGGGTGCAGAGCGTTCCTGTGGTTCGTTGGTTAAGTGAGTACGCAATGTCATTGAACTGGACGCTGCGGGTGGAGCAGAGGCAGGGCTGATGCCGGGGATGCGTAGCCGCCCGGCACTGCGGGCGCGCGGGTCGGGATTGACCTGTAGGGCGGCCGCCAGCGCCCGCACCAGGTCGCGTCAAGCCCGGACCGCCCCGGCGCGGGCGAAGTCGCGCGCCGGGCGCGGATTGACCACGACTAGGGGCAGCCCCGGCAGGGTCGCCACCGCGGGCTCGTCTTCGCCCGTGGCTGCCAGCACGATGCGGGTGGGCCGCAGGGCCTGGAGGCGGGCCCGTAATCGGCGCCGGCTCGCCGGCGCGCGCGGCACGGACCAGCTGGCCTCGGTCGGCCACACCGCTGCGTCCAGGACGTTCGTCGCCTCCTTGAGCCCGACCGCTGGGTCGGCTGGGGCGTCGTTTGGTAGCTGAGTGATCCGGGGAGCGGAGCCTTTCCTTGGTTCGTTGGTTAAGTGAGTACGCAATGTCATTGAACTGGACGCCACGGGTGGGGCGGAGGCGGGGGCAGATGCCGGAGATGCTTAGCCGCTAGGCGCTGCGGGCGCGCGGATCGGGATCGGCCTGCAGGGCGGCCGTCAGCGCCCGCACCAGGTCGCGTCAGGCCCGGACCGCCCCGGCGCGGGCGAAGTCGCGCGTCTGGCGCGGATTGACCACGACGACGGGCAGCCCCGGCAGGGCCGCCGCCACCGCGGGCTCGTCCTCGCCCGTGGCTGCCAGCACGAGGCGCGGGGGGAGGGCCAGGACCTGGGCCTGTCAGGGTCGCCGGTCGCGGCGGAGGTGGGGAATCCGTGAGGTGTGGTCCTCTACGTCTAGGGCGTCCTTCGGCACCTCGAGCCCGACCGCGACGTCGGTTGGGATGGCCGTGGGCCTGGCGAGGTCGTCGGGTGATTGGGGTGTGGAGCCTCGCGCTAATTCGTTGGTTAAGTGAGTACGCCAAGTTATCGAAGTGGCTGCGTGGGGGCGGGGTGAGACACGAGGTGTTGTGGGGGGTGCTGCCGGGAGGCTCGGCAGCTAGGCGCTGGGGGAGCGCCGGGCGGCGCGGGTGGTGGGTGGCCGCGCGCAGGGCCGCCACCGCGGGCTCGTCCTCGCCCGTGGCTGCCAGCACGAGGTGCGGGGGGCAGGGCCTGGACGCGGGCCTGCCAGGGTTGCAGGTTGCGGCGGGTGTGGGGCACCGGCTTGGTGTGGACCTTCACGTCCAGGACGTTCGTCGCCACATTGGGCTCGACCGCCAGGTTGGTTGGAGTGGCGGCCCTGGGTGTCGTGAGGAAGGGGAGAGGGTAGAGGGGAGAGAAGTGAGAAGGGGAAGGGAAGCGCGAGGAGTGAGGGGAGAGAAGTGGGACGGGCAGGAAGAGGAGAGGGCAGAGGGTAGAGAAGTGAGATGGGCAGGAAGGGGAGAGGTGAGAGGGTAGAGGAGTGAGAGGGGGAAGGGGCGAGGGAAGTGGGGAGAGGGGGAAGAGTGGGACGAGGCGGGGGAGTGGGTGAGAGGGGGAGTCGGAGGTTGGGGGTTTTGGGTCGGGCTGGGTTGGCAGGGGTGTGGTTCGACAGGCTCACCAGGGACGCCAGGTGAGGTTTGGTGGTTGGTTGCTGCTAGGTCCGGGCCGCAGACGCCGGGATGACGGCAGGGGCGGTTGCACAGGGTGCTGTTCCGGGACGCGATGGAGCGATTGCAGCAGTTCTTTGTGGGAGTCTTATGCGGCCGCGTTCTCGTGTCTGGGAGTTGTTGAGGCCCACGTGAACTGATTGCTGAGCTTGGTCGTGCCTAAGGCCGAGCGCTAGACTTAGACCTATAAGGGCGGGCCGACTGGTTTGCCCTCCTACAGCAGGGCGGTGCAGGGCTAGCTCCCGCCTGTGGGGAGCGAGCTGGCTGGTATGGACAATGGTGATGGGGCAGTGCCCCTGCCAACGGACATCTTGCCCGCAGGGATCGCCGCCGCCCATTCGCTGCCCTGCCAAGTTTATTCCGAGCTTTGGGACGCGATCATTCTGGATGGCGATCAGAAGGACCGTTTGCTCGCGCAGGCGCTTCTAAACTTCACGCTCCGATCTCGAGTTGATTCTGCACTACTTCCTCTCCACGGACTGATCGTGCTCGTCGGACCCCCAGGCACAGGCAAGACTTCGCTAGCTCGCGGACTCGCGAGCCGAACTGCCGAGAGCTTCGCAGGCGGTGAGGGCTTCAATTATCTTGAGGTTGAGCCACACTCGCTCGCTAGTGCTGCTCTCGGGCGTAGTCAGCAGTCGGTACGAAAGCTTCTAAACGAGGTTGTCAATGAGAGAGCTGCGCTGGGGCCGCTTATAGTCCTTCTCGACGAGGTCGAAACACTGGCGGCCGATCGCATGCAGTTGAGTCTGCAGGCCAATCCCGTCGACGTGCACCGCGCAACCGACGCCGTTCTGGCCGGACTGGATCAACTGGCTGTACGACACCAGCGTTTGCTATTTGTAGCCACCAGTAATTTCGAGGGCGCAATTGATCCAGCGCTTCTGTCTCGTGCAGACCTTGTAGAGGAAGTTCCCCTGCCCAACGCGCAGATGGCGCAAGCGATTCTGCGCTCGGCCATTGGAGCACTGGCGCGGGAATATCCAGACACTAAAGATCTCCTGACCCATACCGACTTTGCAGGCGTTGCAGCTGCGTGTAACGGTCTGGACGGTCGCCAGATCAGGAAGCTAGTCATATCGGCTTGTACATTCGATAAGCAGGTGGCACTCAATCCAGGATTACTAGGCATATGTGACTTGCTTCGAGCGGCCGAGCGAGCACAGGAGCAAAGCAACAGAATACAACGGGAAGGTAGAGGGTGACCGCTACAGTTGTTGTAAGACGAGTGGTGGCTACTCCAGGACGACCCGCTGCTGCAGCATGGCAAGTCATCGCCGACCTCGTGGCTGCAATTGGCAGCGCTGCGCGAGCTGAATTCAACTCTGTCGCCGGCATTGCGATCTCGCTAATAGCTGCGGAATCCATGCGCGCCAGCCCGATAGTAGTGTACGGAGTTGGACCTCGGTTGCGTGTCTATTGCCTCTACGACGACGAAGCTATACTTGGAGAAGGAGCGTCGGAGGATCCACTTGCTTGGTGTCCGACCGATGGGGACTGGGCAATGTCGTTGCCGTGTCCGCCCGACGATCTGTCTTGGGTGCAAGAGGCCTTGGCAGATCAGTCGGACAGAATAACAGCTCGCGATCACGGCGAGCGAGCGCCATCTGAACCGAACCACAGTCACTCGAAAGACGGAGTGGCCCACTCTGAAGACGTTGATGTGGAGGCTTTTCTGAGACCATGAGCACCAATGTTTACGCAAACACCTACGCGCATACGACAACATTCATAACTGATAAGATGCTGCGGTCTATCCTATTCATCATTCGGGAGAGTGGACTCAATCCGTCGAAGTTTGCTCACGACTGGGAGTGGATGGAGAGAGGTATAAGAACTTGGCTCGGAACACACGATCTCGAGAGAGTCGTACTCGAAGTCTACAGACCATCAAGTGGACGGCTAGTGGGCCGATGGGATTTTGATGTTATCTACGACTATGGAATTGAGGGTGATGGCGGAATGTGGGTGGATACGGACGCGATTCGGTACGCAATCCTGAAAGCTGGCATTTGGCCAGCCGAATGTGAATATCGCATCGTCGTATCAAACAAGCCCGGAAGGCCTAATGTTGTAGGTTGGTCTCGTACCAAGTTTCGTTCGACAGACGGATTTTCGCGTCATAGCATTGGCACGACTATCGGTGCTGTTGGTGCTGGTACGGGGACCGCTTATTGGAAGGCTCAGTGATGCTCACAATCGGAGAAGCCTTCGATAAGTTTCGCGGTCGCCAGGAGCTTAACAAACGTGAGCAGGCTGACGTTGCTCGTCGACATGCGGAAGTCCGCGATGTGGTGAACGATGGAGTGAACATCGACCGTGACTTCCTCTCTGGTTCGTATGCCCGTTGGACGAAGACACGGCCGCTTATGGACGTTGACGTCTTCTGCGTGCTACATGAAGATGAGCGTGACTATCGGCAGAAAGACCCACGAGCAATTCTTGAGCGCTTTCAAGAAGTTCTCGTGCCAAAGTACGGGAAGAATCGCGTCGGCATTGATGGCATGGCGGTAGTCGTTGATTTCGGGGTTGCTGTGAGCAACGACGATGAATCGGATGACAAAGTGATGAGCATCGAGGTAGTCCCCGCATTCACGGACGGGACTCACTATGAAATCCCCGACGATTCGCGAGGCAGTTGGCTTAAGACCGATCCTGAAATTCATGCTCAGCTGGCTGTAGCGGCACACGAGTCGTACCAGCGTGAATGGAAGCCAATTGTGCGAATGGTTAAAAAGTGGAACCGTCACAGTGGTTATCCAATCAAGCCTTCATTCCTTATCGAAGTAATGGCACTCGAACTGCTCGTGCCGCCCTTCGCAGGCGGATACCCCTACGAGCTCAAGGGGTTTTTTGCCAGTGCGGCCGATCGAATCCATGATTCTTGGGCGGATCCTGCTGGCCTAGGACCCGATGTTGACGGGCAGCAGAGCCCGATTGAGAAGGCGTTGGCTGCGGAAGCTCTGCGCGATGCTGAATCTGTGTCTACACAGGCAATTCTGTCAGCTCGTCGAGGACGAAATGGCGAGGCCTTGCGAGTCTGGCGTAGTCTGTTCGGACCTCACTTTCCGCTATCGTGAGGTTATCTTGGACACTTGCAAACAAGGATCTGACTTGACCGGCGCAGTTAGCGGTGATTCAGCGATCCCGTGAAGGACTACATAAGCTGAGGTGAGGCATGACGGATGAGGATCTTATTCGCGAAATTCGTAAGGAAGCAAATCGAGTCTTGATCGATGCGGAGTACACCGGTCGGCAGCACATGCTCTATGCTAACAGATTGAGATGCTTGAACATGTGGCTTGGCATTCCTGGACCACTGATTGGGGCTGCGGCTTCGGGAGGCGCGGCATTATCGGTGCTCCTCGGTTGGGCAGGCGTGTGGACAGCAACTCTCGCATTTCTCGGCGCTATTACAGCTGCAATCTACTCCTTTTTCCGGCCCGACGAGCAAGCGATTCGTCATAGTGCCAAGGGTGCGGCATGCATTGCGATTCGTAACGAGGCTCGTCGATTCATGAATATAGACCTACTTACAGGAGTTAGTATAGAAATCCTCACGGATAGGGTGCGGGATCTCGGATCCCGATATGACGCCCTACGCGGCCAAGAACCTACGGGACTTCCTGGCTGGACCTATCCGAGGATCAGGGAGCAGATTGCTGCCGGAAATTATAACTACGAAGATGATGCCTTATGGGATAATAGCACGGCAGAGAGCTAGTAATTGGGTCGGCTATGTGCAATCGGAATAGTGATTTGAGGAAGTGAGTAGTTAAAGAGTTTGATTCGAGATGGTGGGTTCGGTGGCTAGGAGGTGGCGGAGGGTTGTGAGGTTGGGGAGGTTGAGGATTCTGGCGAGGGATTCGTCGAGGTGGCGGCGGGCGGGGCAGTGGTGCATGGCGGGGAGGCGTTGGAACTCGGCGTCAGACATCTGATCGAAGACGTTGGAAAGGTCTAGACGCTGGTTTGTCGAGAGGCTGGAGACATTCAGGACGGGCAGCTTCTGTAGGTCCGCTTTCTTCAGGGCGACCCAACCGCCTTCGGTGCTGGTCCGCTGGGCGATGATGGTCAGGAGTCCGAGGCTGGAGTTGAGCCAGACGGTCAGGGCTTTCTCGGTCGTCTCGTCTGCGACGCGCACGGGCCACCAGACGTTGGACAGCACGTTCGCATCCGACCGCATGGCAACGATCCGGGCCGTGGTGAGTCGAAGTCTCTCGGCTATCAGGAGCCGGCTGGCCTGCTGCCAGAGATGTTCGCCGTAGCCGGGGCGTTGTCCACCTCTTGGCTTTGGCAGCGGGGCCAGATAGGAATCGGGCAAACATGTCATGGACGTGCGCTGCTCCGTGTCGTGACCTTCAACAAGCGGATAGGCCGTGATGGACGTAGTTCTGTCGAATCCATCAACGAGCCTGCGCCTGTCGGGTCCGATCTGCCCGAGTTGGTCAAGGCGGCAGAGCGGGACTGGGGCGGCGTCCGGTTCGCCGGGGACCCGGACCTTGCCGTCGTCCCACAGCCGGAGCGCGCTGCGCAGTAGGTCGGCGCGGGCGAACTGGACGCCTGCCCACTGTTTGCCGAAGAGCTTGGATTCGGGGATGGAGACGATTTCGCCAACGTGCCGGCCGTCGACCTGAAGCAGGGCTGTACCCGGTTCTTCCACTCTGGCCGGGGTTGTGGCGGCGATGGCGCTGGCCAAGCGGTGAGCGTCCAGCACGCCGTTGGGGTTGTGCCAGAGGTTGACGAAGGTGGTGCGGTGTTCGGTGGGGTGGTTCGACTCGGTCCGTCGCAGACGGCGGCCCGGCTCACCACGAACGGAGGTGGGCCGGGGACGTCGGGTGGCGATGAGGAGGGCTTCGGAGAGGTCGGTGCTGTCGGAGAAGTTCCAGCGGCTCGGGTCGTGGGAGGTGACGACCGTGTCGAGGGCGAAGTCGCGCTGGATGAGGTCGCGGGTTTGCTGCCAGGAGGGGCCGGTGCAGACCGTGGCGGGGAGGACGAGGGCCAGGCGGCCTTCGCCGGGCCGAAGTTTGGGTGAGGCCGCGGCCACGAAGGCCGCGCCGAGTCCGGCGGTAGCGGACGCTTGGTGGGACCTCAGGCGGCGTGACAGTTCGTTCTGAAGCCGGCGACGCTCGCCGGTGGGGAGACTGCCGAATAGCAGGTTGCCGCCGACCGAGCGGGTGAAGGGCGGGTTCATGATGGCGAGATCGAGGTCGGGCAGGGTGACGGTTTCGCCTTGCGCCGCACCGCGGGAGCCGCTGCCGGTGACTCGGGCACGGTCGAGGGTGGCGATGCCCATGTCGGTGGGCGAGAGGGCGAACTGGACGGCCACGGCGTCGGACTCCAGGAAGTCGAGGGAGCCGAGCGATATCTCCGAGCCTTCCGCACCCAGGGACATAACGCTGAGGTTCATGCGGTCGAACTGGATCGCTGGATTGAGCATGGCGAGGCTGGTGGCGGCGAAATGGACGGCGGAGAGTTGGACGTCGTAGCCGTGCAGCGCTTCCTCAACCATGGCCTTGTGGAGATCGGCGGAGCGGGCACCGCCGGCCTCGCGGTGACGGCGTTCGGCTTCGGCGGCGACGGCCATGAGGAGGGTGCCGGTGCCGCAGGCGAGGTCGGCCACTTTCAAGGATCCCGGGAGTTTGTGGTCGCACCAATCGACATCGGGCGGCCAATCCTCAAAGACCAGGCGACTCAGCAGGGTGGCGGCAGGGACGGAGGTGTAGTAGGCGCCGGTGTACCTGGCATCCGTGAGCAGGGTGTGGAAGAGGCGGCCGGAGAGGTCGTGGCCTTCGACCTTGCGGGTGCGCTGGACGGCGTCGAGCAAGGGCTCAATCACGGGTTGCTGGGTTTCTTCAGGACCGTCAATGAGGACGTCGAGGATTTCGAGGGCGAGTTCGAAGACGGGGATGTAGTCGATGTCGTCGCAGATGAGACGCCAGGCGTCGCTGAGGCCGGGGATGCCCTCGTGTAAGGCCTCTTGAACAGTGGGAACGTCGTCGTTCGCGGTGGCGAGGCGGTCCTGGAAGGCGAGGGCGTTGAAGAGGACGAGGCAGGCGATGCGCAAGGCGGCGGCGCGGTCGTTTTCCTGATCGGTCTTGGCGATGATGTCGGCGATGCGGCGGGCCAGGCGGGCGTGCGCAGCGACCGGACCGGCGGCCGCTTGGAGGGCGTGGCCGACGACGGTGGCGGCGGCGGCCACCTGGTCGACGCCTTCGAGGTCCAAGGGGAAGGTGCGGAGTTCATCGGCGAGTTCGCGGACGGAGCCGTGCCGGACGGACGGCTGGGCGCGCGCCGCGCCGCGGGAGCCGTGCAGCCACCATTGGAGGCCGGCGGTTTCGAGGCCGGCCCTGGTGTCTTCGGCGTGCCGAAGCTGGCCGGGGTAGAGGACGCCGAAGGTTCCGAGGGCGTGGGGAAAGTCGGTGAGGCGGCCATCGAGTTGGTCTTGGAGAAGGCTGCGACCGCCGTCCCACTTGCACTCGACGATGGCGAGGCCAGACCGCAGTTCGACCTTGATGTCGGGCGCGCCACTGCGGCTGCGTCGCTCGGCGCGGGCGGCGAGACCGTGGTCGCGGAGGAGTTGGGCGAGGAGGGCGTTGGCGGCTTCTTCGCGGATGGTTTCGGGGTGGGATGGCATAGGGCTTGCTTGGGCGCTTGCTGGCGAGGGGCGTGATTGGATTCATGACTGGTCGTGCACACCCGCCCGTATGCACGTGTCGTTTTGTGCATTTTACGTTTGCTCGGTCGAAAGGCCTATGGGCAGGGCTTGGCCGATGGGGGATCGGGGACCGCCCGGCAACCAGCTTTACGGCACCGAGCGCGAGAGTCGGCTCCTGCCCGCCCCAGCCGTTCTCCGAGCGTGCGGTGGGTGGGGATGGGGAACTACTGGGAGGTGCGTGGAGGGTGAACGGGCGGTCTGTCTGAGCAGGTTGGCGTTCGGTCTTAAACCTGGATGACGCCGACCATGCTCAGAAGCACGATGATGCTCATGCCCAGGTGGAGCACCGAAAAGACCCAAGGAAAGATGGCTTCCGTTTTCGTGAAGGGAACGTATTTGCCTGGATCCTTTCCTTCTCCCAGTACCTTCCACTCGGTCTCGAACACTGGTGTTCCAAGTCGCCGTTCGAGCGCTGTGATTACCTCGAACTTGCCACCGTTGAGTTGTCCGAAGGACCTGATCATGCGTCGCCACGCGTAGCACATCACCAGTCCGGCCAGGGCGACGACAATGATGGCCCACGAGCCAATTGATGCGTCCGGCAACTGGAAGGCGAGAAAGCCCGATGCGCCGAACAAGGCGACGTTGACTGATTGAAAGAAGGTGTTTGCCGTCTGCCGCCTGGACTCGAGTGCCTGGGACGTCCCTACGAAGATCTCGTATTGGCGGAGGAGTGCGGCCGACGGCGGGCCTGAGTCAGAGTCTGCGGACGGGAAGAGCGATTCCGAAACGGGGTCGTCTACATCCGCCAAAGTGGCTTCTGGTCAATCTCGGACGCGATGGCCTGGATGTCCCACGGCATGGGCGTGACTCCGTTCTCCGACAGTGCCGGAGGCGTGACCAAGGGCCGATCGGGATACAGCAACACGCCAATGACTGCCTTGCCGGCTTCGAAGCTTTTTCTCAGTTCCCAGTCGACCGCGTCGCTCAGCCAGGTTGACGGCCCGATGAGGCAGAGGGTGACGGAGCATTTGCGAATGACCAGTTCGGCGTTGGTCTTCCACGCGGACTCGAACGGGGACTTGATGGAGTAGTCGCGGAAGTCCAGGTCGTTTGTGGCGTTCTCAGCCTGACCTCTGAAGAGGTTGACGCGCGGAAGGTCCTCCGTTTTGAAGCTGAGGAATACGCTGCGCACCCTGAGTTCCCGACACGCACGGGTACGGCTGAGTTTGCCATAGGCGCCGACTGATTCGAGCTGGCGGGGAGTGGCCGGGTTGAGGCTGGGGCGCTTGGCCTGGGCTCGGAGGGGTTCACTTGGGACGCCGGGCTGACCGAGGGGTGGTGGGTGTAGCTGGGGGTGGTTGCCGGGAAGAGGCCGGTTGGAAACGCGGTCCCTACGCCAGAGAGGGCGAAGCGAGGAGTGAGGGCAGAGAAGTGAGAAGTGAGAGGGGCAAGAAGGGGAGAGGGGAGAGGAGTGAGAGCGGAGGGGGAGGGGATGGGAGGAAGACGGGCGGGTCAGAGACCCGCCCCTACGCAAGATCAGGACGGGATGGTGGGGATGTGGTTCGACACGGGCCTTCGAAAGACTCCGGCCCGGCTCACCAAGAGATGAAGGGGAGAGGTGAGAGCGCAGAGGAGTTAGAGGGGAGGGGAGAGGTCGAGATCCCTCGGGGGACCGTCGGGATGACAGGAGCGGGACGGGCTTACCATGGGGCAATTCCGTTTGGCGAGAGGTCCCTGGATGTCTGTGCGTCGGGTTGTGATGTTGGTGGGAGTGGCGACGTTGGCGGCGTTGGGTGGGGCGGCGGTGGCGCGGCGGGCGGTTCCGGAAGGGTTGGTTGATTGGGGGTTGGCGGGGCGGACGGCGCGGCGGCTGGCGGGGGAGCCGGAGGGGTGGCGGCCGGATGCGGAGCTGACGGCGCATTACGACGGGATTGTGCGACGGAGTTTTGAGGCGGTTTCGGCATACACGGGTGTGCCGATGGAGGTGGGGTCGGACGAGGTTCGGGTGCTGGGTCGGGCGGATTGGATTGATGCGAATCTGGTGAATTTTGAGCGGTTGCTGGCGCCGCTGGCGGTGGCGTATCAGCAGACGCGGACGGGTTCGGGGGCGCTGGGTCGGGTGGCGGCGCACGGGACGCGCTTTACGGTGACGGGGCAGATTGCGCTGCTGCTGGGGTACCTGGGGCGGCGGGTGCTGGGTCAGTACGACATCCCGATTTTGGACGCGGAGGCGGAGTCGGCGGGGATTTATTTCGTGGAGCCGAATCTGGCGCGGGTGGCGGCGAAGGCGGGGGTTGAGCTGGAGGCGTTGCGGCTGTGGGTGGCGTTGCATGAAGCGACGCATGCGTATCAGTTCCGGGTAGGGGATCCGCCGTGGTTACGGGGGTATACGGCGGGGCTGATCCAGGATTACCTAGGGGAGGCGATACGGGCGCTGGAATCCGGGGAACGGCTGGGGGCGCGGCTGCGGGATATGTGGCGGCGGTTCGATCGGGACGATCCGGCGGGCACTGGCCTCATGCGGCTGGCGCTGACGGACGCGCAAGCCGAATCGCTGGGGCGGATCCAGGCGCTGATGACGGTGATGGAGGGGTATAGCAATCACGTGATGCGAGCGACGGGTCGTGAGGTGATTCCGGGGTATGACGTGCTGGAACGGCGGATGAAGGCGCGGGAGGAGGCACGGGGGGCTTCTTCGCGGGTGTTGAACCGGTTGCTGGGGCTGGATTTGAAGCTGGAGCAGTACAAGATAGGCGAGGCGTTTGTTGAGGCGGTGGTGGAGGCGCGGGGGCTTGGGTTTATGAACAGG
Organism: Chloroflexota bacterium; assembly: GCA_034422315.1. Lineage (GTDB taxonomy): Bacteria > Chloroflexota > UBA11872 > UBA11872 > UBA11872 > UBA11872. Next base: position 33,274 of record DAOUJT010000058.1, on the reverse strand, counting down.
GTGTGGAAGGGGCCGGAAGTGTTGCCTTCGTTGGAAGAGGTAAGGGATGCAGAGGGGTGGATGGAGAGGGTCGAAGGAGAGGAGTGAGAGGGGGGAGGGACGTAGGCGGGGTGACGCGGCGGCGGGTGCTGGGGTTTGGGCTGGCGGCGGGGGCGGGGGTGCTGGCGGCGGGGTGTGGGGAGCCGGAGGCGGTGAAGGTTGAGCCGCCGGCGTTGCCGAGCGCGGGACGGACCGTGGCGGAGTCGTCAATTGAGGTGTCGGAACGGGCGCCGAGTGGGGAAGGCGGGTTGCCGGCGGCGGGGGCGGAGTATCCGATTTCGGTGGCGCTGCCGACGTTTGGCGGGTCGAACGCGGGGGTGGAGCAGATTCTGATTGCGGCTCGATCTGGCGTGCGGGCGGAGACGCGGCGTCGCTACCGGTATTCGGACGAGCCGATGGCTTCGACGCTGGGGTACGACTGGAATTACACGGAGTTGCTGGACGATGGGTCGGGGGCGGCGCGGGCGGACCTGGTGGCGCTGGAACGGTGGGACCTGGAGCACCTGGTGGCGAACGGGATGTTGTCGCCGCTGGACGAGTACCTGGTGAGCGACGGGACGTTCGAGCCGGATGACTACTGGCCGGGGATCCTGGAGGCGGGCCAGATTGACGGGGTGCAGTACGCGCTGCCGGTGGCGGCGGCGCCGTGGGCGACGGTGGTGAACCGGACGCTGGCGGAGACGGCGGGGTTTGCGATGCCACCGCGGGAGGCGTGGGACGGGGAGGCGTTTGTGCAGGGCGCGGTGGCGATGCACCGGGCGCCGAACGTGGCGGGGCCGCGGGCGACGGTTGGGGTTGGGCTGAACGTGGAGCCGCTGTGGATGGCGCCGGATCAGCTATGGAATGACGCGCCGAGTTTTGTGTTTTTGCAGTCGAGGCTGGGGGCGTTGCCGGATGGGGAGGGGTCGTTTGAGGGACTGCGGTCGGCGGAGGCGCGGGCGACGCTGGAGACGTTTCATGAGCTGGCGACGGGGTATGGGATCTCGCCGGATCAGCGGCGACGAAACGTGGACGCGTATGACCTGATTGACGACGGGCTGATTGGGCTGACGCCGTTTGCGTTGTCGGGGCGGTGGTTCGGGAATCTGATCGGAAGCTCTGTGCCCAGCGAGAACGTGCTGTACCCGTTTCCGGACTTCGGAGACGGGCGGGCGCCGGCGATGGTGTGGCTGATGCTGGGGATGGGTTCGGGCAGGAACGATCCGCGGGTGGTTTACGACGCGCTGCGGGCGCTGGAGCGGCATGCGCAGGGGCCGTCGAACGTGCCGGCGCGGCGGGCTTCGGCGGAGGAGTTGCAGCAGCGGTTTCCCTGGTACCGGGAGGACGAGGCGCGGATGGTGGTGGAGTTGATGGGAAAGGCCTCGTACGTGGGGCTGAGCCGGGCGGCGTGGGGGGCGTTTATCACGGAGGTGGACGCGGCGATCATCGTGGACCGGGTGAGCGCGCAGGAGGCGCTGGACGGGGTGGCGCGGCGGCTGGAGGAGTTGGGGGCGCGGGTTTAGGCCGCACAGCGGCTGCTGCTGGCTATCTGAGCAGGTCGGTTAGTTCGTGGAGGGTGGTGATCGTCAGGTCGGGGTGGATGTTGCCGGTGAGTGGTGATCCATCACGGTTGAGCCAGATGGCGTGGACGCCGGTGTTGAGGGCGCCGGCGATGTCGGAGGTGAGGTTGTCGCCGACCATGGCGGCGCGGGCGGGGTCGCAGTTGAGTTCTTCGAGGGCGCGCTGCATGGGGGCCGGGTGGGGTTTGCCGATGCCGACTTCGCCGGAGACGACGATGGACTGGAAGTAGGGGCGGACGCCTGAGGCGTTGATCTTGAAGTGCTGGAGGTCGGGAGCGCCGTTGGTGACGAGGGCGAGGGGGAGGCAGCGGGCGAATTCGGGTAGCAGTTCGGCGGCGTCGGGGAACATGGCGTTGCGTTGGCGGCTTTCGCGGCGAAAGCGGTCGGCGAGGTGGTTGGCGAAGGCGGGATCGTCGACTCCGTGTTGGGCGAGGGCGCGAGTCCAGGCTTCGCGCCGGTAGCCGGGGGCCCAGGCGTGGAGGCGACGGAGTTCGGGGGCGTCGCCGGTGAAGCCGGCCCAGAGGCCCTCCCAGGAGCTGATGCCGATGGACCGGGCGTAGTCGATGTGGTCGGAGGCTCGCCAGAGTTGGCGGGCGCAGGCGCGGGCGGAGTGGGCGACGGCGGCGGGATCAAGGCCGTAACGGTCGGCGACGGGAGCGCAGGCGGCGAGGAAGGCGGCTTGGGAGGCGCTTTCGTCGGGGATGAGGGTGTCGTCGAGGTCGAAGAGGAGGGCTTGGAGGTGCATGGGGGCATGGTCACATAGGTGGAGATTGGGCGGAGGCAGGGACGGGGGATTGCAGGGTAGAATTGCTTTGGTGTGATCTACCCTGGCGAGGGACCGGTGAGCCTCAACATCAAGAACGAGGAGACGTGCCGACTAGCCAGTGAACTGGCGGAGCTCATGGGCGAGACCAAGACGGGTGCGATAACGGTGGCGCTGCGGGAGCGGCTGGAGCGGGAGCAGCGCGAGCGCAGCGTGGAGGCGCTAACCGAGGAGTTGCTTGCCATCGGGAAGCGTTGCGCGGCCTCGCTGAGGGACGGATCGTCGGCCGAGGATCACGGCGACTTCCTGTATGACGAGCGCGGCTTGCCGAAGTGATCGTGGATACGTCGGCGGTGCTGGCGATCCTTCTCTATGAATCGGACGCTCGGCGGTATGCGCAGGCGCTCGCGGGTGCGCCGATCTGTCGAATGTCGACCGCCAACTACCTGGAGGCGGCGATGGTCCTCGAAAGTCGCAGAACCAGTGAGGCTGGCTTTGAGCTCGATCTGGTTGTGGAGCGAACGCCAATTGAACTCGTACCGGTAACCATCGAACAAGTGCAGGTCGCGCGCCGGGCCTGGCGGCGATTCGGTAAGGGGAACCATCCGGCGGGACTGAACTTTGGCGATTGCTTTGCCTATGCGCTGGCGGAAACCAGCCGCGAACCCCTGCTGTTCAAGGGGCGGGACTTTGCACTGACGGACATCGAGGCTGCCTGACCGCCCGCAGACCGCCCACTTAGTTCGCGCGGTCGCCTGAGGTCTTGACGGGTGGGGTGTGGGTGGCGAGTATCGGGCGATAAGGAGGGGGTTCCATGGCACAGGCTGTCCTTGACGCGCCGGCGGCTGCGGAGGCCGCGAACGGCCGTACCTCGTTGACCGTTATCGATTGCGACGTTCATCCGTATCCGAACACGATTCACGACCTGACCCCGTTCATGTCGGACCGGTGGGTGCAGTACGTCAAGCAGTCCGGCTTTGCGGCGCCGCCAGGCACGCAGTATCCGAAGGGCTACGAAATGGCCGCGCGACGGGACGCCTGGCCGCCGAACGGGCTGCGACCGGGCGCGGATCCCGACTTCGTGCGCGAGCAGCTGCTGGACGAATGGGACATGCAGTTTGGGATCCTGACGCCGTTGTACGCGGCGGGCCACGTGCACAACGACGACTTCTCGATCGCGCTGGCTCGTGCCGTGAACGAGTGGCAGCGGCACGTGTGGCTGGACAGCGACGAGCGCTGGCGCAGTTCCATCACGGTCACGCCGCAGATTCCGGAGGCGGCAGCGGAGGAGATTCGCCGCTGCGGCAAGGACGGGCGATTCGTGCAGGTGATCCTGACGGTGCGCGGAAACGCGCCGTACGGGAAGCGTCACTACTACCCGCTGTTCGAGGCGGCGGCCGACATGGACCTGCCGGTTGGGATTCACTTTGGCGGGTGGGGCAACCACCCGATTACGGCCACCGGCTGGCCTTCCTATTACCTGGAAGACCACACGGGGATGACGCAGGCGTTCGAGGCGCAGGTGTTGAGCCTGGTGTCGGAGGGCATCTTTGAGCGGCTGCCCAACCTGCGGATCGCGCTAATCGAGGGCGGGTTCTCGTGGATGCCGCCGCTGATGTGGCGGTTCGACAAGAACTACAAGGGGCTGAAAGAGGAAGTGCCGTGGCTGCGCAAGCTGCCGAGCGAGTACATCCTGGAGCACTTCCGGATGACGACGCAGCCGATGGACGAGCCGCCGAACCCGCAGCACCTGCTGCAGATCTTCGACATGATCGGGCGGGACGACTTCCTGATGTTCGCCACCGACTATCCGCACTGGGACTTCGACGCGCCGGACCGCGCGCTGCCGTCGGTGGTGCGGGGCGAGTTGCGGCGGAAGATCATGGCTGACAACGCCACGGCGTTCTATGACTTCGAGCGTGCATGACGTAGGGGCGGAGGCCGATTTCGAGGTCGGCCAGCCCAGGCGCGTCGAGATCGGGGGGCGCGGCTTTGTGGTCGTGAACGGGGGCACGCAGTTTCACGCCGCCCGCGATGTGTGCGCGCACCAGGGGGCGCGGCTGTCGTCCGGCCGGTGCAAGGGCAACGTTCACGCCGATAGCGTGGGCGGGCACATCGAGTACCAGACCGGCGGACGGACGTTGCTGCAATGCCCGTGGCACGGCTGGATTTTCGATATGTCCACCGGTCGGGCGCTGGCCGACCCGGACCGGGCAAGGGTGCGGGTGTATCCGGTGCAGGTGACGGACGGCCGGGTGCTTATCGAGCTTGGGGCGGGGTAGGTGCCGCGAACGAAGAGATCCCGGTGTTTCCTTCGGTCGCGACGGATGGGATTGGTCGAGACGGTCCTGTTTAACCAGCGACAGCGGACACCCGGCGATTCGACCCTCACCCTAACCCTCTCCCTGCCAGGGAGAGGGGACAAGACTGGATCCCGGCACGAAGGGCGAAGGCCTCGAAGCGGTCTGGTGGTTCGCGGCTTTCGTGGCAACTGCGCGTAGGCCGGGGGTGTCCGCCGGGGGCGGGGGTTTGGACGGGTTGGTTCACTGTATTCACGCCTCGCGGACGGCGGCGGCGCTGGCGCTGACGGGGGGCGGGACGGGGGCTATCCCGCTGCTGCTGCGGCGGCCGGGCGGATCGCGGACGGTGCTGGACATTGCGGTGCCGTATGGGCCGAAGGCGGTGGCGGCGTACGTGGGCGAGGCGCCGTCGCAAGCGTGTTCGGCCGAAACGGCAGAGACCCTAGCGCGACGTGCGTTCAGGCGGGCCGTGGAGCTACGACCCGATGCCTCGATTCCGGTGGTTGGGTTGGGGGCCACGGCGGCGCTGGCCACGGATCGGGTGCGGCGGGGGGAGGATCGGCTGCATGTCGCGACGTTTGACGGCGCCCGAACCCTGGCGCTGGAGTGGCGGTTTCAGCCACCGCACTCCAATAGAAATCCTATGTATAACCCGGGGGTGGTTGCCCGGAAGACCCTCACCCCAACCCTCTCCCAGAGGGAGAGGGAGCAGGAGCAGCCGTATCTTCGAGGACGACGGATGTTAGGCGAAGGCCGCAATCGGCGGGCGCAGGAGACTGCCGCCGAGCGAGCGATCGTGGCGTTGTTGGCGGACGCGGTGGGTGTGGCGCGGTGGCGCGACCTCGTGGGGCCCGACTTGGCGGCCGTGGCGCGCACCAGTGGCGTGGAGGATGACGAGCTGGCGGTCGTTCACAACGGTACGCAGCCGTGGATGACCGCCTATCCCGACGGCCGGCGACGGGCGGGCGGGCAGGTCCCGACAGCGCTCGTTCCGGGGTCGTTCAATCCGTGGCATGAGGCGCACCAGGCGCTCTGGGAAGCGGCGCGGCGGCGTTTCGGCGATCCGGTGACGTATGAGTTGTCCATTACCAACGTGGACAAGCCGCCGCTGCCCACGCGCGAAGTCTTGCGGCGGGCGGAGCAGTTTCACGGTCGGGCCAGCCTGGTATTGAGCGCGGCGCCGACCTTTGTGGAGAAGGCACGTTTGCTTCCGGGCGCCGCGTTTGCGGTGGGGGCCGACACGGCGCGGCGGATCGTCGAACCGATGTACTACGGCGGGGTGGAGGCGATGCGGACGGCGTTGCAGGAGCTTCGCTCGCTGGGTACGCGCTTCATAGTTGCGGGGCGTTTGGATGACGGTCGCTTTTTACAGCTACGCGACCTGGCTTTGCCTCCTGAAGCCGAAGGGCTTTTCGAGGCGATACCGGCGGATGAACTGCGCGTGGACGTCTCATCCACCGAGCTGCGCGCGAAACGCGCAACCGGCGCCTGAATTAAACGGCCCCGGCAGACCGCGCAGCCGTCTACCATGAACGCACGTCCCCCATTCCAGATTGAGCACGGTGTCGGCGCCCGACCCGCCGAAGACGCCGCAAGGCACACAGCCAGACACTCCCGTCGCGCCATCCGTTGAACCTGGCGCGCCCGGGACGGGCGGCGCCGTGCCCGGCGAGCAGCCGGTTTACCGCTGGTCGCCGCGCACGCGCCGGACAGTGGCGATGTTCATTGGGATCCTGGCGGCCCTGGTGTTGTGGGGCGCGCGGGAGATCGTGGGCCCGTTTGTCTGGGCCGGGATTTTTGCGTACGTCTTCAACCCGGCCGTCAATGGGCTGGTTCGGCTGGCCCGCGTTCCGCGGCCGGCGGCGGTGGCGCTGTTCTACGCCCTGGGCCTGGGTCTGCTGATCCTGCTTGGATTCCTGGTCGTTCCTCGCGTCGTGGACGAACTGAACCGGTTGGCGGATGAGCTTCCGTCGATAGTCGCGGACGTCGAAGCCGCGCTGCCGTCAGAATTTCTCGGGCAGCCGCTGGTTGTGCAGGACGTGATCGACGGGCTGACGGCAGGCGCCACCAGCATGCTGACCGACGCCTCACAGGCGGTCAGCGCGTTCCGCAGCGCCTTCAACCTGCTGATTCACGGCGTGCTGGCCGTGGTCGCGGCGGGCTACCTGCTGCTGGCGGGTCCCGAGCTCTTTCGTGGACTGCTGGAACGGATACCACCCGGTCCGCGGGCCGAGACCGAGGAGCTGGTCGGGCGCATCAACAACGTCCTCGGCGCCTTCATTCGGGGCGAGATCATTCTCGTGGTGATCATGAGCGTGACCACGTTCATCGGGTTGTCGATCATCGGCATCCCGTTTGCGGTGATCCTGGCCATTGCCACGGGGTTCCTGGAGTTGATCCCGGTATTCGGCCCGATCATGGCCGCCATTCCGCCCATTGGATTGGCGTTGGTCACGGCCAATAACTTCGGCTGGCCGGGTTGGGTGGCTGGCGTTGTAGTGGCCGTGATGTACACGGTGCTGCGGCAGCTGGAGGATTACTTCGTGATTCCGAACGTGGTGGGCCGGGTGGTGCGCGTCCATCCCTTGATTGCGCTGTTCGCCATCTTTGCGGGCCTGCAGATCTGGGGTATTACCGGCATGGTGATCGCCCTGCCCGTGGCCGGGGTGGCGCGGGTGCTGCTGGGCTACGCCTACCGGCGCACGGTCACGTCGCCGCCGAGGCCGTAGTGGTCGCTTCCAGTCACCGCAGTTTCCAGCGTGCCTTGCACGTTGACTCTTCCGATACAGCGCCGAAGCGGGTCCGCGCGGCGTTATTCTTCACGCGGCAACTGCCGAGCGAGCACTGAGGGGCGGATGTCCGCAGAGATCGGACTCGGGTTCCTGGGATTGGGCACCGTCGGTTCGGCCGTGGTTCGCACGGTCACCGAGCGGTCCGGCTACCTGGAGCGCCAGATTGGCCGTTCGTTCCAGGTGCGGCGCGCGCTGATCCGCGATCCCAAGCGCCGACGCGACGTTCCACTGGACGCATCTCAACTGACGGTCAACGTGGACGACGTGCTTGACGACGAGACTATCGACGTCGTCGTGGAACTGATGGGCGGCGTGGAGCCCGCCAATAGCTATATCCGCCGCGCGCTCCAGTCCGGCAAGCACGTCGTGACGGCCAACAAGGAAGTGATGGCCACGCACGGGATCGAGTTGCTGGAGCTGGCCACGGCGCAAAATCGCGACCTGTACTTCGAGGCTAGCGTGGGCGGCGGCATCCCGGTGATCGGGCCGTTTCGCCAGGACCTGGCGGCGAACCAGATTCGCGAGGTTCACGCCATCATCAACGGGACGACCAACTACATCCTCACGGAGATGGCCTCGGGCGGCGCTGACTTCGAGGACGCGCTGGCGGACGCGCAGCGGCTGGGGTACGCCGAGCCGGATCCCACCAACGACATCGAAGGCATCGACGCGGCCTACAAGCTGGTGATCCTGGCCTCGCTGGCCTTCAATTGCGCCGTCAGCCCAGAGGATGTCTATCGTGAGGGGATCACGCGCATCAGCGCGGCGGACTTCCGCTACGCGGCCGAGTTGGGCTACGGCATCAAGCTGCTGGCCATCGCCAAGCGCGCGCCCAACGGCTTCGAGGCCCGTGTGCATCCGGCGCTGATTCAGCGGGACGTGCTGCTGGCGCAGGTGGACGGGGTGTTCAACGCCGTGCTGCTGGACGGCGACCTGCTGGGCCGCGCGCTGTTCATCGGGCGCGGGGCGGGTCCCGAACCGACTTCAAGCGCCATCGTGGCCGACCTGATCGACCTGGGGCACAACATCCGGCGCGCGGTGCACGACCGGATTCCCATGTCCCTGGACGGCGACCTGTGTGTGCTGCCCATGGCCGAGGTTCGCTCGCGCTACTACTTCAGGCTGTGGGTGAAGGATCAGCCGGGAGTCCTGGCGCGGATCGGCACGGTCTGCGGCGAGCACGCCATCAGCATCGCCTCGGTCATCCAGAAGGAAGTGGACGAAAACGCGGGCCGCGCGGAACTGGTGTTCCTGACGCACGAGGCCCAGGAGTCGGCGGTGCAAGGCGCGCTGTCCGCCATTGCGGATCTGGACGTGGTGGCCTCGGTCGCCAGCGTGATTCGAGTCGAGGATCTGGCGGAATGAACGGATCCCCGCGTCCGGGGGTAATCGAGCGCTACCGAGAGTTTCTGCCGGTCGGCGAGGGCACGCCGAACCTGACCATTGGCGAAGGCGACACACCGCTGGTTCGCGCGGCGTCGCTGGAGCGCCGGCTGGGCGTGTCGGAGGTCTGGCTCAAGCTGGAGGGCTGCAACCCGACAGGCTCCTTCAAGGACCGCGGGCTGGCGGTGGCCGCGGCCAAAGCCATCGAAGAGGGCGCGCATTCATTCATCTGCGCCTCCACCGGCAACACGGCGGCTTCAGCGGCGGCCTTCGGCGCGCGGTCCGGGACGCCCACCGGGGTGATTATTCCGGCGCGCGGGGTGGCGCTGGGCAAGGTGGCGCAGGCGCTGATTTACGGCGCGCGGGTGATTCCGATCCAGGGATCGTTTGACGACGGGCTGACGGTGGTTCGCAAACTAGCGGCGCGTCCGGGCGTGGCCCTGGTCAACTCGGTCAATCCCTACCGGCTGGAAGGACAGCAGACCGCAGCCTTCGAGGTGGTGGACACGCTGGGCGACGCGCCGGACGAGTTGTTTATCCCGGTTGGGAACGCCGGCAACATTACGGCGTACTGGCAGGGCTTTCGCGCTTACGAGAGCGCCGGCCGGTCCACGCAGTTGCCGGTGATGCGCGGGTTCCAGGCGGAGGGCGCCGCGCCCATCGTGGCCGGCGAGCCGGTGGCCAATCCGGACACCGTGGCCTCGGCCATTCGGATCGGCAATCCAGCCAACTGGGAGCGCGCGGTGCAGGCGCGCGACGAGTCGGACGGCACGATCGAGGCCGTGAGCGACGAGGAGATCGTCGAGGCCTACCAATTGCTGGCAGCGGAAGAAGGGATTTTTGTTGAGCTGGCCTCCGCCGCGTCCGTGGCCGGGCTGTTGCGCCGGGCTCGCGGCGGCGAGGCGGTGGGCGAGCGCGTGGTCTGCGTGCTGACCGGAACCGGCCTGAAGGATCCCGGCGCCGCCGTCCGATACGCGCCGGAGCCCGCCGAAGTCGAAGCCAATACCGAGGCGGTAGCGTCGGCTCTTGGCTGGAGCGCCAGTTAGCTACATCCCCGGCAGGCTCGATCCAATCCCGCGGGCTGCTCTCGGCCTGGTCGACATGCGCCAATAGCCGCCAGTTACCAGCCGGCGCTTCTCACCATCAGCTACGGCCCACCAACTACAATCATCTTGTGTTGTCCCAGGGCTTCACGCGGGCGGGCGCGTTGCCTGCCGTGGGAAGTGAGCAGCTTGGGTGAGCACCTACGAGGCTGGTTCGACAGCCAGCGCCGCCATTGCCTTGACCCGGCGGCTTACGTCCCTCAAGCCCGGCAGTCACGCGGTTGAGGTTGACCCGGGTACTTTCGTGCGCGCGACCCGGCTTGGCCTGAATCCGCACTCGGAAGCGGCCATTCTCGATTCCATCCCCGTCGTTTCCGCGGATGATCCGTCGGCCGTTGCCGCCCACGACCAACTCGCGGCCCAGCCCATTGCCGACGCGCCGGCGACGGACGACGGTGTCCGCTACCAGTCCGACTGGCCCAGCCGCGATCCGATCACCGTCCGGACGGCCGTCCGCCTCGACCGGGCGCCTGGATCCGTAGCGGACGCCGGGTTGCATCTGCTCATCCAGCTTCGCAAGGCGCTGGGTCGCCAGGTCCTTTCGGGACGTGGAACCGCCGGCGAACTGCGCGGCCTGCTTAACCTCGAGGGTGTGCAGCGTCCGGAGTACGGCAACCTGCTGGGATTCGCCGTGAGCGGTGCGATCGACGAGGCCTGGGAGCAGGGCGGCAACCGCCCAGACTGGGTAGCCGTAAACGTTGACGACAGCCGCCGGTTGCTTGGGCACGAGGACCGCCGGTACGTCTTCGGCGCCGCCATCATCCGGTCGCGCGTTCTGCCCCGCGAAACCATTGTCAGCGGCGCCTGCTCCCCGGTCACGATCCGACTTCGTATCGAGTCCCTGCGCGTTTGGGTCGAAGCTCCCGGCGCGGACCGAATCGCCCCTATCGTTGCCGCGGTCGAGGCCGAGCTCGACCACCTCCGCCCGTCGGCATTCGTCGTCGCCAAGTTCGGCCAGGCCCCGGTGCTGGACCCGGACAACATGCCGAAGTTCGACGGAACTCCCGAAGAATGGGAAGCATTTGAACGTGCGTTACGTGAGAGCCGCGGTCGCTGATGGCGCCTGGTTCGGAAGTCGTTGTACTCGACACGTCGGTCGTATCAATCCTGTTTAATAATGAGGCTGACGACGAGCGCTACGCCGCCTACCAGGACCGACTTGCCGGTCGTCGCTGCCTGATCTCGTTCCAGACCCTTGAAGAGCTCCTGTTTGGGATGCACACCAGCGGCTGGGGTGAAGCACGAAAGCGGCGGCTGCGCCGACATATTCTGAGGTACGAGGTTGTGTGGCTCGAGCCTGAGTCAACGCTTACGGCGATTTCGGCCCGCCTGCGCAGCGATTTGAAACTGATGGGTCGCACGCTCGACGTCGCGGACGCATGGATCGCCGCCACGGCTCTGATGCGCCAGTGCCCGCTTGCTTCTGATGACCGCGACTTTCTGGGCATTCCCGGTCTGCCCCTCATCCAGCCCCTCTGACCGCGGACGGACGACTTGCGCCTGGCGGGAGGAAGATCTACGGCGCAGTCTCGTCCAGCAGTCCGTTCCCCAGCACGACGTTGTCGATCAGGCCAATGCCGCCGATTTCGGCCGCGACGGCGATGACCAGGGGCGGGTCGGCCACGGCGACGGGTTCCAGGGTCAGGGCGTGGCGGACTTCGGCGTAGCCCAGGGTGGCCAGCGGCTCCGCTTGGACCGTCTGTTTCACCAGGCTGGCTAGGGCCGCGGGTGAGCGCTCGTCGTCCTCCCATGCGCCGACCGCGAGTTCCAGGCCGCGCGAGAGGGCGGTGGCGGCCCGCCGCTGATCGGGCGTGAGGCGCACGTTGCGGCTGCTGAGGGCCAGGCCGTCGGGGTCCCTGACCGTGGGCACGATGACGAGCTCAACCGGCAGGTTGAGGTCCCGCACTATGCGGTCGATCACACGGGTCTGCTGCCAGTCCTTCTGACCGAAGTAGGCGCGGGTGGGCCGGGTGAGGTTGAAGAGCCTGGCCACGACGGTGGCGACGCCGGTGAAGTGGCCGGGACGCCGGGCGCCTTCGAGGTCGGCGCCGATTGGCCCCGGGTCGATCCGCGTACCAAAGCCCTCCGGGTACATCTCATCGACCGAGGGTGCGAAGACCAGGTCAACGCCGCTGGTCTCGAAGGCCGCCAGATCAGCGGCTTCGTCCCGGGGGTAGGCGGCGTAGTCCGACGGATCGTTGAACTGCGTGCGGTTGACGAACAGGGTGGCGACGACCGAGCGGTCGCGGCGCCGGGCGGCCCGCAGGAGCGCCAGGTGTCCTGCGTGCAGCGCGCCCATGGTTGGTACGACGCCCACGGGTTCGGGCAGCGCTGCTCTGGCTTCGTGAAGGCTGGTCCGGGTTCTGGCTACGATCATGGCGAGCCGTCATGCGTTGAGCGCGTCCTGGCGCGCCCCTGATACTGCACATCATGGCACCGAACTCCGCGCCGGATTCCGCTGAGCTCCAACAGGCGCTGGCGGCCGAACTGCCGGCTGACGCCGTGGCTCCGGGCGACCCGGAACGCGACGCGGTTGACGGCGCGCCGCCGAGTCTTCGTGCGTACGTGGACTCGCCCGCGGCCGTTGCGGCGGTGCTGGCCATCTGTCAGCGTCTTGACGCTGTCGTCGTGCCGCACGGTGGCGGGACGCACCTGAGTCTGGGTCTACCGCCGGAACAGGTGGACGTGCTGCTGGACCTCAGCGGGCTCGACCAGGTGATCGAGTACCGGCCGGAGGACCTGACCCTGGCGGTGGCGGCGGGCGCTCCGCTTGCCGACGTGCAACGACTGCTGGCCGAGGCCGGACAGATGCTGGCGCTGGATCCGGCGAGTACACCCGCGTCCACGATCGGCGGCATGGTGGCCGCCAACCTGTCGGGTCCGCGTCGCGCCGGATCCGGGACGGCGCGGGACCTAGTGATCGGCCTTGAAGTCGCCGGCGTGAATGGCCTGGTCACGAGATCGGGCGGCATGGTGGTCAAGAACGTGACCGGCTACGACCTGCCCAAAGCGCACATCGGCGCGTTCGGCACGCTGGGCGTCATCACGCGTGTGAACCTGAAGATCGCGCCGCGAGCTTCCGTTGAGCGAACGCTGGTGATTCCTCTTGGCGACCCCGCGGCGGCTGGTGCGGCCATTGGGGCGGTGATCGACAGTCCGCTGGTGTCCAGCGGATTCGACCTTGTGCAGCGCACGCTGACGCCAGACATTGACGTGGACGATAGCGCCGCCTGGCTGCTGGCGATCCGCGTGGCCGGAACCGAGGGCGGGGTAGCCGAGCAACTGGCGATGACAGCAAAGGCCGTGGCGCCCAACGCCAACGGTGACGGCGTCACGTTGGAGGGCGACGAACAGGATCGTTTCTGGACGGACGCCGACGCGCTGGCTCGTCCTTCCGCGGAGCCCGCAGGCCAGATCACCTGCCGCCTGAGCGCGCTGTCGAGCCAGACGCCGTCGCTTCTGGGCAGCGCGGCGGACATCGGTGAGGATCTGGGTTTGCGGACCGTGGCCAGCGCGCGGGCGCTGAATGGCGTGGCGCGCGTGCGGGCCGGCGGGAGCGACGCCGCGGCCGTTCTGACCGAATTTGCGCAGCGCCTGCGGACGGCTGCGGAACGGTTGGGCGGTACGCTCGTGATCGAGTCCGCGCCCGTAACGGTGAAGCGGGCGGCAGGTGTCTGGGGCGTATCGGCCGAGGCCCCGGACGTGCAGGCGATGGAAGCGTTGCGCTCAGCCTTCGATCCAAGTCGGATAATCAACCGCGGACGCTTTGTGGTGAGTTGAGGCATGACGGTGGAACCCGCGCGGTTGGGATTCTCGGGGATGGACGCGCCCGACACGTCCATCCTGTCCACCTGCGTGCATTGCGGGTTGTGTCTCAACGAGTGCCCCACGTACCGGGTGCTGCGGGTGGAGATGGACTCGCCGCGTGGGCGCATCCAGCTCATTGACGCCGTGCATGACGAGCGGATGTCCCTGGACAGCCCGGCGTTCCTGCGGCACACCTTCCAGTGCCTGGACTGCCGCGGTTGCGAGACGGCCTGTCCATCGGGCGTGAAATACGGCGCCCTGATCGAGTCCGTGCGCGCGCAGACGGTGCAGGCCAAGCTGCTCCCGATGCGGCGGCGCATCGCTCAGACCGTGCTGCGGGTGGTGTTTCCGCGGCCGAAGCTGCTGCGATTGGCCGCGCGGGGGCTGTGGCTCTTTCAGCGCAGCGGCATGCAGGCGTTGGTGCGAAAGATGGGACTCCTGCGGTTGATCGCGCCGCCGCTGGCCGCCGTGGAGGCGCTGTCGCCACCGGTATCGGACCGGTTCCTGCAGGCCTCCGACCTGCGTTTCGTGCCGGCGCACGGGGAGCGCCGTCGCTCGGTGGCCTTCATCACAGGCTGCATCATGAGCGTGTCATTCGCCGAGGCTCATCGGGCCTCGCTGCGGGTGCTGGCGAGGAATGGCTGCGATGTTCACATTCCCGAGCACCAGAGCTGCTGCGGGGCGTTGCACGTGCACGGCGGCGATCGCCAAACCGCCCGCGAACTGGCGCGGCGGAACATCGACGCCTTTGATTCGGCCGACTACGAGGCCATCATCATCAACTCGGCCGGTTGCGGGTCCACGCTGAAGGAATACGGCGAGTTGCTGGAGGATGATCCGCAATACTCGGACCGAGCCCATGCATTCTCCGGGCGGGTCAGGGATCTTTCGGAGTACCTGGCCGAAATCGGGGCTGAGCCGCCGGCGGGCGCGATCAAGGAACGCGTTGTGTACCAGGACGCTTGCCACCTGGTGCACGCACAGGGCGTTTCCCAGCAACCACGGGAGCTGCTGGCAGCCGTTCCCGGCGTGGAACTGGTGGAGATGGAGAATCCGACGGTCTGCTGTGGAGCGGCCGGGCTGTACAGCGTGACCGACACCGATATCTCGCTGGCCATCCTGGAGCAGCGACTGGACGCGATCGAGGCCACCGGCGCCAGGGTGATCGTGTCAGCCAACCCGGGCTGTCTGTTGCACATCCAATCCGGCGCACGCCGGCGCGGGCTCGATCTGACCGTGATGCACGTCGCCGAGTTCCTGGACCGGGCCTACAACGCGTGATCCCCGGCAGACCTGTATGTCGACTCCACAGCGTTCCGTAGAGCGCGGCGCCAGCCGCGGCGCGTGGGCGAGGCGGCAGGCGGCCGTGGACGCCCAGGAGGTGCGCTGGCACGACGAGCACGAGGCCGAGGTGCGGGCCGATCAGGAATCTCGTGCGGCCGAGATCGCCGCCGGACGTCGCCCCACCCCGCGCAACATCTGGCGTGTCCTGACATCCAGTCGCACCCTAACGTCGTTTCTTGTATTCGGCTTCCTCCTGGCCGCCGGGGTCATTCCCGCCGTCCTGGCGCTGCGGACGACGCAGGAGGAGGGGATCGAGCCGGAGGTGGTTCGCCGGATTCAGGTCGGGTTGCAACAGAGTTCGAACCTGGACGGCGAAGGTTTCGACTTGCTGGAAATCGTGAACGGCGGCGAGTTGCTGGCCATCAGCTCGACGGCCGACGCCGAGGGCGACCACGGCCCAAACCGGCTGCACGACGGCCTGTTCGATCCGCAATTCGCCGCGTGGCGATCGGCCGGCCCGGACTTTCCACTGACCGCGATTTACGAAGTGCGATATCGCACGCCGGTTCGGAAAGCGGTGATCTGGAATCACCCGGACGAGCCGAAGGACAGCTACATCCGGGAGTTCGAGGTGCTGGCGTCGCTGGAGGATCCGCGAACGCATCCCGACGCGCTGGTCAGCATCGGGCGGTTCACGGCGGCGGCGCCGGACCTGAAGCTGGTGTTTGACGTGGAGACGCCGGTGCCGATTCGGTACGCGATGCTTCGGATCATTTCTACGTTTGGGCGGGCGGACTACGCCTCGGCGGCCGAGATCGGACTCTTCAGCGAGTCGCGGGACCCGGAGCAGGCCCCGCTACCGCGGCCTCCGGCGCCGCTCAACATTTAGCCGCAGGGACCGCGACGAACGCTGGGTTTCAGGAGGATTGTGGCGGACCGTAGGCTTCCATGGTCTGGAGCGCGATCCAGTCCCAGCCGAGTTCGTCGGCGACGTTGTGGGCGGCCTGGGTTCGCTCGGCGAGGTTCCAGTCCTGGGAGTCCCGCATGGCGGCACGCAGGTCCGGGATATTGGCCGGTGGGACCAGGACGCCGGCGCCGGTGTCGTCGAGAAGCTCGGGGATGCAGCCCACGCGGGTGGCGATGATGGGGCAGCCGAAGCCGAGGGCGGTGATGATGGCGCCGCTGGTGAGGGCGTCGCGGTAGGGAAAGACAGCTACATCGCCAGCGTGGAAGTAGACCTGCAGCTTGTCGATGGGGACTTTGCCCTCGTGCATGACGACGCGCGGGTCGCCCACGGGCTCGTTGCCCACGACGCCCTCGTAGAACTGGTGGCGCGCCCCGGCGACGACGAGGCGCAGGTGGTCGCCGTCCAGGCCCTTGAAGGCTTCGAGCATGTCGTCGTGGCCCTTGTAGCCGCGGATGTTGCCGAACGAGGTGTAGACGAAGGCGTCTTCAGGGATGCCCAACTCGCGTCGGGCCTCCTCGCGGGTCACGTCGGCGGGATAGGCGTTGCGGAAATCGCCGTGGGAAATCACGAAGAGGTTGCGGCGGCGGATGAATCGGCGGGTGTAGGCGCGGGCCGCGTACTCGCAGTGGCAGATGATGGAGTTGGCCAGCAGGGCCATGACGTAACGACCGACCACGTCGACACCCCAGTGGGGGCGCTCGTGGGGCAGCATGTTGTGGAGCGTCCAGATGACGCGGTAGCCGAGGATGCGGGCCAGCAGCAGCGACAGGGCGAAGAGGCCCATCCGTACCCAGGCCTGGGTGGCGGTGGCCGTGTTGGTGACGCCCAGCAGCCAGTGCAGGTGAATGCCGTGGACGCGGCCGCGGTTCTGCCACACCCAGCGCAGGTTGACGCTGGGGGTGTCGGCGGTGGGGTAGAGGCTGATGAGCTCGAACGAATAGCCGTGGCGCTGGAGGGCCTCGACGAGCAGGCCGCCGTAGGGATTGCCGAGCATGTTGCGGTAGTTGAAGAGGCTCGGGTCCCAGCTAAAGGCGACGCGCATGCTTAGTTGCTCCCAAGTGGCGGGTGCGGCGGGACTTCGGCTCGCATCTCGACCTCAGGCATGGGCGGCCTGGATGAGCTTGTTGAGTTCGGCGAATTCGTGCCTGGCGGCGTCGACCGAGGTCTCCCAGTCGGGCCAGGCGCATTCGGATTCGTTGGCGATCCAGCCCGCGTAGCCGCCGGCGGCGAGTTGGCGGAGGGTGTCGCCGTTGCCCACGTCGCCTTCGCCCAGCGGCACGTGGACGTAGTAGCGGCCATCCACTTCCAGGGTGTGCCCGTCGGCGTCCGGCAGGCCGTGCATGTCCTTGACGTGGACGTCAAAGATGCGCGAGCCGAGCCTGGCGACATCTTCGGCGCCGACGGACGTAGCGGCGGCGTGCAGGTTGCCGGTGTCGAGGGCTGCGCCGAGGTTGGGATGGTCGATGGCGTCAACGAGGCGGCAGGTGGCGGCGGTGCTGGAGGCGAGGCCCTGGGCGTGGACTTCGATGGTGACGCGCACGCCGGCAGCTTCGGCCAGGCTGGCGGCCTGGCCATACCAGGCCGAGGCGGCGGCCAGATCGTGGGGATTGTCAACCGACATGCCGTCGGCGCCGCCCCAGAGTCGGAGCAAGCCAGCGCCAAGGATGTTGGCGGCCTGGAGGGCGCGGCGGACGCCATCCAGTTCGGCCTGGGCGGGTGCGCCGGCGAAGGAGTCGGGGCGGCCGAGGCCGGAGGCGAGTCCTACGACCTGGAGGCCAGCGTCGGTGAGGACTCGGGAGCCAGCGCGGGCCGAGGGGCCGGGATTGTCAAGGTCAAGGTGAGGGGGCCGGCACATGAGGGCGACGCCGGAATAGCCGATGTCGCTGGCCGCCGGCGCCACGCGGTCAAGGGGGTAGCCGCCGAACATGAGGGTGTGAAGCGCCGCTCGCATGGCCGGGCCTCCAGGCCGCACGCGGGGTAAGGGTAACGCTTCGGGCGACAGCTGGTGTCCGAAGCCGGTGGCGTAGCCGCTTGGTGGCGCATGGGGAAGGGGGCGCGTTACATTGACTGCTTGAAGCCAGTAACCAACGGCCAACCTTGGGGGACGGAGTATGAAGAAGTCGCTGCGCCGCGGATTGATCGGCGCTCTGGCGGTCGCGCTCGTCGCGCTCGTCGTACTTGCGGCGTGTGAGCCGCCCGGGACCACGGAGTTTCCGGAACCGGCGTGCGCCGCGACGGGCACCTGTCCCGCAAACCCCTGCCCCGACACCGAGGCCGTAATGAAGGAAGGCGAGCAGCTCTACCTGACCGTCTGCGCCACCTGCCACGGCTACGCGGCGGACGGGTTCGGTCCGCAGTACCAGT
The DNA here is from genome assembly GCA_034422315.1 of Chloroflexota bacterium. GTDB lineage: Bacteria > Chloroflexota > UBA11872 > UBA11872 > UBA11872 > UBA11872. Next base: position 14,913 of record DAOUJT010000058.1, on the reverse strand, counting down.
TGTATTCGCCACGACCGGCCAGCTTCAAGGCGGAAGAGTTCCAGGCGCAATTGGCGAGCGACCCGGGCGCCATCTTCCTGAAGGCATGGCACGGCAACACGGCGATCAGCGAAGACGACCAGGGCGATGTGCCGCACAGCATCCCGGCGCAACTGGGCGCCCCGCACACTGAGTTCAAGGCGGCGATCCAGGTTCGCGAGAAGATTCGCGAACAGTGCATCGCCGGCGCCGAACAGCCGCAGGAAACCGGGGGCATGACCGAGGAGGAACTCTGGAAGGTCGTGCTCTTCCTGCGCACGGCACCGAGCCGCTAGCCGCCCAGACGGCTGTCATTTCACGGGGCGCCGGGGTCCACCCGGCGCCCCGCGGGCTTTAAGGAAGTGGCCCTCGGTGATTCAGGTTCCGAAGGGTTCGCGGCTTGACGAGACGCGACGTTTGTGTACATTGAAGGTGCTGACAACGGCGTCAGCCCGCAGACCGGATCGTGGAGATCTGGCGGAAGTTCCCACAATGAGGAGGGAACAATGACTCACTACGTCGGCCCACGGGCCACCTACACCGCGACCAGCGGGCACGAAGCTTGCGCCCGCTGCGGTGGGCGCGGATCGCTGCGCTACGCCCCCACAGGTCGTCACGTCAGCCGCGCTTACTACGGTGAGACGGCTTTCTGGCGCACTTGCTCCCGCTGCGGGGGCACGGGGCACACCCAGGAGTAGGACGCCGCTCCAGCAGTAGTCCCGTGGACGCACGGTGATGAACGGAACCCCCGCCGCGGCGGGGGTTCCAGTCATTAAGCGGGGGGTCCGGAACTGGCCGGAGCTCGACGTTATAGCCCGCAGCCGCTGTCCATCACCAGGACCTCGCCCGTCATGATCGGGTTCTCGACCAGCAGGAGCACGCCGGCGGCAATGTCTTCGGGCGTGGCCGCGCGATTGACGGGGCTGCGGTCGACGGCCCGTTGCAGAAAGTCTTCGTGCCCGATCATCCAACGCGTGTCAATTGGGCCGGGAGCCACGCTGTTGACGCGAATCTCGGGCGCCAGCGTGCGGGCCAGCGACTTGGTGATGGTGTTCAGCGCGCCCTTGGAGGCCGCGTAGGCGATGGAGGAGCCGGTGCCGGTGATGCCCGACAGCGACGAGATGCTGACGATCACGCCGTCGCTGCCGGCTTTCAGGTGCGGCGCGGCGGCGCGGCTGACGAAGAAGGGGCCCTTGAGGTTGACGGCCAGGATGCGGTCCCAGTACTCGTCCTTCATGCCGTCCAGGTCGTCGTAATCGACGAAGAACGTGGTGCCAGCGCTGTTGACCACGATGTCCAGGCGACCGAAGGCGGCGACAGTCTGCTCCACCATGGCCACGACCGCGGCGTCCGAGGCGACGTCAGCCTGGATGGCCAGGCCCTCGACGCCGTGCGCCTGGATGTCAGCGGCGGTCTGGGCGGCTTCGTCGGCCGAGCGCGAGTAATTGACGGCCACGTTGGCCCCGCGTTCGGCCAGCATGAGCGCGGTGGCGCGGCCCACGCCGGTTCCGCCGCCGGTGACCAGTGCGGCCTTCCCCTGTAGCGACATACGTCCTGCTCCTTCAATCACGTGTCAGAGCGGCTATTGTGGCACCCAGGAACGCAGCACCGGAGTTGAAACGGCATGGAAAAGGTATTCGCGCTGCCGAACGGCGAGGAACTGGTGGCGAGCGTGCTGGGGCCGGGCGAAGGCCGCGGGACGGGCGCGGCTCAGCACGAGGTGTACAGCTTTCTGACCCGCCCGTTCAATCCCTGGATGGTGCCTACCGAAGGCGGCTTCCTGGCAGAATTCCTGGCCGGGACCCACGACCCGTCGCTGGCCGACACCATGCTGGTCGGGCGAATCGATGGGACAGTGGTGGGGACGGCCTGGCACGGGACGGACCGAGACCTGCCCGAGATGGGCGGCTACGGGTTCGTCTTCACGGAACCGGAGCAGCGCGGCAAGGGAATTGCGCAGCGGCTGACGGAGTTGTCGATCCAGGGATTCTGGAAGGTCGGCGGCCAGGTGAGCTACCTGGGGACGGTTAACCCGGTGGCGCAGCACATCTACGAGAAGCACGGCTACCGGCACTACAACGGGCTGACTTATCGCGCGCTGCGGCCGGGGACTGACGCGGACGACTTTGACGAGCAGTTCTTTGGCCGGGCGGGCGACGGGGAGATCCGCGACATCCGGCTGGGCGACATTGGGGCCTACACGGGCCTGGTGATGCTGCTGGCGCCGGCCGAGTGGATCGTGCGCGACTACACCGAGGCCATGTTCTACGCGCCGCCGGCGGTGCAGGCCAGCGGGTGCCTGCGGCCGTTCTTCAACTCGATGACCCGGCATGCGACCGGTGCGGCCAACGCCTGGAAGGTGCTGGCGAACGACAAGGGGCGGCTGGTCGCCTCGGCCAACCTGTGGGCGCCCACCCACGCGCCGGTATCGGCCAACGCCACGATGGAGTTTCAAGCGGCGCCGGCGTACGTGGACCGCGCGAGCGCGGTGATCGAGGCCGCGCTGGAGCACGCCGCCGCGAACGACGTGCGGGCGGTGCGTGCGTTTGGAGTGGCGGAGGAACGGCTGGCTGTGCTGCGTGAGGCGGGTTTCGTGGAGGAAGTGGTGCAGCCGAAGGCCCTGGACCTGGGCGACCAACGCGTAGACGTCACGGTGATGCGGCGTGACCTCGGCTGAGAAGCCGGAGTTCAAGCCGGTCGGCCCGGAGTCGCTGCTGCCGCCGCCGGGCCGGCTGTCGTCGGTGTTCCTGGATAAGGCCGAAATCGTGATCGCCAACGTGGACGGCCGCTACCACGCGCTGGACGGCCTCTGCGAGCACGCCGGCTACCCGCTGGCGTCCGGCCAACTGGTCGGCTGCGAGCTCACCTGCCCCCTGCACGGCTGGATCTACGACGTCACCGACGGCTGGGTCATCAACCCACCCTTCGGCCACCGCACCCGCAGCTACAAGGTGCGGGTGACGGAGGGGATGGTGGAGGTGGCGCTGGCGGAATAGGGGCGTGTCCACGCAGAGGCGGGAAGGATGCGTCCGGCGACGCGTTGCGAGCGTGGGCATGGCGCAATGTGTCGCGCGACCGTTCTAGTTGGCATCTGCTAGGAGCCAAAACATGGCCATCGAAACGAAGCTCGAATTGCCGCCCCCGATCCTGCTGAAGGACGTCTGGCGTATTGATAATGTCAGCGACTACAAGGTCCACTTCGCCCGCCAGACTGGTGACCTACTGCCGCTTGATGAATGGGTCAGAGACAGGTCGAATTGGGTTGGGTGGCAAGAATTCCGTCCCGCAATGAACGCCTTCAGCCGACCCTACATATTCTCTTTGATGAACTTTCATCCCGATGGACTTCAGACTTGGCTGTTCGGCGGCGTCTTCAAGGTTCTGGAGCGTCACTCCGACCGCTATAAGGTCGAACTCACGGATCAGGGGCAATCGTTCATTGGTCGGCTAAAGCTGTGGTCGGCGTATAGGAGCCGAGCAACAAGAGTGAACTTCGAGAATCACTACGCTGGCCGCTATCCGCTGCATGTGGCGGAGGTTCTTCGCGAGCCCTTCTCAGGTCGAGCCTTCTCCGGCTACGAGAACATCAATCTTTCCTTCTCGGAATTGGAGGTGCTCGTTCGGAACGACAGACCCGACTGGAAGACTGCTCTCGAGCATGTGAAAGGCGTCTACTTGATTACGGATACGAGCTCAAGGACACACCGACACTATGTCGGCTCAGCCTACGGTGACGATGGGATTTGGTCGCGGTGGCGAAGCTACGTTGACACGGTGCACGGCGGCAATGCAGAGCTTCGGCAGTTGGCGGCGGAGAAGGGTCTCGCCCACTGCCGGGGCAACTTCCGTTTCGCGCTACTCGAATACCTGCCCGCCTATGCACTGGACGAGACTGTTCTGGCTCGGGAGACCCATTGGAAGCGGGTGCTCTTGAGCCGGGAGTTCGGACTCAACCAGAACTGACGGTCAGTACAGGGCTCGTGTGCCGTCCACGCTGACTATTCGCCAATCTCAAGCACGAGGGCGCCTTTTGCCGGCGATATCGATCACTGCTAGCTAGAATGGCTCTACGGGCGGCGTGACGAAACTCTGACCTTCCCTTCACCTGGAGAAACGTCCAATGGCCGACCCGAGCATCAGCGCCGCCGCGCTCACCCGCGCCGAACTGCGTGAGGAACTGGACCGCAGCCTCGCGCACTACGCAACCAAGGAAGATCTCGCCGATCAGCGCGCTGAGGTCATGACGGAAATTGCCAATCTGCGCGCTGACGTGATGTCTGAGATCGCCAATCTGCGGGCTGATCTGATCAAGTGGATGATCGGCTTGATGCTTGGTTCGGTGACTGCCGCCGTCGCCATCGCGGTCGCGGTTGACCGCTTCTTCGGCTAGGGCGTCAGAACCTCAGTTACTCGGTGGCGACGGTCGGTCCGAACTCAGGTTCGGGCCAGGCGCACCGTTTACGGTAGGGGCGGCCTCGCCACGTAGGCCGCCATTGCCTGCTCACCCGGCCCTCCGGTCAGACTGGCGAATACGCTATTGAGCGCCACCAGATCGGCCAAGCGTGCAACAAGGGCGCTGATCCTCAAGTAACGGAGCGCCGCAGGATAGGCGGAGATGCCGGCGGTTTTGGGTGGGCGATTCGGGCCGCTTCGTCACGGACTGCCGCGGGCTGCTTCGGCGGCTATCGGGTGGCGCCTTACGGCCCGTAGTACCAGCGGTGGATCACGTGCCAGGCCCTTGCCCCCACGTCCGGATCGGGCGCGCTAGTCACGAAAGCGGCTCGCATGAGACTTGTGATCCAGCACAACTCCTGGTTGGCGCTCGGCACCATACATAGTCCGCTGGAGGATGATTGACTCTGATTCAGTTGGAGCTCCCTAAGGCCCCGCCGAAACTCCTGTTCCCCCAGGGTCTGGTAGAGATCGTAAAAGAACGCGTACCCCATGCGGTAGTGGCAGATCGATCGCCAGTCAATGGTCGAGTCGTTTGTTTTCTGTCCGAGTTCAGATAGGCTGCGGGCGGTGTCGCAGGAGTCGACGCCAAGAGTGAAAGTGTAGAGGGGCGGGCCCTTGCCCAGCGCGACCCACCGCAAGAACTCGGCACCCCCGTTAGTTGCCCATCCCCAGCCAAAACTCAAGTAAAGGCGTGCCGACTCATGAGCAATGATCAAGCCAGGATCGTCAAACGAATCAGGAATGCGCAGAATCCCATGTGCCGTCGCGCCGCCGCCGTAGAACCCTCCGACAAACAGTGAGACGTAGTTGCCGGGGAGGGGCAGACCGGTAAAGCCTTCGTGGCTGCGAAGTGACCGCTCCAGCCAGTCCATGCTGCTGGCCGAGCCGTTTCTTGTTCGTACGACCGCCAAGAGCACGTTCCCTGAGACGGGAAGTGAGACGGCGCGTTGCTCGACGATTACTGCTTCAGGATCAAGCAGCGTGCTGTACAGGGCGGCTCGCGACTCCTGATCGGCGCCAATCATCAGGCTGAGCAGCACCGTTAACACGTGTACGTGGTCATCCCTGATACCGTCGCTCAGCGTTGGGTGCGAAAGGACATGGTTCAAAACGCCCATGCGTTCCGAAACGTTGCTGGAGTGATAGAACAGCATTTCGTAGACCAACGAGTCGTCAGCCGCTTCAACCGTTGCAAGAAATGGCATCTGAATGACGCTCAAGGCCCGAGCTTCGTCTGTACTGGCTATGAACGTCAGCCTTTGGACCACGGATAGCTCGTCCGCGTTTACGCCGTCCCGAATCCAGGACTTGGCCATCACCGCACCAAAGAGCGACTGGGACTCCCTCGCCAGCTCGTCCAGCGCTTCAACGGCGGCCGCTTCGGATTCGGCAACGCCATCTTGAACCCAATCCAGCTGGTCGAGCGCTCCGAGTGCCAAGATCCTCGGCGGCGGTTCGATGAACGTGAACGTTGGCAAGTCATCCAACGCGTCGCGCGTCACGAGGGTCTTGGCGGCGTCGGGAATGATCACGTTACTCAGGCGCTTTACCTTGTCGGGCACGTTCTGAAGCGTCACCTGACCCACGCTCGTCCCCGGCGCCGGCACGTTCCAGACCACGAACACCGCGCGCTGCGCCCGCAGCATCTGCACCGCTCCCGCCTGGCCGTCGACCTCCTGCTCCTCGTAGCTAACCGGGAGCCCGTAAAGGTTGAGCCAATCGGGCTCGCTCAGGAATCGCTCCTTTATTGCCGCGTTCTGCTCCAGGATCGCCTTGTGATTCTGGATAATCGTGCGGAAATCCGCGTCTCGATCTGCTTCCAGCCACTGGTGAGCCGGCACGTAGGGCAGCTCAATCTGCGGGTAGCGATCCGCCAGCACGTCCAGCGTGTTGTAGTAGTTCATGAGTCCGGCGGGGTCCCACTGCAGGATCACTTTCTGAAAGGCCTGCAAGGTGAAGGGACCGTCGATCCAGCGCTGGCTGATCGGATAGCCGATGGACTGCGCGTTCTTGTCGCGCACGAAGTCCCACAGCGGCACGTAGTCGGCATTGGTCACCGCGTAGCCGTCGTCAGGCTCGGGCGTGTCGCCGCCGGTGATCGTGAAGAGGCACCCGTCGTCGAGGACGATGCCCTCACACTCCAGCGCGCGGGCTTGGGGTGCAAGCGCAAGGAGCATGGCGGCCGCCGCGACGAGGGCGGCCAGCGCCAACCGGCGCACTCCGCCACCACCACGTGTGCGCTGAGTAGTCAACCCAGCCTTTTCCATCCAACAGACGGTACTTTGGCGGCTGGCGCGAGAGAAGCGCCCAGCCTTCAACGCCCCGGACGCAGGGCATGCATCATTGCGTTGGCAGTCTGCCTGTGCGCGCCACCCCCAATTGCTTGCGGTCCATCTGATCCAGGCTGACGTCTTTGGGCGACAATCTTTGATTCCTAACTCCATTCGAAGTGTCGAACGTTGTGAGAAAGGTCGATCAGAGTCGGTCTACACGCGAGTCAATCGTATTTGGACCGGCAGCCCGTTGAGCATGGGCTCGGTGTGGGCTGCGTGGGACGGAGGCTCGCCGGCGTTGACGGCGAGGGCCAAGACTTCGCCGCAGATTTCGATTTGATGCTCGGCCAGAGTTTCGCGCAGGGCGGATGGGCCATCAATCCAGAGGTGGATGCGGTCTGAGACTTCCAGGCCGGCGTCGCGGCGGAGGCCCTGGGTGGCGTGGACGAGTTCGCGGGCCAGGCCTTCGCGGGCCAGGTCGTCGTCGATGTCGGTGGCGATGGCGACGATGACGCCGTCCTGCTCGGCCACACCGAAGCCTTCCCTGGGTGTGCGGCGAACGTCGAGATCGCCCGGCTCCAGCGTCTCGGTCACTCCGTCGACCTCGATGTGGAGCGAACCGAGTTCGTCCAACTCGCGCACGGCCGCCGGTGCGTCCAGCGCGGCCAGCGCGGCGGCGACCTGGCGGACCTGGCGGCCGAAGCGCGGGCCGAGGGCGCGGTAGTTGGGGCGCACCTGGTAGTCCACCAGTTCGTGCTCTGAGGTCATGCGCCGCAGTTCCTTGACGTTGAGCTCATCGAGAACGTGGGTCTGTAGCGACGTCACGGCGCCCCAATCGGCGTCGTCGTCGACCCGGACCAGGGCCGAGCGCAGCGGCTGGCGCAGCTTGACGTTGGCGCTGTTGCGGGCGGCGCGGCCGGCGCGGACGACCTGCTGGGCCAGGGCCATGGCCGCGTCCAGATCGGGGTCGCGCAACGCGTCGTCGGCTTCGGGCCAGTCGGTGAGGTGGACGCTGGTTGGGGCGTCGGGGTCGGCGCGGCGGACGAGGTTCTGGTAGATGTCGTCGGTCCAGAAGGGCATGACCGGGGCTAGCAGCCGTACCAGGCTGGTCAGCAACTCGTAGAGGGTCTGGTAGGCGGCCTGCTTGTCGTCGTCGGAGTCCGACTTCCAGTAGCGGCGGCGTCCGCGGCGCACGTACCAGTTGGACAGCTCCTCGATGAACTCCTGGGCGGCCTGCACGCCGCGGTGGACGAGGTAGTCGTCCAGCGAGGCGGTCATGGTGTCGATCAGACCTTGCAGGCGTGAGAGCGCCCAGCGGTCCAGGTCGGGCCGCTCGGCCACGGGAATGCGCGGCGCGGTGGGGTCGAAGCCGTCGAGGCGCGCGTAGGTCACGAAGAACGAGTAGACGTTCCAGAGCGTGAGCATGCGGCGCTTGACCTCGGTGGCCGGACCGTAGCCGAAGTTGATGTTGTAGAGCGGGTTGTGCCCGGCGTACAGCCAGCGCATCACGTCCGCGCCCATGCGCTCGGCGGCCTCGCCGAAGTCGATGGCGTTGCCCCAGCTCTTGTGCATCGCGCGGCCGGTTTCGTCGTTGAGCTTTTCGTAGACGAAGACGGATTGGTATGGCGACTGGTTCCGGATGGTGACGCTCATAAAGAGCATGGAGTAGAACCAGAGCCGGATCTGCTCGCGCATCTCGGTGATGAAGTTCGCCGGGTACCAGTGCTCGAACTCCTGGCTGTTCTCCAGGTAGCCGAGGGTTGAGAAGGGCACGATGCCGGCGTCCAGCCAGGCGTCGCCGACGGCGTCGATGCGCTGGGTGGGCGCCTCACAGGCCTCGCAGCGGATCGTCACGCGGTCAATCCAGGGGCGGTGCAGTTCGCGCAACTGGTCCATGCCCTCGACGGCGCGCTCTTCGAGGTGGGCCTTGGACCCGATCACGGTCAGGTGCCCGCAGGCCTGGCAGGGGTAGAAGGGGAGCGGCAGGCCCCAGTAGCGGCGGCGGGAGATATTCCAGTCGCCCATGTTGCGCAGCCAGTCCGCCATGCGCGCGCCGGCGTACTCGGGCGTCCAACTCACGGTCGCCGCGGCGTCGAGCATCGGCTGGCGAACTTCGTCGGCGCGGATGAACCACTCGTCGTCAACCCGGAACACCAGCTCTTCCTGGCAGCGCCAGCAGTGGGGGTAGCGGTGGGTGTAGGTGTGGTGGCGATGGAGCAGGCCACGTTTGCGCAGGTCGGCGACCACGTCGTCGGCCACCTCGCGGGCGTCGCGGCCGGTCAGCCAGTCGTAGCCGGCGGTGTAGGCGCCGTTTTCGTCGATGGGCACCAGTACTTCGAGGCCCAGGTCCTGGCCGAGGCGGAAGTCCTCCTCACCGGCGCCCGGCGCGATGTGCACGACGCCGGTGCCCTCGTCCGCGCCAACGTCGGTCCAGGGGATGACTCGGTGTGTCACGCCATGCACGGCCGGCAAGTCGTCGAAGGGGCCGTCGTACGTCAGGTCAAGCAGGTCGGCGCCCTGGTGCCTGGCGACGACGTCGGCGTCGTCTCCAAAGACCTCGGACATCGCGGCTTCGGCCAGGAGGTAGCGGCCGTCATCCGCCGCCACCTCGACGTAAGTCAAGTCGGGATGGACAGCCGCCGCCACGTTGGCGGCTAGGGTCCAGGGCGTGGTGGTCCAGATCAGCAGCCAGGTATCGGGGCGACCGTGAATGGGCAGCCGCACGTAGACGGCGTCGTGCTCGACTTCCTCGTAGGTATCGATGAGTTCATGCTGCGAGAGCGCGGTGCCGCAGCGGGCGCACCAGGGCATGGCGCGCTGCGCCGCGTCGATCCAGCCGCGCTCGTTGCAGCGCCGCAGGAAATGCCAGATGTGCTCGATGTTGGTGTCGGAGTGGGTGAAGTAGGAGTCGTCCCAGTCCATCCACTGGCCCAGGCGAACGGACTGCTGCGTCTGCACGCCCGAGAACTTCTCCACGCGTTCGCGGCAGGCGTCGGCGAAGGCTTCCAGGCCGAATTCCTCGATGTCGCGCTTGGAGTTGAAGCCGAGGTCCTTCTCGACCTCCACCTCCAGCCACAGGCCCTGGCAGTCGAAGCCGTTCTGGTAGCGCTGGTGGTAGCCGCGCATGGCGCGGTAGCGCTGGTAGACGTCCTTGTAGGTGCGGCCCCAGGCGTGATGCACGCCCATGGGGTTGTTGGCGGTAATCGGACCGTCGAAGAAGGACCAGCGGGGGCCGTCGGCGTTCTTGTCGCGCAGCCGGTTGAATGTGTCCTCCGCGGCCCAGAAGTCCAGCATCCGCCGTTCCATGGACGGGAAGTCCAGTTCGTCCGGCAACGGTTCGAAGGCTGACTTCGGCTTCGCTTGGCTTGAAGGTTCGTCACTCATGGATTCAGTCCGTCAGGGCGATTTCGAGGCGGCGGTTGATGCGCCCCTTGTTGGCGGCGTTGATGATGGCGACGCGGCCGACCTCGCTGGTGTTGGCGACGTGGGTGCCGCCGTCGGCCTGGCGGTCCAGGCCCTCGATCTCCACGATGCGAATGTTGGCAATGTGGGCCGGCACCAGGTTGACGTGGGTGCGGATCAGGTCGGGCAACTCCAGGGCTTCGGCGCGGGGCAGTTCATAGGCGCGCACCGGACGGGCGGCGGCCAGTTCGGCGTTCAGGCGCTCCCCGATCTCGTCACGCACGTCGTTGATGCGGATGCCCTCCAGCGAGAAGTCCATGCGGGCCTTGCCGCCGTCGTCGTAGATGTGACTGCCGGTCACGTCGGCCTGCCAGCCGGTCCAAACCACGCCGGAGAGGGCGTGCAGGGCGGTGTGCAGGCGCATGAAGGCGTAACGCAGATCCCAGTCCAGGTGGCCGGTCAGTTCAGTTCCGACTGGCGGCGGTTCGCCGTCCAGCCGGTGGACGATGTCGCCGCCCTGGCGTCGCACGGCGGTTACCGGCCAGACCTGGCCGTGGGCGCGCAGTTCGCCGACGTCGGTGGGCTGTCCGCCGCCGTGCGGATAGAAGGCCGTCCGGTCCAGCGCGACTCCGTCCGGCCGCACGGACGTGACCGTGGCCTCGAAGTCGCGCAGGTAGCTGTCGGCGTAGAACAGTGCCTCGGTTGCCATGTCGCTCCAACAACGAAAAAACCCGTCCCCAACGGGACGGGTCGGTTAACCCGCGGTACCACCCGCGTTGCGCGGCCACGAGGACCGCGCCGCTCAGCCGGCACGCGCCGCGAGGCGGATGCCGTTGCGCCGATCACGGAGCGCAACTCCGTCCGGTTCTACCGGCCCTTCCGGGCCTTCGACCGGCGGCTCGGGAAGGATGTTCAGGCGGGACCCTGACCGCCCGGCTCTCACCGTCCCGGGCTCGCTGCGGCGGGTCGCCCGCCAAACGCGTTTCCGTCAACGCCTTTCCTACAGGGTTGGAGTGTCGCCGCCGACTTTGCGACGGTCAAGACTTTGAGCAGTGGCTGGTGGTCAGTAGCTAGTGAAGCGGCTGGCCGCGGGTCACCAGCCACTGACCACCGGTCGCCGGCTACTCGCCCTTGGCGCCGGCGATGTCGCGGCGCTGGAAGATCCAGAAGGAGATGCCGCTGAGGATCACGATGTAGGCCAGCGAGACCAGGAAGCCCTGCAGGGCTTCGGGTTGCATGGCGAGGACCGCGGCTTCGCCAAACGATTCGTCGCCGCCACCGGAGAAGAGTGCGCCTCCGTCCGTGCCCAGCCAGCCGCCGACCGCCTGGCCGAGGATGTAGCCGGAGAAGCGCTCGAACCAGTCGAAGTTGGCCAGGATGCTGATCACGATGCCCTCGGCCACGGCGTAGCCGAGCGCCAGCCCGATGGCCGTGCCGGAGGAGGTGGTCAGGACGGCGAAGAACACGCCCAGTGCGACGTAGGGCAGCAACCCAAAGATGGCTTTACCGAACGTGCGCGCCACCTCGCCCCATTCCGCCGACTCGGCAAGCCAGGCGCCGCCTTCCACGGTCAGCGAGGCGATGAAGCTGCTCAGCGCCATGCTGAGGGCCCCGACGATCAGCGCGCCAACGCCCAGGAGCGCAACCAGCAGCAGCTTGGAGGCCAGCAATTGCCAGCGTCCGGCGCCGCGCGTCAGGACCGTACGCACCGTGCCCCAGCCGTACTCGGTGCCGGTCAGCGAGGCGGCCAGGATCATGATGAGGATGATGCTGAACCCGTGGGAGATTGCCAGCCCGATCACCGCGTTGTTCGGAAAGGCCAGGAGTCCCAGGAAGTCTCCGCTGACACTGGCGGTGCCGCCGTCGCCCAGCGTCACCTCATCGCCGACGCGGAACAAGGCGTAGGCGCTCCAGAAGGTGATCTGCAACAGCAGCACGCTGACGAACAGCAGGATCCAGGGCATCCGGCGGCGGCGGAGCTTGAACCACTCCCAGCGGGTGAGGGACAGAATCTCGTTGATCATTTGGGATGTTCCTCGCTTTTCCCGGCTGCCGAATGGCCGTGGGGTGATCGAGTCCTCCGCGTCGTCTTAGTTTCGTGCATCGGTGCTACTCGCCCCTGGCGCCGGCGATGTCGCGGCGCTGCAACAGCCAGAAGGCGGCACCGGTCAGAACGACCACGTAGCCCGCCAGGACGACGAAGGATTGGGTTGCGTCCGGCAGCGAGGCCGAACCGAACGACATGCCGCCGGCCGAGCTTTCCATCCAGCCGTTGACAGCCTGACCCAGGATGAAGACGTCGATGCGTTCGAACCAGTCAAATTGCATCAGCACGCCGAGCAGGATCGACTCGGCGAAGTAGTAGCCCAGCGAAATGCCGATGGCGGCGCCCGTGGATGAGGTCACGACCGCCGCGAACACGGCCAGCGCAACGTACGGCAGCATGCCGTAGACGGCCTTGCCGAACCCGATGCCGAGGCCCGACCAATCGGCGGAGGCCGCGATCCAGTTGGCGTCCAGCGTGGTGAGGGCGATCACGCTGCTAACGCCCAGCGCGGCGGTTGCCACGATCAGCGCGCCGGCGCTCAGCCCGGTCAACAGCATCAGCTTGGAAGCCAGCAAGGTCCAGCGCCCCGTGCCCTTGGTCAGCACGGTGCGCAGGGCGCCCCAGCCGTACTCGCTTCCGATCAGGGACGCGGCCAGGATCATCACCAGGATCCCCGCAAACCCGCGCCCGGCGACGAGGCCGTTGGCGAGGCTGGTCGGAAAGGCGAACATCTCGAGGAACTGGTCGCTGGTCGAAACGGTGACGTCGCTCGACCCGCCGCCTTCGCCCACCATCACCTCACTGCCGTTGCGGAACAAGACGTAGGTGACCCAGAAGTTGACCTGTACCAGGAGCGCGGTGATGGCCAGGAGAATCCAGGGCATCCAGCGGTGACGAAGCTTGAACCACTCCCAGCGGGTGAGGGTCAGCACATCGGCGATCATTCGGACCGTTCTCCGTTCTCGCCGGTGATGTCCAGGAAGTACTGCTCCAGCGAGACCTGCAGCGGCGCGATTTCGGTGACGTAGACCTCTTGCTTGCTGAGCAGGGCGGTCAGCTCGGACGAACGTTCGTGCGCGATCGTCACGACCAGCGCGTCGTCCTCGGCGCTGGCGGACTCCACTTCGTCCGAGGCGGTCAGGATCGCCAGGGCCCTGGCGTCGTCGGTGGTCCGTAGCCGCACCTGCTCCTGCGGACGCAGCAGCTCGCCCACGTCGCCCTGCACCACCAGGCGCCCCCTGGCAATGATGGCCACGCTGTCGCAGACCTGTTCCACCTCGTTGAGCAGGTGGCTGGAGAGCAGGATCGTGCGGCCTTCGCGCCCGAGATCGCGAATCAGGTCGCGAACTTCGGCCATGCCGGCGGGATCCATGCCGTTGGTGGGCTCGTCCAGCAGCAGCAGTTCGGGATCGCCCAGCAGCGCGTAGGCCAGCCCCAGGCGCTGCTTCATGCCGAGCGAGTAGGTCTTGAAGGCGTCTTTGGCGCGATCGGCCAGCCCGACGAGGTCCAGCAACCGGTCGAGTTCGCGGGGGTCGTTGCGACCCATGACGCCCTGGAAGTAGGCCAGGTTGCGGCGGCCGGAAAGATACGGGTAGAACGCCGGCGTTTCGACGATAGCGCCGATGCGACGCAGGGCGTCCCGGCCGCCGCCGTCGGCGCCCAGCAAGCTAAAGCTGCCGGAGGTTGGACGAACCAGCCCCAGCAGCATGCCCATGACGGTGGTCTTGCCGGCGCCGTTGGGGCCGAGCAGTCCGAACACGTGGCCGCGCGGCACCTGGAGCGAGAGCCGGTCCACGGCCAGCACGCGGCCATAGCGCTTGGTGAGCGCGTTGGTTTCAATCACGGTGTCGGTCATGGCCGGGGTTTCCTGGGCAAGCTGCGCATTTGTCGCTCCTTGTGCGGCGTTCACGTGGCTCACTGTAGGCGGGGCCGCGCTGTGCGCCATCGCCCGAACGGCGTAATTCCGGGCCTGCGGGTCGGCCGAAAGGACTAGTGCCGTTCCGCGGCGCGCCGGCAAGACTCCGGGCATACCCACCGGTTGGACGGGCGATGCGACACCGGCGCCGGTGGGGCAGACCTTTCGGCCCGCCGGGTCACCGGCGCCGGTGCCTCAGGCGCTCAAGCCGCGTCGGCCGGAGCCTCCTCATCGACTTCGCAGAACGGCAGACCGAGCTCGTCCGCGTCGGAGCTTGGGACCCGTGCCAAGACGGCGGGCACGCAGCCCGTCAACTCGTTCCCGGATATCAGCAACCTTCTCAGGTTGGTGAGACTTCCCAGTTCGGCCGGAATCGCGCCAGTCAGCTGGTTCTGTTGCAAGCCCAGCACCGTCAGGCTGCGGAGGTTGCCCAGTTCGGGCGGGATTGGACCGCTCAATTCGTTATGCCTGAGCCAGAGTTCGTCCAGGTTGACGAGGTTGCCCAGTTCGGCCGGAATCGGGCCGCTCAACTGGTTGTGATCGAGGTCCAGTTGCGTCAGGCCGGTGAGGTTGCCCAGCTCGGCCGGAATCGGGCCACTCAACTGGTTGGACCAGAGCCCGATCCAGACCACATCGGGCAGATTGCCCAGTTCGGCCGGAATCGAACCGCTGAGCTGGTTCAAGGTGAAGTCCATGTGGGTCAGGGTGGTGAGGTTGCCCAACTCGCTCGGAATCTCACCGGTCAGCTCGTTAATGCCGAGAGCCACCCACTCCAAACTCTCCATGTCTCCGAGCTCCACGGG
>DAOUJT010000057.1:0-3104 GCA_034422315.1 Chloroflexota bacterium | reverse complement strand
CGGCCGGTCGATGACTCCAAGAGCCTGGCCGTAGGCGTCAACGAGATCGCATCGTTGGGCCCCGACGTTCTTGGCGTATTCCACAGCCGGGTCGCCGAGACGACGCGGGCGCTCGAGGTCGTGCTCGACGAGTGGTCCGGGCCCATAGTCGTGTATCCGGATGCCGGCAGGGAGGACTATCTCGCGACCTGGCAGGACCGCAGCGTGACCAACGAAGAGTCGGTGGAGGAGTTAACGCGCGAAGCCGAGACCTGGGTCGAAATGGGCGCCCAGGTCGTAGGCACCTGCTGCGGGTTCGGTGTCGATTACACCAGGTCCCTGCGCGATGCTCTGCCGGCTGGGACTTCGTCGCCGCGAAAGGTGGCCGGGCACGCACACAGCCATTGAAACCGGACGTAGGCGCGGCTTCGGCTGCGGCGGGCGGGCCTGACATGGAGTCCCGACCATTGGTGGTGGTGGGGGCCGGGATGTCGGGGACGGCCGCCGCCATTGAGGCGGCCAGAGCCGGTGTGCGGGTCACGCTCATCGATGAGAACCCCGTCCCAGCGTCCATGGCCGCGCTGAATGTGCCGCAGTTCTTCGGCCAGCGATTCGATGCGGAGTTGCAAGACCGAGCCCTGATGCTGGAACGGGTGGTCGCGGCGAACGACGCCCTGGCCGAGGCTGAAGCAACCGGCGTGGACATTCAGCTTGGGACGTGTGTCTGGGGCGCCTTTCGCAATAGCGACACCAGCAGAGTCCTTGACGGTCCACAGCTTGGCCTGGCCGACCGGGAGCGGTCGTGGTTGATCAAGTACGACCGGCTGATTGTGGCGGCCGGCGCCCGGGACCTTGGGCTCGCCTTCGCCGGGTGGGACCTGGCGGGCGCGGTGGGAGCCAGGGGCGCCCAACTGCTCTTGGATCGCTATCAGGCACTCACCTCCAGGCGCATGGTGATCCTCGGCTCCGGCGACCTCGGCCTCAGCACCGCCCAACAGGCCTTGGACTCCGGTATCGACATAGCTGCTGTGGTGGACGTGTCCGCGTCCGAGCGAGGCGACGAGACCTCGAGTTTGGCGTTGCGGGAGGCGGGCGTCCGGGTCTACACCTCCCACGCCGTCAAACAGGCGGTCGGCAGTGAGGGCGAGATCGAGTCCGTCGTGCTGGTCGCGATCGACGACGCTGGCGAGCCGGTAGCCGGCAGCGAAACCGTCGTCGCCGCCGACACCGTCTGTCTCGCCATCGGCCTGGTGCCCAACGTCGAACTCCTCAGCCTGCTGGGGTGCGACCTTAGGTTTGAGTCGGAGCTTGGTGGGTACGTGCCGGTTCACGACGGCTGGATGCAGACCAGCGTGGAAGGTGTGTACGTCGCAGGGGACGTCGCCGGCTGCAACGAGGACGTGACCCACAGCGGTGAGATTGCGCGAAACCAGGGACGCCTGGCCGGCATTGCCGCCGCCGAGTCGCTCGGCGCCATTGACAGGGATGCGGCGCTTGCCCGGCGACGTGACCTGCCGGCGGAGGTCGGCAGCCCGACCCGAAGCGAGAACCACGCAAGCTGGACGCGATGGCTTCAGGCCCTGATGAGCGCCGGCGGGCCTGGACTACTCGCGTGCCAATGCGAGCAAGTCACCTGTGCCGAGCTGATTGACCTGGAGCCACCGCGGTATCTGCAATGGGAGTCGGAGCCCGAGGGCGCCAGGGGCCTCAGAACCCTCGCGACGAACGCCTCAGTCAATCCGGACCAGGTCAAGCGCCTGACTCGGGCGGGCATGGGCCACTGCCAGGGCCGCCTTTGCCGTGAGCAAGTGGCGCTGCTTCTTGCGGAAGAGTCGGGAACCGACATTACTGACATGCCCTTGATGTCCTACCGGCCACCGGTGCGGCCGCTGCCCCTGCGGGTCATGTGGCCCCACGACGAGCCGGAACAGGTGCGCAGCGAGTGGCCCAAGTGGTTCAGCCCGACGCATCGGGTGCTGGGGTAGGGCGGCGCCATGCCGGTTGACAGCGCGGACGTCGTCGTCATTGGCGGAGGCATATCCGGGCTCAGTTCCGCCTGGTTCCTGGCCAGGGCGGGCCGCGAGGTTGTGGTCGTGGACAAGGGCATGGTCGGAGGCGAGGCCTCCGGACGAAACGGCGGGATGGTCAGCGAGCGGGTTGACGAGCCGTTGCTGATCCCGATGGCCGTGGAAGCCACCGAATTGTGGACGACGCTGCACGAAGAGTTGGGCCATCCCACCGAATTCGTACAGGAAGGTCGTCTGCAGGTCGCCGTGACCGAGGAGGAGATGGGCAGCCTCTTCGCCGAGCGGGACGAAGCGCTGCGCCACGGTCTCCGTGCGGAACTGGTGGACCCTTCGGAGATTCGGGACATGATTCCGGGAATCACCGAGCGGACGCTGGGCGGGCTCTTTTTCGCCAATGGCGGTCACGCCAATACCCAACTGACCGTCCAGGCATACGCGTGGGCGCTCCAGGACCTGGGAGGCAGGCTCTATCAGAACACGACCGTCACGGGGCTCCGGGTCGTTGACGACAAGGTCACGTCGGTGGAGACGACCGCG
The DNA here is from genome assembly GCA_034422315.1 of Chloroflexota bacterium. Classification (GTDB taxonomy): domain Bacteria; phylum Chloroflexota; class UBA11872; order UBA11872; family UBA11872; genus UBA11872. The sequence continues at coordinate 561 of DAOUJT010000057.1, read as the reverse complement.
GGCGACATCGTGGCCGCTGTGGTGGTGGGCGCGGCCGGGCCGCAGACCGGTCTGATGGCGGAGTTGGTGGGCGTTCAGGTTCCCGTGGCACCGGCGCGGGTCGAGATACTGGCGACCGCCCCGGTGGAGCCCCGCTTTCCGATTGCCCTGGTGGGGAACGGGCTTTACGGACACCAGGCTGTCAGGGGAAATCTGATTTTCGGCGGCGGAGCCCACGAATGGACCGATGTGGACCTGATCACCAGTCCCGGCAAACCCAACACTCCGCTCATCAGAAACATCGCCAGGCGGCTTGCCGAGCTGCTGCCGGGAGCGGCGGACGCGCCGGTCATCCGAAGCTGGGCGGGGGTGGTTGAACAAGCGCCGGATTATCGGCCGATCATTGACATCCTGGACTACCCGAGCAACTACGTTGTCGTGACGGCCTCGGCGCATGGCTTCGGAATCTCGCCGGCCACGGGCAAGGTTGTCAGCGACCTGGTGCTCTACGGGGAGACGAACATCGACATCAGCGGTCTGGGGCTGAATCGTTTCGCGGATTACGGCCCTGACTGGCGCGAG
>DAOUJT010000056.1:0-4462 GCA_034422315.1 Chloroflexota bacterium | reverse complement strand
GAGGTGGAGCGCAGGTCGACGAGGTGGACGTTGTCGCGGTTGTAGGTGGCGTAGTAGTCGGTGTCGAGGAGGGCGCGCTTGGCGCCGAAGGGGTGGTCGTGGGGGAGGAGCTTGCGGCTGGTTTCGGGGTCTTTGACGATCTGGCGGATCTTGTGGCGGATGAAGTCGGCGGCGGTGTCGTTGGCGGCCTTGTCGGTCATGACGTCGGCGAATGACCGGGCGATGAAGTCGTAGCCGCCCAAGGCCCATTGCTCCTCGTAGACCCGGTTGCGCTCAGCTTCGGGGTAGTCGAGGGCCGAACGCTCGACGGGGTCGTGGGGGCCGCCGCCCTGGCTCCAGCGGGCTTTTTCGAGGATTTCCTGGTAGTTGGGCTTGACCTCTTCCTCGATGAACCGGCGGTCGGCGGCGCGGTGGCGGGCGGGCACGGTGAATTGAGGCGTGCGCTGAAAAACGATGAGGCTCTTGGCCTGGCGGGCGATGACGGGGATGGACTGGACGCCGCTGGAGCCGGTGCCGATGACGGCCACGCGCTTGCCCGAGAAGTCGACGGGATCGTGGGGCCAGGCGCCGGTGTGGTACCAGTCGCCCTGGTAGGAGTCCAGGCCCTTGATCCTGGGGACGTTGCCGGTGGAGATGCAGCCGATGCCGGTGATGAGGTATTGGGCGGTTACATGTTCGCCGTGGTCGGTGGAGATTTGCCAGCGGTTGGTGTCCTCGTGGAATGTGGCGGCGGTGACGCGGGTGTGGAACTGGATGTTGCGGCGGAGGTCGAAGCGGTCGGCGACGTGTTCGAGGTAGGAGAGGATTTCGGGCTGCTCGGGGTACTTGCCGCTCCAGGTCCAGTCCTGGAGGAGTTCTTTCGAGAACGAGAAGCAGTAGATGTAGCTCTCGGAGTCGCAGCGGGCGCCGGGGTAGCGGTTCCAGTACCAGGTGCCGCCGACGCCGCTGCCGGTTTCGTAGACCCTGACGGAAAGGCCCATGACGTCGCGCAGGCGGTGGAGCATGCCGAGACCGGAGAAGCCGGCGCCGATGACGACGGCGTCGAAGTCAGGGCTGGACTTCAAGTCAGCCACTTAATTGCCTCTGGAGTTGCAGGCATGTGACCGGCTCGCACGATTCAGCTCCGCGCAGCCCTACTGTACGCGGAGTCGCCCGACTCGCAGGCTGGAAGATTGGATGCGGTGGGCGGTGGGTCCCCGGTCTAGCGGAAGGTCTGCATCTTGAAGTTGCCCTGGGCGTCTTTCTCGGCACCGGGGAATGAGTATTTGTCGCGGGTGAGTTTCTCTTCCTCACCACACGCGGCCACGGCGGCCATCGCACCGGCCGACGCGGCGAGCAGGACGATGAGCCGACGACGGGGCAGACGACCGTCGGCCGACTGGTCGGCGGGAAGGGTGGACACGGTTCGCGACGTGGGCACTTTCATTCAATCACTCCAGAGCGCGAAGGTTGCGGCACGACAGGCGATGGTATCCGAGCCTAATGTACTGGCCGCAGACCGAGAAAGGGTTGGCGTTGGGATCGCTGCCCTCGATTCGACGTCAATCGGAGCTATTGGGCGTTGCGCATCTGGTAGTTGCCGGTTTCGTCCTTCTTGGCGCCAGGGAAGTTGTAGTTGTCGCGGGTGAGTTTCTCTTCGCCGCAACCGGCCAGGGTGGCAAGCGCACCGGCGGAGGCGGCGAGCAGGACGATGAAGCGGCGGCGGGGAAGTTGGCCGGAACGGCGTGGGTTGACATGACGGATGGCTGGTGGGTGCATGTCAGATCCACCCGTGGTCCTGCGAGACGACCTGGCCGGTGGTCTGGACGGTGTACTGGGTGCCGCTGGCAAGCGTGACTTGCTGGCCGGTGATCGACGAGCGTTCGGCGGCGAAGAGGATTTCCATGATGTGGCGACCCCATTCGCCGGAGGTGGGCGGTTCGAGGTCTTCCTCAATGGAGCGGGCGAAGGCGCGCCATTCCTCGGTCATGCCGGCGGGCGGATCCTCGAAGGGGACGCGGGTCCATTTGTTGTCCCGGCCGACGGCGACGAACCGGTCGCCCGAACCGCTGATGCGGATACTGCCCCGCGCACAGATGATCTCGGACTGGTAGTTGGGGGCACCGTCGCGGTAGCCGATGGCGATGGCGATGCCGGGGACGCCGCTCTTGTAGTCGACGAAGGCGACGCCGTAGTCGTCGCCGGCCTGGTAGTGGCTCTTGGTTCCGATGCGGGCCTTGACGCGGGCGGCCTGGGAGCCGACGAGCCAGGTGAGGCGGTCGACCATGTGGACGCCGTTGGTCATCCAGTAGCCGCCGCCGTGGAAGCGGCTGCGGTACTGGGGCCGGCGGTTGGCGTAGCCCCAGTTCTTGACGGAGTAGCAGACCACGGTGATGAGGGGGCCAAGCTCGCCGGAGTCAAGGATTTGCTTGGCCTTCATGTTAGGGCCGAGGAAGTGCTGGGTGAGACCGACCATGAGCTTGACGCCGTTGCGGCGGGCGGCCTCGATCATTTCGTCGCACTGTTCGAGCGAGAGGGCCATGGGCTTTTCGACCAGCACGTGCTTGCCGGCGTTGAGAGCGTCGACGGTGAGGCGGTGGTGAAGCTGATGGCCGAGGGTGACGGCAACCGCGTCGACTTCGTCGTCCTTGAGCAACTCGGTGTGGTTGGGATAGGCGCGGGGGACTTCGTAGCGGTCGCAGAAGGCCTGACGTGGGGCTTCGAGGAGGTCGGCGGCGGCCACAATTTCGACATTGGGCAGAGTTTCGATGGCGTCGCCGTGGGACCGGGAAATGCCGCCAAGACCGATGATTCCGACGCGGAGCATGGCTAAGACTCCGGGCAGCGGGCTGTTTGGATTGGAAGGATAGCGGCCCGCAGCACATCGGGCGTTGTTTCCGGATGCGGACTGACAGGAATTCGATGCTCAGCTTGGACTCGTATACCTTCTGGAGCGTCGCGGAAATCTCCTCTGGAAGGCGGCAACGTAGATGCGCAGCATCGAGGGGCGTACTCTGTACAGCGTGGATACGCCCGGTCAGGCCACCACCGGGGAACCGGAATCGGCCCGATGCGAATGCAGCGAATGCCGGCCTCGATGCCATGCATTCGCAGGGGAGTGAAGCAATGAACGAACCTGACCGGCTCCAAGCATCGGCCCTCCAATCCAGCCCGTTGTCCCGTCGCGGCCTGGTGGTTCTGCTGGCCTCCTCCGCCGGCGCCATCGCCGCGCTGGCCGCGTGCGGTGAGCCGGAGAAGCGCAAGCCGGGCGGCTACGACTTCCCCGGCGCCGAGAAGGACGGCGCGGGCCGCTTCAAGTCGTCGCAGACGCTGTAGCGATTCCTAGCCAGGCGGAAGCGGGTCAACCGATGGCTGCCGACGAGGGTTTTGGGATTGCCGGGGTTCCGTTTCCGGTGGGGGTGGAGTACTACCGGGCGCCGACGCCGAGGCCGGAGGTGTGGGACGAGGATCTGAGGCGGATTCGGGCTTCGGGGATGCGGATCGTGCGCAGTTTCACGATGTGGAACTGGATGGAGCCGCGGCCGGGGCAGTACGAGTTGGACGAGTTCGACCGGCTGTTCGACATGGCCGAGAAGCACGATCTGTACGTGTGGCTGGACATGGCGCTGGCCACGCATGGGGCAGGTCCGGAGTGGATGACGCGCGACTATCCGGACATGCGGGTGGTGAACCAGCGGGGGCGGGCGGCGACGCCGGTGGCCAGCGCGGCGATGCCGCAGGGGTCGCAGATTCATTGTTACGACCATCCGCTGTGGCGAAAGTTCGGCGGGGCGCTGATCGAGCACGTGGTGACGCGGTACCGCGAGCGGCCGAGCCTGCTGATCTGGGGGTTGTGGGACGGGATTGCGATCTCGTCGGCGTTCAGCCGGCAGACGGACGGCCTGCCCTGTTACTGCCCGCACACGCTGGCTCGCTACGAGAATTGGCTGCGGGAGCAGTTCACGCTGGACGAACTGAACGAGCGCTTGCTGCGTCGATTCCGGCGCTGGGAGGACGTGGAGCCGCCGCGTTCGAACGCGAGCCTGGTGGAGATGCTGCTGTACCGGCAGTTCCACTACGAGAACCTGGCGGGGCACCTGGAGTGGATGATCGGCGAGACGAAGCGGCTGGACCCGGTGCACGAGACACGAACGCACGGGGCCTGGTATCCGCGGCCGTGGGACGAGCGCTGCGCGGCGGTGGCGGACAGCTGGGGAATGTCGATGCCCGCGAGCAGCCTGCTGACGGTGGAGGACCCGTACCAGGTCGCGGACCGGGCGTTCAGCTTTGACTGGTCGCGGAGCGCGGGGAAGAACGGGCGCTGGTGGAACGAGGAGATTTACGCGGGGATGTCGCCGGGGGGCGTGACCTGGAAGAAGCAGGCGGACCCGCGCGAACTGACGACGCTGCTGTGGATGACGCTGGCCTGCGGGGCGGCGGGGGCGATGTTCTGGCAGTACCGGCCGGAGTACATGAGCTTCGA
>DAOUJT010000055.1:0-4705 GCA_034422315.1 Chloroflexota bacterium | reverse complement strand
TACCAGTCGGCGCCCATACGCTGCCATTCAAGTCGCGTGTCGGGCGGCAGGCTAGCACCGGATTGAGAGGTTCAACTTAGAATGCCTGTCGGACGACCCACCCGGCGGCTGGCGCTATGAACGACGACGTTGAGATCTTCTCGATCGGAACGGAACTCGTTTCCGGCCTTGTGCTGGACACCAACTCGCATTGGCTGGCAGGGGAAGTCTCGGTCGCCGGCGGCGACGTTCGTCGAATCACGGCGCTGGCCGACGATCTGGACGCGCTGATCGCGGAGTTGCGCGCCGCCGTTGGGCGCAAGGCGCGTGTGATCCTCACCACCGGCGGCCTGGGTCCAACGCCCGACGACATGACGGTGGACGCCATTGCCGCTGTCGCCGGTAGCGACACGCATACGCCGTTCGAGGTGATTGAAGACTATGCCCTCCGTCGAAATATGACGATCGAGGAGGTCTCGGTTCCGCCACGGCTCAAGATGGGGTCGATCCCGCGGGCGTCCACCGTGCATCTCAATCCGGTTGGGTGGGCGCCCTGCTTTTCGACCGTGGTGGATGAGACGACCATCTGGTCGATGCCTGGCCCACCGCGCGAAGTTGAAGGGTGCTTCGAGACGCATATCCGGCCGGCGCTGCACGGAATGTTCTCCTCCCAAACCGCTCGAATGCGCGTGTTCATCGACTCGTTCGAATCCGAGACCTCGCCGTTCATGCAGCGGGTGATGCGCGAAGTTCCCGTGGCCTATCTGAAGGCGTACGTGGGACAGTCGCGCGTGAATGGACTGCCGGTTGACATCGTGGTTCGCAGCACCGAGGGCGGCGATCCCAAGGTCCAGCTCGACGCCGCCTACGACCTCTTCTGCGCTATCGCCGCCGAGGCGGGGAAAACCGTAACGCTGGAACCAACGGCACCGCTGCGCGACTGACCGGAATCACATCGGTGCGCTCACGCTGGTCATCGGAAGCCGCCGCCGGACTGGATCCGCTGGCGCTGCGGGTTTATACCTCGCGTCTGCTGGGCGCCGAGCCTTCGCTGGTTCTGTTTGGCGGCGGCAACACTTCGGTCAAGCACGATGTTGCGGATCCGCGTGGCGGCATCCGGCGAGCGCTCACGATCAAGGGCAGCGGCACCGACTTGGCCACCATCGGGGCCGACGGGTTCGCACCACTTGGACTTGACGACCTCCTCCCGCTGCGCGAGCGCGAAGTCCTGGACGACGAGGCCATGGTGGAGTTGGTCACGCTGGCGCTTATGGACACGCGGGCGCCGCGGCCATCGATCGAAACGCTGCTGCACGCATTTATCCCGCTGGACTGGATCGATCACAGCCACGCCGACGCGATTCTTACTCTGACCAATCAGACGGACGGCGCGGCGCGAGTGCAAGAAGTTCTCGGCGATGCGGTTGGTCTGGTTCCTTATATCAAGCCCGGATTCGATCTCTCCAAGGCAGCCGCCGACGTGTACGACGCCGATCCGTCAGTCAGTGGCCTGGTTCTGGACAAGCATGGATTGGTGACATTCGGCGAGAGCGCCCAGCAATCCTATGAGCGGCACATCGAGCTGGTGTCGCGGGCGGAAGCGCGGATCGCGCGGGCGTGGTTTGGTCCGCAACAGCCGACTGCCCAATCGAACGGTGACGCCGCCAGTCTGGTTCTAACCTTGCGCGGCCGGCTGAGCCGGCGCCGACGCATGATCGTCCGATCGGACACCAGCTCAAGGGTCCGCGCCTTCGTAGACCACCGGGACGTCGCGCGTGTCTCTCAGCAGGGTCCGGCAACGCCCGACCACGTCCTGCGCACCAAGCGATTGCCCCTGGTCCTGCCTTCGGACGATCTCGCCGCTGCCCCTGGCGCCGTAGATCACTACGAAGCGGCGTACGCCGACTACGTGCGGGCGTACGCCGATCCAGCCGACGATTTCAGGCACGACGCCGGCCCGCGCGTGGTGTTGGCGCCGGGCATCGGAATGTTCACCACCGGCCGTACGGCCGCCGAGGCGGATGCGGTGGCGCGGATCTATCGTCAGACGATGAACGTGATCGAGGGGGCGGAGTCCATGGGGGCGTATGCGGCGCTGCCAGCAAGCGATCTCTTCGACATCGAATACTGGCCGCTGGAGCTCTACAAACTCAAGCTGGCGCCTCCCGAGCGGGACTTGGCCGGGCGCGTGGCGCTTGTAACCGGAGCGGCCAGCGGAATCGGACGCGCCACGGCCAGTCGCCTGGCAGCGGCCGGCGCCCACGTTTTTGCGGCCGATATCGACGCGGCCGGCGCCAGGGCTTCAGCGGCGCGCATTGCCGCCGACGGGGGTACGGCCGAACCCCTGATCTTAGACGTGACAGACGAGGATGCGGTCGCGGCGACCATGCGGGCGATTGCGCTTGCGGTAGGAGGGGTTGACATCGTCGTCTCCAACGCCGGCATCGCTGACGCGGCGCCGATCGACGCTCTGCCCCTCGCGGCGTGGCAACGGAGCCTTGAGGTGAATGCCACGGGACATTTCCTGGTGACTCGGGCGGCCGTTCGGGCCATGCGGCGGCAAGGCATAGGAGGCAGCGTGGTCCTTGTATGCACGAAGAACACTTTTGACCCCGGCCGCGACTTCGGGGCCTACAGCGCGGCCAAGGCGGCCCAGCTGCAGCTGGGCCGCGTGCTGGCCATTGAGAACGGCGAGCATGGGATTCGCGTCAATATGGTCAATCCGGACGCGGTGTTCACAGATTCTCGCCTGTGGAGCGACGATCTCCGGGCGGGCCGCGCCGCGGCTCACGGCGTTGACGTTGACCAGCTTGAGGACTTTTATCGCAGCAGGAACCTCCTGCACACGTCGATTGGCGCGGATGACGTGGCGGAGGCCGTGCTATTTCTCGCCGGTGATCGCGCGGCCAAGACCACCGGCGCCGTTCTGCCGGTTGACGGCGGAGTCCGCGGCGCCTTTCCACGCTGACGCGCCCGCCACTTTTTGAGCCTAGGGAACGGCGGCGCCCGAGACGAGCAACTCGCCGTCGGTTATCACCAGCGTTTCAATCGCAATCGGCAGCCGAGGCAATCCAGCGTCTACCGTGCGTTCGGCCAGCGCAAGGGCGAGTGAGCGTATGAAGCCGGGTGCATACATTTCCCCCACCTGGAATCGTGTGATTTCGGCCGTGCGCTGGCTGTTCTCGGCCGAAACGGCGATGTCGAGGCGAAATGGAAAGCTCAAACCAACCGAGTGCAGAACGCCCGTTAGCGTGAGCGTTCGCGGGCGGAAGGTCAGTTGCAGTTCGGTTACCGAACCAAATCCGTGCTCCTGACTGGCCCAATCCCGAAGAAGCGCCGTCATCTCGTCGTGGGTAAAGGCGACTTGAGCCGGGATTGCGCGACCGGCAAGGCGCGCCTGCTCGGATGTCTGGCCGAATGCGTTGAGTTTGGTCTCAGCACGCGCGCGCACAAGCGAATCCGGCTGAAGGCGCGCCAGATCTGAGATGTCAACTGAGCCGCGAGTCGCGAAGACGCCCAGCACAACAATTACTCCCGCCAATGCGAGGAGCAACCAGATGCCAAAGACGAGTGCGCGACGCACGCCGACTCCCCCATTTCGTCGCCACGCCGAGAGTTGTCGGCATCGTGCAACGGCTGCACAAGTCAGATCGCAGCGGCTCGCCGAGCGTGATGCACGGCGGGCCGTTCCGCTGGAATGCGTATGCTAGCGTCCGATTCTCGACGAGTTAGCGCGCCAGGAGCCTGTGACGGAAACCGTGTCGTCAGGCGCTATCCGTAAGGCAGTCGTTCCCGTGGCCGGCGTCGGTACGCGCCTGTTTCCGGCGACCAAGTCGCAGCCGAAAGAAATGCTGCCGGTCGGTCGCAAGCCGGTCGTGCAATACGTGGTTGAGGAACTGCGCGCCGCGGGAGTTGAGCAGATCCTGTTGATCACGGGCCGAAAGAAAGCGGCGATTGAGGATCACTTCGACGCCGACCTCGAACTGAGCCAAGTTCTTCACCGGGCGGGGAACGTCGATCCGGCCGATCTGCCGATTGCCGACGGGATCAGTGGCGTCTTCTATACACGTCAGGGAACACCCAGCGGCGTCGCCGACGCGGTGGGCCTGGCGCGGGATTTCGTTGGGGGCGAGCCCTTCGTCGTGGCCTTTGGCGACACCATCATTCACGGCGGCGACCTGGTGGCCCGGCTGATGGCGGCCCATGGGGCAAGCGGCGCAAGCGGCGCGGTTGCCGTTGAACAGATCGCGCCGGAGGATGCCTTCCGCTACGGGATTGTGGATGTGCGAGACGTCGATGGCTCGCTGGTGGCGGTCGACCTGGTCGAGAAACCGGCGGCAGGCCGCGCGCCGAGCGACCTGGCCATTGTGCCGCGCTACGTATTCGAGTCGTCCATCTTCGACGCGATCGAGGCGACTCGGCCCGGGTTGGGCGGCGAACGCTGGCTCACCGATTCCATCGCGATCCTGGCGCGCGAATCGCCCCCCGTGCGGGTTGTTCCCCTGGAGGCAACCGAGCGCCGGTACGACATTGGAAACTTTGCCTCGTACTACCGGGCGTTTATCGACTTTGCCCTCGCGGACCCGCAGTATGGCGCGGGTGTTCGGCAGTATGTCAGCGAGCTTGGCCAACGGCTGTGACATCGCGCAGTCCGGTCGTCGCGTCGGCGCCGGGGCGGGCCGGACTGCTCGGCAATCCCAGCGACATGTATGGCGGGACGGTTATT
>DAOUJT010000054.1:0-25595 GCA_034422315.1 Chloroflexota bacterium | reverse complement strand
CGGTGGCGGCCGCGGCGGCGAGCGCAAGTTAGCTGCGGGGTTCAGGGAGTCGGTCTGGCAGGGGCGGAGAGGGTAGAGAGCGACGTGGACCGGCGTCTTCTCTTAGCTGAGCGATGCTTCAGGGATGCTTCGGAGACGTGAGATTCGGAGTTGAAGTTTTCGCGCCCGCATCGTAGCTTGACCTAAGGCGTCGAGTGGATGCGGCGCGTGGAGGGGGAGGCGTTCGATATGCGCAAGGACTCGCGAATGACCCGGCGTCAGGTGCTGCGAATCGCCGGCGGGGTGGGAGTGAGCGCAGCGGGCGTGGCGGCGCTGGCGGCCTGCGGTGAGGCCGAACCTCAGATCATTACAAAGGAAGTCCCGGTCGAGAAGATCGTGGTGAAGGAAGTTCCGGTCGAGAAGATCGTCCGCGAGACCGAGGTCAGGGAAGTCCCAGTTGAACGGGTCGTGACGCAAGAGAAGGTCGTGACCCAGCAGGTTGAGGTGCCGGTCGAACGCGTCGTGACACAGATCGTCGAACGCGAGAAGGTCGTCGAAAAAGTCGTCACCCGCGAAGTTCAAGTCATGGTGGAGGCCCAGCCCGAACAGCGAACCGTGAAGATCGAATTCGCCACTGATCACACGTCCGGTCCCCGTGGGAAGGCGATGAGTTGGGCGATCGAGCGATTTGCGGTTGAGCGGCCCGACATCAAGATCAAGTTCATCCCACAGAACCACATTTTTTACGAGAAGATTGCGATCGAGGCCGCCGCAGGGACGCTGTCTGAGGTGAACCTGCTCAACGGCGGCACGTATCAGCGGCACATCGAAGGTGAATCGTGGCTTCTTATCAACGACCTGTTGGACAAACGCGACGACCACGATCCGGACAATTATTGGTTCATCCCGGACTCGTACTCCGATAACAAGGACGAGTCATACCCGTACGATCGCACGATGCACGGACCGCAGCATGGGATGCCGTTCCAGACCGTGATCGGCGGGATGCTCTACAACATCGACGCGCTGGCGGCGGCGGGCGTGGATGAGCCGATGGAGGGCTGGCGCTACGACGACCTCTTAGAAGCGGCGAAGCGCGTAACCGACCCTGACACCGGGATCTACGGTCTCAACGCGGATCGTAGCGAGCAGTTCTACGTATTTCCGGCCGCGTTTGGCTACAACGACCAAGCCGAGCGCCCCCGGGGCAGCGATGGCGCCCAGGTGTGGGGACCGGCGCTGGGCGACGGCCCGCAGGGGTGGAAGTGGATTGTCGATCTGATCTACGAGCATGGGGTGGCCTTCACTCCCGAACAACGGCCCGACGTGGCGGGCGAGTTTGGCAGTCCGTTCGCGGCCGGCAATCAGGTTTTCTGGATCGGCGGGCGCGTCTACAGCACCGGGTTTGCGATTCCGCGGATCCGGGACCGGTTCCGGTGGTCACTGGGTCCAATGGTTTGGGGCAATGTGACCGATCACGCCAACTTTGTGCTGAACGACCAGGCGCATCTGGTCGCGCAGTCCGCCACCACGACCGGTGTGGAAGAGCAGGCCGTGGCCTGGGCCCATTTTCTCGCCGGGCCGCAAGTGCAAGGCCGTGTGGGGATTGACCGTGGCCACATGCCGTGCTTCAAGGCCGTGGCGGACGACGCGGCGGCCACGGCGCCACCGCCCGAAGGCATGCACCATCTGTTCACCTACCCCGAGTCGCCCTACGTGCGGCACGACCAGTGGTACGTGCCGGGCGGCAATTTCCTGGAGCTGCGCGCCGAGTGGCGGCCGGTTCTGGACAAAGCGCTTGTCGGTGAAGCCGATCCGGTTCAATCCATGCTCGATGCGGCGGAAAAGGTCAACCGCATGCTGGCCCGCTGGCAAGAGCAGCTGGACAAGGGCGACGTGGCGCGCTAGTCGGCAGCGGTCCGCGACGGGCTGGACCTGATCCGCTGGTAGGTCCAGGTTGTGACCTGGAGGTGAGGTAATGGCGACGTATCGTGCGGCAATCCTGGGTGTTGGCCCTCGTGGCCTCAAGCACGGCCGCGCCTATCGTCAGCATCCACGTATCGACCTGGTGGCGCTGTGTGACATGGACGCCGCACGGCTGGCGCACGCCTCGCAGGAACTCGGCGTGGAGCGGACGTATGGTGACTACCGAGCGATGCTCGACCGGGAGGACCCCGACATTGTCAGCATTCCCACACGCACCGATCTGCATGCGCCGTTGACGATGGGGGTTTTGGCGCACCGACCGCCGCGCGCGATCGATGTGGAAAAGCCGATGGCCACCAGTCTGGACGATGCCGATCGCATGGTGGCTGCGGCGGCTCGAACCGGCACGCTGCTCGCCGTTCACCATCAATTCCGCTGTACGCCACCTTTTCGAGTAGCCACGCGCATGATCGAGGCCGGTGAGATCGGACCGATCACGACGATCAAGCTCCGGGGCAAGGGCTACTACGGCGGTTATGACCTGATGAACATCGGGACCCACCGCCTGAATGGCACGCGCGCTTTCCTTGGCCGGGCGCGCAGCGTCTCGGCCATCTGCACCACCGCTGGCGAACCCACCGGTCCGGAAGGCGTGATCGCCGGACCGTACGGCTTTGGGTGGATTGCGGGCGAGAACATCTCAGCGGTGTATGACTTCGAAGGTGGCGGGACCGTATTTGCCGAGTTTCACCGGCGCAGCGAGTCCAACCGCGGCTGGGGCCACATCAAGATCTACGGCGAAGACGGCGCCATCTGCCTCTACAACCAAATGAACATGCAGGTGCGCCGCGGGCGCGACTGGCGGGTTGAGGACGTCAACTGGGAATTGCTGGAGCTTGCGCCCGCCGACCGAATCCTGCACGGAGTGGACTACCTGGATGAGCCGGGAGGCGATTTGTGGATGGCCGATGAGACGGTCCATGCGCTCGATCACGATCGACCGCACGAGAACAGCGGCGAAGAAGGCCTGGCCGTGATGGAGATGCTGCTCGGGGCGTGGGAATCGCATTTCACCGAGCGCCGAGTGCGATTTCCGATGGGTCGGGGCGCACATCCATTGCTGCAGGCGCGGACGCAGGCCGGCCTGGGTGAGCCGGATCCGGCACCGATGGACCTGCGCTATCCGGAGTGGCTTCCACGGGAACTGGCCCGAATCGGCGCGGATCACTAGCGGACAAGGGTCGGATCCAGCGTCATTGACGATGGTGATCACGCGCTGCTTGAACGGCAACTCGGCGCAGGTGCTCCGGATCTCGCCGGCGGCGTGCATGCGCAGGGCCATTCGACTCGAACCTGACGGACTCCGAGACCCGGTCGGCGCTGTGGCGCGGGTGGGTGCAGGTTAGCTGTTCGCCGAACCGAGCTTTGTCGGTGGCCGGGCGGTCGGAGGAGAAGCCGGGGTACCGGGGGCTGCGCATGCCGGCCACGACCTGGATCGCGTAGCGCGTTGAGCCTCGCGGGGCCTAGTTGGCGGCGGAGGGCGTGAGTTCGGTTTGGAGGGTTTGGACGAGGCGGCGGGTGCCTTGGCGGAGTTGGTCTTCGGGGATGTAGCTGTAGGCGAGGCGGATGCAGCGGCGGTTGCAGTCGTCGGCGAAGCAGTGGTGGCCGGCGAGGTAGGTGACACCGTTTTCCTCGGCGCGTTCGCGGATGGTCTCGCTGTCGGCGCCTGCGGGTAGCTCCAGCCAGATGAAGAAGCCGCCGACGGGGGTGATCCAGTCGCAGCCGAGGTCGCGGAGGGGCTCGAGTTCCTGGAGCATGGCGTCGCGGCGCCTGCGGTAGAGGTCCAGCAGGCTGGGCAGGCGCTTTGCCAGGGCGCCGCTTTGCAGGTAGGCGCCGGTGACCCAGGCGGCGAAGGGACTGGTGGCGCTGTCCGCCTTGAGACCGCACATGCGGGAGATGTCGTCTGCCTCGGCGACGGCCCAACCCAGGCGCATGCCGCCGGCGACGAGCTTGGAGAGGGTTCCCAGCTTAATGACGCGCTCTTTGCCGGCAATGGAGTAAAGGGCCGGGGGGCGGTCGCCTTCGAAGATGAGGTCGCCGTAGGCGTCGTCCTCCAGGAAGACCAGGTCCAGTTCCTCGCCGACCTCGGCCAGCGCTCGGCGGCGTTCCAGCGGGGCGTTGAAGCCGACGGGGTTGTGGACGGTGGGCATGGTGTAGACGAGGGAGACGTGGGCGCCGGCCTGGCGCTGGCGGGTGACCGTTTCGCGCAGCGCGCCGGGGACGATGCCCTGGGCGTCGGTGTCCACGCCGACGACGTTGATGCCAAGGCCGCGGAAGAACCAAAGGGCGCCGATGAAGGTGGGCGACTCGACGATGACGGTTCCGCCGGGCGGGACGAGCAGCCGGGCGGCGAGCGCGATGCCCTGGGAGGCGCCGCTGGTGATCATGATGTTGTCGGGGCCGACGTCCAGCCCTTCGGTGGCGCTTACCCAGTCGGCCAGGAAGCTGCGCAGGGGTTCGGGGCCGGACACGGGGCCGTATTGGAGGGCTTCGGCGTTGTGGTCGGCCATGAGCGCGGCGGTTGTCTCGGCCAACTCGTCGTAGGGAAAGCTAGCGGAATCGGGGAAGCCGTAGGCCAGGCTGATGAGGCCGGGCCGCTGCATGGTCCAGCTGGGCCGCAACGGGTTTTGCTCCATCGCCTGGGCGACGGGGCTGTAGTGGGCTTGCAGGCTCATGGGAGCGAATCGTAGCAAGTGCGGAAATGCCAGTCTCTGGAACCGGGATGCCGGACATTCGGCGGTACAATCAGGGCGGGCGGACCGGATGATGACTTACTGGCCCGCCGTCGCCTCGACTGCGCGGAACGGGAACCTGGGCGCAGGGAGGAACGAATGACGGTGGCACCGCTGACGCGTGCGGAGTTGCGCGAGGAACTGGAGCGGAGTCTCAGGCACTACGCGACAAAAGCCGACCTGGCTAACCTCAAGTTCGCGCTCGCAGCGTGGATGTTGCTGCTGGTTTCGGCGGCAACGGGCATCATCATCGCCGCCGTTCGGCTCGCCGGACCAGTTACCGGCGGCTGACCCGTAAGGGTTTCAGCGTGCCATAGGCGATGTCGGACCGCGCCAGGCCGGTTCGCCAGCTACACCGACGACAGAAGACTGAGATCAGTGGCTGTGGTGCTGCGGCCAAGCCGATCGAGAAGGCGCCATCGGTAAGATCACCGCCAATGTCAGCGGCTGCCGAACGGTCGCCCTCTGTGCCGGAGATGGCTTTGCCTTCGCAGCGTTTGTGGAGTCCTTGGCGGATGGCGTATGTGCGGGGGGAGAAGCGGGACGATGGGGGGTGTCCGTTTTGCGTGGCGGTGGAGTTGGCGGAGGAGTTGCCGGAACTGATCGTGCATGCGGGGCGACTGGGGTACGTGACGTTGAATCTGTATCCGTATAACAATGGGCATGTGCTGGCGCTGCCGTACCGGCACGTGGCGGACCTGGATGAACTGGAACCGGATGAGGCGGGGGAGTTGATGTCGCTGGTGGTGCAGTCGCGGGTGGCGTTGCAGGAGGCGTTTGCGCCGGACGGCTATAACGTGGGGATGAACCTAGGGTCGGCGGCGGGCGCGGGGATTCCGGCGCACCTGCACTTTCACGTGGTGCCGCGCTGGGCAGGCGACACGAATTTCATGCCGGTGACGGGGGACGTGAAGGTGATGCCGGAGACGCTGGATCAGACGAAGCGGCGCCTGGTGGAGGCCTGGCCGAGCTAGGGACCTACCGCTCCGGTGGGCGGTGAAATGTCGGGGATGCGCTCGGGCACGGGCACCAAGGCGGGGGCGGCTTCAGGCAGGAATCCGAACTTGCCGGGCGGCCAGTACACGAGCCACACCTGTCCGACGATTGAGGCGCGGGGCACGGCGCCGATATCGCGGGAGTCGCGGCTCTGCAGGCGGTTGTCGCCCATGACGAAGTAGGAGTCCTGAGGCACGCGCCGGGGGGGCGTGTCTCGTCCGATCGGACCGTTGAAGTAGCTGGACTCATCGACGAGGTGGCCGTTGACGAGGACCTGTCCGGCGCGGATTTCGACCTCATCGTTCGGCAGGCCAATTACGCGTTTGACCAAGTCCTCGTCGGGACTGCGAGGGGAGCGGAAGACGATGACATCGCCGCGCTGCGGATCCTCGGCCAAGTAGGAGAGCTTGTTGACGAGGAGAAACTCGGAGTCGGCCAGACTGGGGGACATGCTGGGGCCTTCGACGAGGAAGTTCTGCACGAGCAGGCGGGTGCCGAAGAAGATGAGAGCGGCGAGGAGGACGGTTTCGGCGATCTCGAGCAGGATGTTGCTGTTGCGGCGGAGCATGGCGCCTCAGCGGAGATCGCCGACGGGGCGGTGCGCCTGGTGGTGCGTCACTCATGGCGGGGTGCGCGGAAGACCCTCACCCCAACCCTCCTCCCACGGGGAGAGGGAGAAGACGGCGGCCTCCCCAATCGGGAAGGCACGACCAGAGCGACTCACCGCCAGACGGTTCGTGCCGGCGGCGGAGTAACTGACACGAGTATATTGAGACGAGGCTGCGCTTTGCGGTGCGCGGAGGACGCGCGCCGCCGGGATGCCGGGTCCTGGACACCGTCACACGCGCAGGGAAACGGCGACGGATGGGTCCAGCGATGCGAGTTGGCGAACCGGCGAAACGTCCGCCCAGCCGCCGCATCTTTGCGGAGAGCGCGCGTGAGTTGGCGCTGTACCGCTGCACCGTGTATCCGACGCGGGTGGCCACCCAGCGCTGCGACCACTGCGCGCGGCTGTTCTGCGACGAGGCGCTGAGCGACTCGGACTGGGGCTACGTGTGCGAGGTGTGCCAGAAGCAACTGGAGCGGCGGGAGGAACTGGACCGCACGGCCTTGCGACGCAACGTGATTTCCTGGAACTGGCTGCCGGTGGGAATTGTGCTGACCCTGTCATTGCTGATGGCGGTGCAGCTGTTCATCGTGTCGAACGGGAGCGACCTGCGGGGCGACCTGGCGGTGAAGATGCGGCTGCTGTTCGATGGGGCCGACCGCAGCAAGGGGGCGCTGGTGTCGGCTTCGGCGGTGGGCGGGCGGGCGTATTCGCCGGCGGGAGCGCAGGAGGGGCACGGTCCGGAGATGCTGGTGGATGGCCTGAATGAAGCGGACTTTGCAGCCTGGCGCTCGAGCGACGCGCGGTTTCCGCAGGACGTGGTGCTGAAGATGAACCTGCGGACGCCGATAGCGACGCTCGACATCATGAATCACCCGGATGAGCCGGCGGACAGCTATCCGCGGCGGGTGCAGGTGTTTACGTCGCGGGAGGTCGATCCGCGGGAGGACCCCAGCGGTATGAAGTTCATCCGGCAGGCGGACCTGGACCCGGCGCCGAGCGTGCGGATCGAGATTCCGACCGAGGTGACGCGCTACGTGGTGCTGCGGTTGCTGGCGAATGGGGGCCACGAGGGGTACGTGTCAATTGGGGAAGTCGAAGTGCGGTCGCGGGCGGAAAATGATGGCTAGGCGACGCCCTCCGCGGTTCCACCTCACCTAGTCCCGAGCCGAAATGGCCGAACCGGCGGAGCGTTTCGAGTTGACCTATGCGGGCGCGGCGCGTGGAGCGCGGTTGGATGCGTTTGTGGCGGAGTCGTTGCAGGACGTTTCGCGGACGAGGGCGGCGCGGCTGATCCGGGACGGGCAGGTGAGGGTGAACGGGCAGGTCGTGGCGCCGTCGCGACGGCTGCGAGACGGGGACATCGTGGATGGCGAGTTGCCGGCGGTAGAGGCAGAGCTTGAGCCGGAGCCGGGGCCGCTGGTGCGGCTGCTGACGACTGACGGGTTCGTGGCGGTGGACAAGCCGGCGGGGATGGTGATGCATCCGGGGGCGGGGGCGAGCCGCGGGACGCTGGCGCACCGGCTGCTGGCGCACTACCCGGAGCTTGCGGGCGTGGGGCACCCGCGGCGTCCGGGGATCGTGCATCGGCTGGATAAGGACACCTCGGGGGCGGTGGTGATGGCGCGCACGCGGGCGATGTACGCGCACCTGGCGACGGCGTTCGAACAGCGAGAGGTGCGCAAACGGTATCTGCTGATTGCGCTGGGGATACCAGATCCGCCGCGGGGGCGCATCGACGCGCCGATTGGGCGACACCCGACGCACCGGACCCGGATGGCGGTGGCGCGGCGGGGACGGCCGGCCGTGACGAACTACCGGGTGCTGGACAGTTCAGGCGGCAGGGCGCTGGTGGAGGCGAGTCCAGTAACCGGGCGCACGCACCAAATCCGGGTGCATTTGGCGGCCATCGGTCACCCGATCACGGGCGACGCGACGTACGGCGGGCCGGCACAGGGCGCACGGGTGATGTTGCACGCGTGGACGCTGGGCTTTGCGGACGAGACGGGCGGGCGCTGGCTGGCGGCGGCAGCGCCGCCGAAGGACTTTCAGCGCGCGGCCGCAGACCTGGGTCTCACGCTGCCGGACACGCCGGTCTCAGGGCCGGAGACGCGCTAGGCGGTGGTGGGAACCGAGCCGTCGTTTTCGGGGTCGGGTTCCGGTTCCGTCTCGTCGTCGGGCCGGTCAGCCGGCGCGGCCACGCGGGCCAGGACGACGCCGACCTCATAGAGGGCGTAGAGCGGAATCCCAACCGAAGCCTGGGTGAACGGGTCGGGCGTTGGCGTGATGATGGCCGAAATCACGGCGATGGCGACGATGGCGTAGCGGCGCTGTTGGGCAAGGCTGTCGGCGGTGACGATGCCGATCTTGGCCAGGGCAAAGATGATGAACGGGGTTTCGAAGGCCAGGCCGACGGCCAGCAGGATGCGTAAGACGAACGAGACCCAGCCGTCGACGGTGAACTCGGTGCTGATGGTGGCGGGCGCGAATCCGGCCAGGAAGCCGACCGTGAAGCGCAGCACAATGAACCAGGCGAAAGCCACGCCAGCAAGGAAAGCCAGGGCAATTGCAGGAATGCTCATGAAGAGCCAGCGGCGCTCGTGGGGATAGAGACCGGGCGCGACGAAGGCGAGAACTTCGTAGGCAACGATGGGGCTGGCCAGGCCGAAGCCGACGATGAACGAGATCTTGACGAAGGTGAAGAGCGTCTCGGTTACCGCGATTTGCTGCAGGACGGCGCCGCGGGGCAGCGGCAGCTGGACGAAGTAGAAGACGAAGTCCTTGAACGGCCAGACCACGAAGCTGGCGAGGATGATCGCCAGAATCGCAACGGTGAGCCGCTTGCGCAGCTCGTCGAGGTGCTCGCGCAGCGACATGACGCCGCCCAGTTCTTCCTGGGATTGCGTCGGGTCGGGTAGCGCCTGGTCGGCTTCGGCCATTCAGTCAGCCCTGGTGATCAGGCACGGCGGAGGCCGCGCCCTGTCGTACGTACGATCCTAACGCCCCGTTGATCATTGGGGCGGCGCCCTCGGCGCAATAGCGCTTGGCCAGTTCGACGGCTTCGTTGATAGCGACGGCCACGGGCGTGTCGCCAGCGTCAATTTCAGCCAGGGCAATGCGCATGATGGCAACGTCCAGGCGGGCCATTTGGTCGACGGGCCAGGCGGGGGTGAGGCGTCCGATAGCAGCATCGAGTTGCTCATGATTGGCGCTTACGGCATCCACAAGCACACGCGAGTAGGCGGCGGTGTCGTCGTCAAGGCGTAGCTCGCGTTCCCGGATTTGCAGCAGTTCAAGGGGCGAGCGCTGGGCCATGTCGCCCTCGTAGATCAGTCGCATTGCTGTTTCGCGCGCCAATCGCCGGCCACGCCGTCGCCGTCGCGCGGCCATGGGCCTAGCCGGCGGGTTCCGCGAGCGGGACGGGTGTGCCCGTGACGTAGCCCAAGTCGTAATCGGCGGAGACGAAGCGCTGGTCCTGGAGGATGGCGCGGTGCAGATCCAGGTTGGTGGCGGGACCTTCGATCCGGGTTTCGGCCAGGGCACGGCGGGAGCGCTTGATGGCTTCGTCGCGGGTGTCGCCGTAGACGATCAGCTTGGCCAGGAGGGAGTCGTAGAAGGGCGAGACTTCGCAGCCGGCGTAGAGGTGGGTATCCACGCGGACGCCGGGTCCACCAGGAAGTCGCAGATCGGTGACGGTGCCGGCGTCGGGCCGGAAGTCGCGCTCGGGGTCCTCGGCCAGGAGGCGGTACTCGATGGCGTGGCCGGTGAGCCGGATGTTGCGCTGGCGCAGGCCGGTGGGTTCGCCGGCGGCAATCCGGAGTTGCGCGCGGACGATGTCGATGCCGGTGATTTCCTCGGTGGCGGGATGTTCCACCTGGATGCGGGTGTTGGTCTCGATGAAGTAGAAGCGGTTCTGGTCGTCGAGCAGGAACTCGACCGTGCCGGCGCCGCGATAGTCGATGGACTCGGCAAGCCGAACGGCGGCTCGCGCGACGCGATCACCCTGGCGGCCGCTCAGGCTCGGGGCGGGCGCTTCCTCAATCAGCTTTTGGAAGCGGCGCTGGATGGAGCACTCGCGGTGGCCGAGGTGCAGGACGTTTGAGCCGTCGCCCAGGACCTGAATCTCGACGTGGCGGGAGCGTTCGATCTGCTTTTCCACGTAGAGGTCGGCGTTGCCGAAGGAGCTGCGGGCTTCGGCCTGGGCCAGCGGGAAGAGGGTGACGAGGTCGTCGACATCGCTGACCCGCCGGATGCCGCGCCCACCGCCGCCGCCGGCCGCCTTGAGCATGACGGGGAAACCAATTTCGCGGGCGATTGTCTTGGCCTCGTTGACGTCGGCCACCGGGCCGTCGGAGCCGGGGATGACAGGCAAGCCGGCCGCCACGGCGGCTTCGCGGGCGCGGGTCTTCTCGCCCATCATGCGCATGTTGTCGGGCGTGGGGCCGATGAAGGTGATGCGGTAACGCTCGCAGGCTTCGGCGAAGTAGGCGTTTTCAGCCAGGAACCCCGCGCCGGGATGGACGGCGTCGCAGCCGGTGTTCAGCCCGGCCGCGATGATGTGGGGCACGTTGAGGTAGCTGGCGGCGACGGGCGCAGGGCCGATGCAGACCGATTCGTCGGCCAACTGGACAGGGAGGCCGTCGGCGTCGGCTTCGGAATAGATCGCGACGGTACGCACGCCCAGGTCGCGGCAGGCGCGGATGATACGGACGGCCATCTCGCCCCGATTGGCGACGAGCACCTTTTCGAACATGGGTCAGCCCATGGCGAGGCCGCCGTCAACGGTCAGCACATGACCGGTGACATAGGCGCCGTCGTCCGATGCGAGGAAGGCTACGGCTCCCGCAATGTCGTCCGGGTCGGCGAAGCGACCCAGCGGAATCGCGTCCAGCGCTTGCCCGCGCAGTTTGTCGGGGATGACGTCCGTTAGCGGCGAGATGACGAAGCCGGGCGCCACGGCGTTGACGGTGATGCCGCGGCTGCCGACTTCCTGGGCCAGGGCGCGGGTAAAGCCGATGAGGCCGGCCTTGGCGGCGGCGTAGTTCGCCTGCCCGGCATTGCCCCGGAGACCGACGACCGAAGCGATGTTGATGATGCGACCGCTGCGCTGGCGGATCATGCCGCGGACCGCGCGGCGCGAGCAGACGAAGGCCGAGCGCAGGTTGGTGTTCATGACGGTGTCCCACTGCTCGTCGGACATGCGCATCAGCAGGTTGTCGCGGGTGGTGCCGGCGTTGTTGACCAGGACGTCCAGACCGCCGAGGGCTTCCCGGGCCTGGTCCACGATCAGCTCGGCGCCTTCGACCGTGGACAGGTCGGCGCCGATGACGACCGCGCTTCCACCGTTGGAGCGAATCTCCGAGGCAAGTTCGTCGGCCTGCTTCGCGTTCGAGTTGTAGTGCAGGACCAGGTCGGCGCCTTCGGCCGCCAGCCGGCGCGCAAAGGCGCGGCCAAGCGCGCCGGAAGCGCCGGTGACGAGCGTGCGCGCCCCGGTCAGGCGCCCGTCGCTACCCATTGGTCAGCGCAGCGGCCAGCGCGTGGGCCGAGTCCATATCGCTCACGTTATGCAAGGAAATGCCTTTCACCGTGCGCCGCAGCATGCCGGTAAGGACCGAACCGTGTCCAAACTCCACGATGTGCCGCACGTCCAGCGCCTCGATTGCCCGGATGCCGTCCAGCCAGCGGACCGGAGCCGCGATGTGATTCGCCAGCTCGGACCGGATAGCCGACGGGTCTACGAGATGTCCAGCGTCGATGTTACTGATCACGGGCGCTGCCGGGGGATCGATTCCGACGGCCAGCAGGCGTTCGCGCATTTGCGCCTGGGCCGGCAGCATCGCCACGGAGTGGAAGGCGCCGCTGACGTTGAGCGGAATCACGCGGCGCGCCCCGGCCTTGCGGCCTTGGTTCACGATGCGATCAATGGCGGCCAGATCGCCGGCAACCACCACCTGGCCGGGCGCGTTGACGTTGGCCACGGCGAGATAGCTGCCAGGAATCTCCGCGCGGATTGTGGAGGCCAAGTCTTCGACAGCGTCCGCGTCGAGACCCAGCACTGCCACCATGCGGCCGGGCTTATCGAAGGCCGCCGCGGCCATGAAGCGGCCGCGGTCGCGCACCAGAGCCACGGCCTCGCCAACGGCGGTGCAGCCGGCGGCCACGACGGCAGACACCAGGCCAACGCTATGGCCGGCAAGGGCGACGACGTCCACGGGATATCGGTTGGCCGTTACCGCAGCGCCGGCGACGCCAAGCACCTCGTTGAAGGCCGCGAAGGCGGCGACGGAGGCCGCGACAATGGCCGGCTGCTGAACGTCGGTCGGCTGGAGGTCTTCCGGACTGGCCGCGCCGGTCAATTCGCTGAGCGAGACGCCATAGCTGGCATCGGCCGCCTGCCACACGTCGCGGGCGGCGGCCGAGGATTCACGCAAGTCGCGGCCCATCCCCGGCGCCTGGGAACCCTGGCCCGGAAAGATAAACGCGGCCCGGGCCTGTTCAGGCGCCATGGTGGGTTGTACCGGATCTCCCGGCTAGCGGTACTTGACGGCTTGTTCGGAAGGCTCGATGACCAGATTGCCGCGGTAGTTCCCGCACAGGGGACATACCTGGTGACTGACCACCAACCGATGACAGGTCGGACAGCGCCCGAGATTCGGTCGGCGCGCGCGAGCCGAATGGCGGCGGGCGCGCGAGCGCGAACGGGTGAGCCGACGTTTGGGCAGAGGAGTCATAACCCGCCATTATCCATGAGATTCGTCGTCTTTGTGGAGCATTTGGCGGCGCAGGCGTTCCAGTGGCGCTAGGCGCGGATCCACCACCGGCCGGCTCATAGCCGTACCGTCCCAGGGCGCTTCGCACGGTCCGGCGCAGACGACGCGCGGGGGCAGCGCGCTGATCGCGCCCTCGGCCAGCACCTGAGAGAGATCAAGATTGTGGCCCGGATCAAGCTGCCAGCGGTCACCCGGATCGATCACACCGCCACGCACCGGATCAATACGCGGCACGAACTGGTCGTCCAGTTCAAACTCGAACTCGACGTCGACGTCGTCGGTACAGCGAGCGCAGGGCAGGCGCGCCGGGACTCGCATCTGTCCGGTGACGAGAACGGCGTCGGACAGCCGCGTGAAGCGCGCCGTGCCCCGCACAGGCCCGCGGAGTTCCGGAACGTCTAACACGGATGCCGGAGCGTCCACCTCGACCGTGCGGCTCGGCCCGGAGGTCTGCGCGAGCACGCGCGCGACGTTGAAGATGTAGTCGGCCACCGGTGATCTTCAGGTCGGGCCCGCGAGCGGTCCAGCGCGGCTCAGACAGGCTCTTCGTCGAATTCAACCGGTTCGGCGTCGCCCTGGTCAAGCGCGGCCACGCCGCGGCGGATGCTGGTGAGATGGGACTCCAATCGGCTCTCCAGGTCACGCAGCATGCTCAGCGCATAGAGGTCCATTTCCTCGCGGGAGGCGTCCATGCGCTCCTCCGCTTCCTGGATCAGTTGCAGGGCGTGCGCCTCAGACGCCTTCACGATCTCTTCGTCGCGAATCATCTGCTCGGCCTGCTCACGCGCCTCCTGGACGATGCTCTCGGCTTCCATCTGAGCCGCTTGCGGGATCTGGTCACGCTGGCGCATGACTCGACGCGCTTCGCGAATCTCTTCGGGAATGCGTATTCGCATTTCATCCACGACTGTCAGCAGGGCGCGCTCGTCGACCATGACCTTGTGGGTCAACGGCACGCGCTGAGCATGACGTAGCAACGTTTCCAGTCGTTCAATCAGGTTTATGAGGTCGATGGCGAACTACCTCCGCCCTTGGGGTACGGCGAATTTCTCGCCGACGGCGGCCGCGACGTTTGGCGGGACGAACGGCGCGACCGAACGGCCGAGCGCCCCGATCTCACGAATGAGCGATGAACTGACGAATGCGTGTTCGGGGGCCGAGAGAAAGAACATCGTGTCGATATCCGGATGCAAGCGTCGATTCATGGCTGAGAGCGCGAATTCGTACTCGAAGTCTGACACGGCGCGCAGACCTCGAACCAGCACACCGGCCCCGGCCTTTCGGGCAAAGTCTACGGTCAGCCCCGAGTAGATGCGCGCCTCGACGTTCGGCAGGTGCGCCACGGCGGTTTCCAGCAGGGCCAGACGCTCGTCCGCCGTGAACAGCGTGTCACCCCGTTGGTTTTCGAACACACCGGCCACGACCGTGTCAAAAACACCGGCCGTCCGGCTCAGGATGTCCATGTGACCGTTGGTGACCGGGTCGAAGGTCGCGGGAAACAGCGCGCGCACGGCCTGTCCTTCCAACACACCTTGGGCATTATAGCGACGGCTTCTCTAATCAAGGCTCCTCGCTCAGGGGCGCCTCCCGGACGAAGACCGCGAACGTCGCGTCGCCATGACGGCGCACCTTCAGGCGGCTCCATCCATACGGCGCCAGCGGCGGACCGGCTCGGCTGCCGGTCTCGGTCACAACCATCGCGTCAGGCGCCAGTACGCCCGGAGTTTCCAGGGCGTCGAACAGCGCTACCCAGGGATCGTCGGCGTAGGGGGGATCGGCGAAGACCAGGCCGAACGGCGCACCGCGGGCCGGTGCTACGCGTCGCGCGTCTCCGACCACAACCCGGCCCTGTTGGCGGAGATCCAGGAGGTCCAGGTTCTGTCTGATCACGGCGGCGGCGCGGCGGCTGCGCTCGATGAAGCATGCGTACCCGGCGCCGCGACTCAAGGCCTCAATGCCAAACGCGCCGGAACCGGCGTAGAGATCCAGCACACGCTCGGGCGGCGGGCCCTGTAACGCATCGAAGATAGCCGCCCTGACCCGGTCCGTGGTGGGACGGATGCCGGGCGGGACGCGCAGTCGACGCCCCCGATGGACGCCGGCGGTAATCGTCAGACCACGGCCGCGCGCCGCCACTCCGTCCTCAGTTCCACTCGTTGCGTTGCAGCAGACGGGCCACGGCGGCGGCCAGCCCGGCGTGTTCGGGCCGGGTCAGTTCGGGGTCCGCACGAATCATGGCTTCGGCGTCGACGCGCGCCGACTGGATGGTTGGGAGATCGGTGACCGACGCAAAGCGGAATCCCAGCGCCCCGCTCTGCCGCGTTCCAATCACGTCGCCCGGCCCGCGCAACTCGAGATCGCGCTCCGCCAGCGTAAAGCCGTCGTGCACCGTCTGCAGCGTGCGCAGCCGGGCGTTTTCCCTGGGGTCCGTCGTCTCGCTCATCAGCAGGCAATGCGCGTCCTGGCCGCCGCGGCCAACGCGCCCGCGCAACTGATGAAGCTGCGCCAGCCCGAAGCGCTCGGCGCCTTCGATCAGGATTATCGATGCGTTGGGGACATCGATGCCCACCTCGATGACCGCGGTGCTGACCAGGATCTTGATCTTCCCGTCGCGGAAGGCGCGCATGACACGCTCCTTGGCGGCGGCGCTCATGCGGCCGTGCAGCAGTCCCACGTCGTCGGCCAAGTCGGCGAAGGTGCCGCGGGTGAGCCGTTTGTGCTCCTCGGTCGCGGCGCGGGCGTTGAGACTTTCCGACTCCTCGATGATCGGAAACACGATGAACGCCTGATGCCCGGCCGCTACCTCGCGCCGAATGAACGCGTAGGCGTCGCCGCGGCGGTGGCTGGGCACGAACGACGTCTTGACCGGCCGGCGGCCCTTCGGCAACTCGCGGAGGACGCTGACGTCCAGGTCGCCGTAGACCGTCAGCGCGAGCGTGCGCGGGATGGGCGTGGCGGACATGGCCAGCAGGTGCGGGTTGTAGCCCTTGGAGCGAATCTCGCCGCGCTGCTGCACGCCGAAGCGGTGCTGCTCGTCCACGACCGCCAGGTTCAGACGAGCGAACCTGGCGCTGCGCTGGATGATGGCCTGCGTGCCGACCACCACGTGTACGCCGCCGCGCTCCACGTCGCGCCAGATACGCCGTTTCTCGCCAGCCGGAACGCTGCCCGTAACCAGTTCCACGCGGACACCCAGCGGTGTCATCAGTTCGCGGAGGGTGGCGGCGTGCTGTTCGGCCAGCACTTCGGTGGGGGCCATGATGGCGCCCTGCCAGCCATCGCCGACGATGGCGTGCAGCGCGCCGGCGGCCACCACGGTCTTGCCGGAACCGACGTCGCCCTGCAGCAGCCGGCTCATGGGCCGGTCGCGCCGCAAGTCGTTCAGCACCTCGGCCACGGCCACGCGCTGTCCGTCCGTCAGCTTGAACGGCAGCTGGCCGCCGAATGCCTTCAAGGCGTCATGGTCAATGTGAACGGGGCGTCCGGGCTGGCTCTCGCGCCAGGTCTGGCGGCGGCGCAGGACGGCCAGTTGGTAGACCAGCAACTCCGCGAACGCGAAGCGCCGCGCGGCGGCCTCCTGGGCGACAGCATCAACCGGAAAGTGGAGATTGCGGATAGCCGTTGCGATGTCGGGCAGACCATGCGCCCGGCGTTGCGCCGCGGTCAGCGTTTCCGGCACGGCGTTCGCATAGTCGTCAACCGCCAGCGCCATCCAGCGGCGCAGCTGACGCTGCGATAGTCCGCGCGTCAGCGGATAGACCGGAACCAAGCGACCGGCATGCACCATGCGATGTACGTCCAACTCGTACTCGGGGCTCGTGAGCTGGCGGTCGTAGGCGGCCGATTCCACCCGGCCCGCAAAGGCCACGTTGCGTCGCCCGCGCAGGGTCTTGGCCAGGTAGACCTGGTTGAACCAGACGGCCAGGATCTGCCCTGTCTCGTCGGCAATGGCCGCCTCGACCACGCGCACACGACCGGATCGCGAAGGTCTGGCCCTGATTTCAACCACGTCGCCGATCACGGTGACTTCGCGTCCCGGTTCGGCCTCGGCGATCGGCACGACTGATGAGTGGTCGATGTAGCGGCGCGGCCGGTGGTGGAGCAGGTCCCCGATCGTCTTGATGTCCAGCGCGGCCAGCCGCTTCTCGGCCGTAGGTCCCACACCGGGCAGCACCGTGACGGTCGCATCGGCATCGCGTCCGCGAGAGGACGCCGCCCTGGTAGTTCCCAGATCGGACAGGACAGCGCGTGCGAGGTCCTTGCGCGTGCGCGGCCGTAGTCGCGAGTACTGCGACAGGCGGGCCAGCGAACCAACGCCGTCGCCCTGACCGGCAACCCAGCGCGACAGCCCGCCAGTCGTCGACGAGTCGTCGAACCCGGCCGCCGCCTCCGCCTCCAGCAAGCGTCGCGCTTCGCGCGCCAGCGCCGGCTCGGGCTCGGCCGTCATCCGCGCAACGTGCCGCTACTCAGCCGCGATGATGTAGTCGTAGTGGTCCTGGCCGCCCGCCACTGTCTGTACATCCATGTCCGGGTAGCGCTCGCTGATCTCGGACGCGAGTTCGTCGGCCCGATCGGCCGGCGTGGCCTGTCCCACGTAGATCGTAAGGGCTTCCGGCTCGTCGTCCGCGACATGTTCGAGCATTTGCATGATGACCGGATGCGGCGTCTCGCCGCGCGCCACAAACTTGTCGTCCAGCAGCCCCATGTATTCGCCCTCGGCGACGGGGTTGCCGTCCAGCACGGCGTCGCGCACGGCCTGGGTGACTTCCAGGGTGGTGACGTCGCCGGCGGCTTCGCTCATGGCCTCGGCGTTGTCCTCGGAGGCGTCGGCGGGATTGAACGCCAGGGCGGCGGAAAATCCCTGCGGGAGCGTGCGCGTGGCAATCACATGCACATTCTTGTCGGATTGCTCCGCCGCCTGCCGCGCCGTCAGGTAGATGTTGGAGTTGTTGGGGAGCACCACGGCCCAGTCGTCGGGTGTGCGGTCGATCGCTTCCAGCAGTTCGCCGGCGCTGGGGTTCATGCTCTGGCCGCCGCGGACGACATCCACACCCAGGCTGCGGAAGACCTCTTCCAGCCCGTCGCCGCTGGCGACGGCGATCACACCGTTGGCGGGCGGCGGCGGTTCGGACGCCTCAGACAGCGCCCCCGCGAGATTTTGCGCCGTTTGCAGGTCCATGTTGTCGGCTTTGAGCTGATCAATCTCGCCGTAGGCCATGGCCCTGTTGAAGGCGTCGCCCGGTCGCTCGGTATGCATATGCACGCGCACCAGGCTGGCGTCGCCAACGACCAACAGGGACTCGCCGATCTTGGCGAAATCGTTTCGCATCGCATCAGCGTCCAGGTCGTCACCGTGGACAACGAACTCGGTGCAGAAGCCGTGCTCGTCGCCTTGGTGGATGTCGGCGAAGACGGCAAAGACGTCCGTGGCGCGATCCACGTCGGCCGTCTCCGGCAGCGGCTCGCCGCGCAACGACCGCAGAAAACCCTCGTAGATCACGTGCAGCCCCTGGCCGCCGGCATCCACCACGCCGGCCTCGGCGAGGACGTCCAGCAGATTGGGGGTGTTGGCCACGGACTCGCGGGTTGCGTCGACGACCTGGGCGATGAGGTCTTCAACCGAATCGACCTGCGACTGCGCCGCCTGGGCGGCCTCGCCGGCGTCGCGCGCCACGGTGAGGATGGTGCCCTCCACCGGGTTGGTGACGGCCTTGTAGCCGACCTGGTAGGCGCGCTCGAGGGCGGTGCTGAATTCAGGAATGCCGAACTCGCGGTGGCCGTCGAGGCCCTCGGCGAGGCCGCGGATGATCTGGGACAGGATGACGCCCGAGTTGCCGCGCGCGCCCAGCAGGGCGCCGCGCGCCAGGCTGGCCGCCACGACATCGACGTTGTCGGACGGGTTGTCGGTGGCCTCGCGGATGGCGGCTCGCAAGGTGAGCACCATGTTGGTGCCGGTATCGCCGTCGGGGACGGGGTAGACGTTGAGGCGGTCGATCGCCTCGGCGTTGATCTCGAGCCAGCGCAGGCTGTACTCGATGGCGTGCATGAAGCGTCGGCCGTCGCGCAGGTCGGCGGCCTCAGTGCGGGAATCTGCCAGCGTCATTCGGGGCCACATTCTTGCGGTGCTAGCATGGTGAAACTTGATCTTAGAGACGCGTTCAGGATTGCGTCAACGGAGTAGGTGCGCCCTTGGCACGCTGTGACGTTTGCGACGCTCGCCCCCAGTTCGGCCGACACATTCGCCATTCGGCGTCCGGTCGCTGGGAACGCAAAGCGCCACGCAAACAGAAGATGTGGTCGGTCAACGTTCAGCGCAAGCGGCTGATGATTGATGGCCGTTATCAGCGCGTGAAGATTTGCACGCGCTGTATTCGCACGGTCGACCGCCTGGGTTAACCCGCGGCCGCCCCGCGCAGGCCGTCAATCGCGGCCGCGACGCCTCCCGCATCTCCAAATACCGCCGATCCGGCAACGATGACCTGCGCTCCGGCCGTTACGGCCGCGCCGGTGGTTGTCGCGTTTAACCCACCGTCGACTTGGAGCCAGCGTTCGCCGTCGAGCGCATCCAGCCGCTCGGCCACCTGCTGGATTCGCGGCAGCATGTCCGGCATGAAGGCTTGGCCGCCGCGTCCCGGCTCCACGGTCATCACCAGCACGATGTCCGCAAGGTCCAGGTACGGCCATAAGGCCCAGGCCGGTGTGCCGGGGCGCAGGGTGAGTCCGGGTCGAACGCCCAGGTCGCGGATGGTCCGGAGCGTGCGAGCCGGGTCGGGCGTTGCCTCGACGTGGATGGTGATCGAATCCGCGCCCGCCGCCGCGAATGTCTCCAGATGCGGGTCAACCGGCTCGATCATCAGATGCACGTCGAGCGGCAGTCCCGTGACCGGCCGCAGGGCCCGAACGATCGGCTCGCCGAAGCTGATTTGGGGGACGAAGTGGCCGTCCATGACGTCCACGTGGATCCAGTCGGCGCCGCCGGCCTCCGCTTCGCGGACCTGACTTCCGAGCGACGCGAAGTCGGCGGACAGGATGGAGGGGGCGATCAGGACCTGGCTCATCGCGGGCGCCCCTGTGCATCGCGGCGCTTCGTCACCACCGGCCGCATTGCCCGATCGTTCACCAGACGCAGCGCCTTTCTGCCCGCCGTCGCCCCGAAGATAAGCCGAACCGGTCCGACGCGCACGCCCGCCCGCTACCCGCGGGTTAGCGATCCCGCGTGCAACTGTCCGCAGGCCCCGGAGATGTCCCGTCCACGGGTTCGCCGAATCGTGGCCCGCAGGCCACGCTCGCGCAGGGCGTCGCGAAAGGCCCGGATTCCGTCGCGCGGCGTGGGGCGGTAGCGCGCTCCCGGATAGGCGTTGAACGGAATCAGGTTCACGTGACAGCGCTGGCCGCGTAGCAACCGCGCCAGGTCGGCGGCCTGCGACAGCGAGTCGTTCACACCGTCCAGCAGCGTGTATTCGTATGTGACCCGTCGCCGAGCCTGCTGCTGGTAGCGGCGACTGGCCTCCATCAGGGAGCCAAGCGGGAGTCGGCGAGCAAGGGGCACAAGCTGAGCCCGGACTCCATCGTTCGGGGCATGGAGCGAGATCGCCAGGCTGACGGGCAGCCCCCAGCCGGCCATGGCGTGGATGCCCCTGGTCAAGCCGACGGTCGACACGGTGACGCGGCGGGGGCTGAGTCCAACGGCCGCGGGGTCCACGAGCGTGCGTACCGCTCGTTGCACTTCTCGCAGGTTGGCCAGTGGCTCGCCCATTCCCATGAAGACCGCCCGGTCGGGCGTCTGACGCCCGTCCGAGCGCCGCCGGAAGTGGAGGAACTGGTCGACGATCTCGCTGGCGGTCAGGTTGCGGGTGAGACCCATGGCGCCGGTGGCGCAAAAGGTGCAGCCCATGCCGCAACCGGCCTGGGAACTGAGGCAGATAGTGGTGGCGCCGGGTCGCTCGGTCGGCATTTGCACTGTCTCGACGGCCGCGCCATCGACGGTGCGAAACAAGGTCTTGCGCGTGCCGTCGGACGAGGTTTCGCTGCGGACGGCTTCGAGCGCTTCGTAGTTGAATCGCTGGGCCAACGCCGCGCGCAGGCCAGCCGGCAGCGTAAGAATCTCTTCGAAGCCGGTGGCCGCTTCCCGATAGATCGCGCGGTGGAGTTGATCGATTCGGTAGCGGGGTTCGCCGGAGAGAGCTTCACGCAGGGCGCGCGATGAAACTCCCGAGATTGGCGGACGATCCGGCGTGGCGCCCGGCGGACCGCTCACGCGAGGGCCGGGACGCTAGTCGCGGCTGCCGGAAAGGGCGAGCAGACGGAGGGCGAAGTAGAGGACCTGCATCAGGGCGATGAACATCGCGGCGATGTAGGTGAGGGCCGCGGCATCCAGCACTTTCTTGGCGTGCAGGCGCTCGGCGCCGCTGATGACGTAGACGCTCTCCATCATTTGCAGCGCCCGCTTGCTGGCGTCGAATTCGACCGGAAGCGTAATCAGCGCAAACACAAAGGCCGTGCTGAATAGCGCCAATCCGATCCAAGCCACCGCAAGGCCCAGTTCGCCGCCGCCGGTGAACATGGCCAGCAGGAACCCGCCGATCAGCATGAAGTAGCCGAACCGCGACCCGAACGTGGTGATTGGGACCATGGCCGTGCGCAGCACCAGGAAGGGGTAACGGATCTTGTCCTGCATGGCATGACCGGCCTCGTGGGCGGCAATCGCCACGGCGGCCAGCGAGTTGCTGTCGAAGACGCCGTCGGACAGGCGCAGGACTTTCTTGGTCGGGTCGTAGTGGTCGGTCAGTTCACCCGGCACGCGCTTGACTTCCACGTCGTACAGGCCAACGGCGTCGAGCAGGCGCCGCGCCGCCATGTGGGCCGGGATGCCTGAACTGGACATGACCTGGGAGTACTTGCGGTACGTCCCCTTGACGCGGTTCTGGGCCCACATGGCCAGAATGAACGCCGGGCCGATGAGCAGGAGGTACAACGGGTCAAAGAAGGGGAAAAACACGATTGGCGAGCCTCTTCGCGCAGTCGCTGCGGTACGCGCCGCGTCTCGGAATTAAGCGTAGCACCGCGCCGGATCGGCACCGTAGCGGAGCTTCCAGTTACTCGATCAGCGGCGGCCTCGGCTGCGGGTAGGGACGACCCCACGGCGCGGCGAGCAGACGCTGGTAGCCGCGGGCGAACGCCGCGGCGTCCATGCGCTTGCGGCCGGCAGGCTGGAGGGCGCGAACGGCCAGAGCGCCCGTGCCGCAGCCGAGCATGAGTTCGTCGCCGCACATGCGCGCCTGGCCCGGTTCCAGTGGCTCGTCGCTGAGGCCCACATCCATCAGCCCGCAGACGGTGTCTCCCACACGCACGCGCGTGCCGGGCCAGGGCTGAAAGGCCCGCCAGCGGTTGTACAGGTCACGGGCGGGGAGGCGGAGGTCGAGTTCGGCGTCGGCGCGTTCGAGCGGCCGGGTAAGGGTTGCCCGTCCCGCGTCCTGGGGGTGTTCGTCCAGCTGCCCCGTAGCCCAGCCTGGAAGCACGCGGACCAGAAGGTTGGCGGTCATTTGAGCCAGCCGCGCGTGCAGGTCGGCCGCCGTCTCGTGAGACCTGATCGCGGTTCGTTCCGCCGCCACGATCGGCCCGGCGTCGAGCGCGCGTACGAGTCGAATCAGGGTGACGCCGGTCTCGCTGGCGCCGTCGAGCAGGGCCCCTTGAATCGGTGACGCCCCTCGGTACGCGGGCAAGATCGAGGGATGCGCATTGAGGATGCCGGGCGGCGCCAGTCGGCGCAGCGACGTACCCAACAGCCGCCCGTAGGCGACGCACACCACGGCGTCCGGCTGGTAGGAACCGATGGCCTCTACTGCCGCCGGCTGGTTGGGATTGGGAGGCTGAAACAGGTCCAGGTCCCGGGCCCGGGCCACATTGGCTACCGGCGGCGGCGTCAACAGCCCGCGTCGACCCACGGGGCGGTCGGGGCGCGTTACCGCCAGCGCCACGTCGAAATCCGTCGCCAGCCTGTGCAGCGATGGGACCGCGAAGTCGGGCGTGCCGAAGAAGACGATGCGCATGGACGCTAGGACGCCTGCAGCTCTCGCGCTTCGGGCGAACGAGGATCGACGAAGCGGAGTTTCTCGGGATCGGCCAGCCGGTCGGTGAAGATCACGCCGTCCAGGTGGTCGATCTCGTGCAGGATCACCCGGGCGGCCAGGTCGTGCAGGCGGCGGCGCACGAGCTTGCCGTTGAGGCCAAGGCCCTTCACGGTGACGTCGGTGGCGCGTTCAACCGGGCCGTACCAGTTGGGCAGGCTGAGGCAGCCCTCGTCGGCAATGGCGGCGCCACTGGATCGGACGACTTCGGGATTGATGAGGGCAAAGCGCTCGGAACCGGTGTCCGCGACGATGACCCGCCAGGGCCGGCCAACCTGGGTTGCCGCCAGGCCGGACCCGTGATTCGCCTGCATGGTGTCGAACATGTCGTCCACGAACGTTCGCAGGCCGGCCGATACGCCGCGAACCCGGCTGGCCTTGCGGCGCAGCATGGGGTGGTCGACGGGGAGGACGGTCAGGACGGCCATATTGGTTATGTCAAGTCCAGCGGGTCGGCGTCAAGCGTCCAACCGCCGTGAAAGAGCGGGAGCGCCTTCTCCGCGTCGGCGCCCTGCAAGAGCAACTGCCACTGGTATTGCCCGCGTTGCCGGTAGATGAAGGCCGGAGCTGGTCCAAGCACGTCGATGTCGAGCGGCGAGCCGGCGGTGAGGACCGTATTCAGTTCGCGCCGCGCGCGTCTGGCTTCTTCTTCGGCTCGGGTCTCGCTGGCGTGGCCGAAGGACGCCTTGATCAGAGGGCGCAGCGGGGGCAGGCCTTCGCCGCGGCGTTGCTCCAACTCGGTGTTGTAGAAGCGGAGGTAGCTGCCGGTTTGCAGTGCCTGGATGACGTGGTGGTGGGGCATGATTGTTTGCACGACTGTACGTGTACCGGCTGCGCCGCCGGTCGCGAGATGCCGCAGGCGCGACAAGGTTAGAAACACCCGTTCAGGCGCCAGGAAGTCGGGAAACTGTAGCCCGATGTCGGCCTGCACGATGCCCAGCAGCTCGGCTCGCAGGCGCTTGCCGTAGCCCAGCAAGCGCTGGGTACCCACCAGGATTCGCACCGCGCCTCGCTCGAAGGCCGTGATGTCGGCGTCCATCTCGTGCGCCGGCCGGTCGCTGTCAATGCGGGCCACAACCGCTCGTGGCAGCAGATGCGCTACCGCCTCGGCCACGGCTTCGCTGCCGTAGCCCCAGAGGCGCAGGCGGTCGCCCTCACAGACGGGGCACCAGCGCGGCACCGGGCCGCGCCAGTTGCAGATGTGACAGACGATCTGGCGGGTCTGGCGATGCTGGACCAGCCCCGTGCTGCAACGCGGGCACTCGAAGACGTGGGCGCAGGTGCGGCAGATTGTCAGCGCGGCCATTCCGCGCCGGTTGACGTAGAGGACGGCGCGGCCCTGCTCGGCCAGGGTCTCGCGCAGAGCCTCGTACAGCGGGCGCGAAATCGCGTCATAGCGGCCCACGGTCGGCGCCCTGCGCGTGTCCACGACGTCCGCGTCGCGCGACGACCGCCGCACTCCGGAGCGGCGCTCCGGGTCGTCTTGCAATCGCGTCAGTCGCAGCCGGGACCCAGCCGTGACGAGGTGCGCCTGACCGGATTCCACGGCGTGAAACGTAGCTACGCGCGGCGTTTCCGTGCCCAAGAGCAAAGGACAGCGGAAGAGTGCGGCCAGATTCGCGGCGCAGACCGGGACGTGGTACCTCGGCGCGACGCGGTTCTTGTGGCCGGCGTCCTCCTCACGTTCAACGATCACCAGGCCCAGGCGGGTCAGCGGCGCGAACGTGGCGTCACGCGTGCCGACCAGCAAGTCGATTTCACCGGCCCGTAGCGAGCGCCAGAGGGAGACACGCTGGGCCGGCGTACGGGCGCGAGTCGCGTCGGCCACGGTTCCGCTAACCCGCGTGGCCAGCCATTCGGCCAGTTCGGCGGCGGTGGTCGCGTCGGGCGCCACGATTAGGGCCTGGCGCTCCAGCGCGGCCACGCGACCAATGGCGGCGGCATAGAGCATCCAGCGATCGATCTCCGTGCCCTGGACTACCAGTGTTTCCGTCGTGTCGGATTCCAGCGACCCCTCGAGCTGCGACCAGGCCTCTGGTTCGGGCGTCTGGCCGTCCGGCAGCCCGTCGTCCGAGCCATTCACGAGGTAGGTGGCCGACCAGCGTTTTTCGATCCGCGCCAGGCCGCGCGCGACCAGGCCCTGCAGCGAAGGTCCGGAAGCCGAGACCTCGCGCAGTGCCCGAGTGACCGGTACTGGTTCATCGGCGCGGCTGAGGTGCTCCCAGAGCGCTCGCTGCCTGGGGGCGCGCTTGAGCAAGTCGGACGTCAATTCACCGTTCGGCGGGGGCAAAGCAACGGCAAAGCGCTCAGCCGCCGGCTCCGGCAGGCGCAGGCTGACGTGACGCTCCACCAGTCCCAGGCGCACCAGGCGAGCCACGCCGCGCGTGGCCGCGGTCTT
>DAOUJT010000053.1:0-29434 GCA_034422315.1 Chloroflexota bacterium | reverse complement strand
CGGGCATTGCGGCCGGGCGAAACTGAGCGCCGGCGGAGGGACTGATGAGCATCGGCGGTTCGAGTCGGGTTTTCGTCGGCCTGATTGTGGTGGCGGTCGGGGTGCTGCTGCTCCTTGGCAACCTGGGGCTCCGTGAATTCAGCCCGTGGGAATACGCGCCGTCGCTCCTCATCGTTCTTGGTCTCTGGGCCTTGGTTCGCAGCGGTTTTCGCGGGTCAATTGGTCCCTGGGTTCTGATCGGCATCGGGGTGGCCGTTCAGCTCTCAGTTCTCGACGAGGTTCCGGACGTCGTTCGCGGGGCCACTTGGCCGGTACTCATCATCGTCGCGGGCGTGCTATTGATCCTCACACGATCGTCATTCGGCGGTGGCGGATCCACAGCCAGCCGGTCCGGCGGCGGGTTGAATCACGTGGCCGTGTTCAACAGCGTGAATGACGAAGTGGATGGACCGTTCACCGGCTTGCAGGCCACGACGCTGTTCGGCGGGGCGGAATACGACCTGCGAAGGGCCCGCGTAGAGCGGCCTCCGGCAGTCATTGACGTGACCTGCATGTTCGGCGGCGTGGAACTGCGCGTACCGGAGGACTGGACCGTCCACAACGACGTCATGGCCCTGTTTGGGGGCGTTGACGACAAACGCGAGGACTCGGGCGCCGAGGACGAGGCGACGGTGAGCATCCGTGGCACCGTCCTGTTCGGCGGGCTGACGATCAAGGACTGACGCGCCAACGCGCGGCTCGTATGCTTGAAGCGATTGAGTCTGGGAAGCGATGCAATGGCTGCGCCGGAACTTGATTCCGATGTCCTGATCGTTGGTTCCGGCGCCTCCGGCGCCGCGGCGGCCTGGTCGCTTTCGCGCCGGGGATTACGCGTCACGTGCCTGGAGCAAGGCCGCTGGGTCGAGCCCTCGGACTACGCGCACAGCCGACCCGACTACGAACTTGCCCGGCAGACATCGTTCGCCAAGGACCCGAATGTGCGCGGCTGGGCCGAGGACTACCCCATCAACAACAGCGGGACGCCGATTCATCCGCTGATGGTCAACGCCGTCGGCGGCAGCACGGTGCATTGGAGCGGGCATTTTCCGCGGATGCGGCCATCAGACTTCCGGGTGAAAACGCTGGACGGGGTGGCCGATGACTGGCCATTCACCTACTGGGATCTGGAGCCCTTTTACGACCTCAATGACTCGATGGTGGGTGTATCGGGGCTCGCGGGCGATCCCGGCAATCCGCCGCGCAGCCCCCGACAGACGCCGCCGCTGGCCTTCGACGCCGGCTGCGAGGCTTATTTGCGGGGTCTGGAGAAGCTGGGCTGGCACTGGTGGCCGTCCGACAACGCGCTGATCTCGGAGCCGTTTGGTGACAACCGTTCGCCCTGCAACTGCTGCGGTCCCTGTGACATTGGGTGTCCTATTGGGGCCATGTCCAGCGCCCACGTGACGTACTGGCCGAAGGCTCTGGCTCAAGGTGTGCAACTCATCACCCACGCTCGCGTTGAGCAGATCACCGTGGACCGGGCGGGTCGTGCAACTGGCGCCCTGTACTACGACGAGCAGGGCGTGCGCCAGAGCCACTCCGCTGGCGTCGTCGTGATGGCCGCCAACGGCGTTGGCACACCTCGGCTACTGCTCAACTCAACGTCGGCACTCTATCCGAATGGCCTGGCGAACAATTCAGGCATCGTCGGCGCTTATTTGATGTTTCATCCAGTCGCACTTGTCAGTGGTGTGTTCGAAGAAGCCGTCAACGGGCAACGTGGGCCGATTGGCGGACTTATGAACTGCCAGGAGTTTTATGAAACCGACGTGTCGCGAGGCTTTGTCCGTGGCTTCGAACTCCAACTCAGCCGCAACGTCGGACCGCTTTCCGTCGCAAACGGCGGAATCCTCGGGTACCCGGTGCCGTGGGGCAATGGTCATCACGAAGCCCTGCGGTCGCGATATGCACATACGATGACGACGTCCGTGATGCTGGAGGATCTCCCGGAGCGCCAGAATCGCGTGACGCTCGATTCCGAGCTCACGGATGCGCACGGTATCCCTGCCCCACGGGTCGAGTATCGGCTGGGCAAAAACACTCAGCGCATGCTCGAATTTGGCATCGCGCGAGCTCGCGACCTCTTTGAGGCCGCCGAGGCCGTGGAAGTTTTGGTTGACCCGTTAGTTCGGGAATCCGGTTGGCACCTGATGGGCACCTGCCGGATGGGCAACGATCCAGAGATATCGGTCATCAATGGATGGGGCCAGGCGCACGAGTGCCCGAATCTGTTCGTTATCGACGGCAGTACGTTTACTACGTCTGCCGCGGTTAACCCCACCAGCACCATTCAAGCCGTCGCACTGCGCTGCGCCGACTGGCTGGGCCGAAACTATCGAGAGGTGGCGGCATGACGCCGCGCATCCTTACGCCGGAGGAATTGGCGCTGCTGTCGCTGATCCAGGATGAACTCGTGCCGTCCTACGGCGACCTGCCGCCGGCCGGGACGCTGGGTACGGCAATGACGGTTGACGGCTACCTTGCTGAGCGACCCCAGTTGAGGCGCCCCCTGCTCACCGCCCTTCGCGCAATCGAGGTCAGCTCCGGTAAGACACCCTTCGCTGAACTAGACTCGGGCAGGCGCGTGGAAGTACTTCGACAGGTAGAGAACGGGGATCCCGGGTCGTTTTCCGAGCTCGTAAAGCAGACGTACAACGCGTACTACACGAGGCCTGACGTGCAGGCGTCACTCGGTATTGACGGTCCACCGCAGCCCATGGGTTTTAAACTGCCAGCCTTCGACGAGTCGCGGCTTGCGCGCGTGCGGGCAATGGGAAAACTCTGGCGGGACGCCTAACGCATTTTGTCGCTAACTTGCGCCTAAAGCGAAAGGCCGCGCCCAAGGCGCGGCCTTTCGTCAAGCGCAGGCGACTAGCTTTCCTTTTGGACTCCCAGATCGCCGTTGCGCATTTCAAACTTCACCTTGAACCCAGCCTGAACGGCGGCTGCCTGAATCCGACCGCGCAGCGTCGGCTGCCGCTTTTTTTCGTCATCGGTCAGGCTGACGACCGTCCACTCGCCGGCCTTGCTGCGTCCGGCTGCGCGAACGATTTCCCGGATTTCCGGGCTCACGCGCCGCATGCGCTGCGGGCGGCTTGCCCATTCGCTACCGGACACGACTTCCTTAAGCTTCATCAATCGTCCTCCTAACGACGATGCGAAGGTTGAAACACGATACAAGTCTGCTACATCACTATGTGAAGCGCAACTGAGTCTTGACGTTTCTCTACAGTGGCTCTCGGCGTCGCTTTTTGTGGCCAAAGGCACCACTACACCAGGCGAGCCTAGTCAGGCCCGCACGCTGTCGTTGGTCCACTCAAGCTCGATTCTCATATCTTGAGGGAGAGGTATGGAGAATCTGGACGCGCTGTCGGCAATGGTGCAAATCCCAGCACATTGGATGCGTGTATGGCGCGGCGGTCGGTTAATCCTCGGAGGTGCGACGTGTGCAAAGGTCTCAGTGCAGAGCGACGGTTCCAGATTCGATCTGCAAATTGGGCGACCGGCAAAGACGCGTGGGAAGGGAGTTAGCCCAAGGCCGCATCGCACGATAGGTGAGTTGAATGCATCGGCGTGAGAGTTAGCTCGAAGCCGAACAAGACTGCGTGTTAGAAGCGGATCGTGCCGAGCGAGGCTAGTGGCGGCACGCTGGTCGGAAAGTCAGAAAGAGTCAATGTGGTGGCGACAGGTCCTTCGCAGCTAGCCAAGAATGAGGGAATGTTCCGTTGGGACGTGGTCCCAGGTCCACGTGAGGGAAGACTGCGGAAACACGGGGCCGTCGTGGCAGACGCGCCTAGGACCGGTGGTCGTTTGGACGACACAGGAGTAGCAGACGCCCATGGCGCAGCCCATACGGGCTTCGAGGGAGGTAAAGGCTGGCCGAGGTCCGTGGGCAGCCGCCAGCTCACTGGTAAGTTCGGCCATGGCTCGCATCATGGGCGTGGGCCCGCAGACAAAGATCTGGTCGCACCAGCCGAACTGGTCGGGGACCAGCTCGGTTACGTAGCCGTGATGGCCGAGGGTGCCATCGTCGGTGGCGATTCGATAGTCGACGCTTGAATCCAGCCACGCCCGCGGCGTCACCTGGTGGGCATCGCGTCCGCCCGCCAGCAGGCGAACTTGCACACCCTGGGCCGGCGCGAGGTCGGCGAGCGCAATGAGGGGCGCCAAGCCAATGCCGCCGCCGACCATTAGCGCTCGTCCGCGGTCGGGCTGAAAGTCGAAACTGCCGCCCAGCGGTCCCAGCATGTCGATTTCGGTTCCGATCGGCCGGTTGACAAGCCAGGAGGTGCCGCGGCCGACGGTGTCAATCAGGAAGGCGACCTGCCCGCGGTCGGGTTCAATGCGGCTAAAGCTGAGCGGCCGGCGCAGCAGCGGATCGAGTTGATCGGGTGTGCTGCACAGGACGTGGGCGAACTGCCCGGGGCGGGCGCTGGCGGCGATGAGCGGCGCTTCGTATTCGCACCACCAGAGTCGTTCGGTGATGCGCGTGTTGCGCAAGACGCGGGCGGATTCGATCCACCGGGTCATGCGGGTGCGGCGCGGTATTCGTCGATCGTCTGCACCGCGAATGCGCCGCGCGCCTCGCGCAAGGCGGCGGCCAGCGCCTGTGCCGTGTCGAGTGAGGTCAGGCAGGGCGTGCGGGTTTCGGCGGCGGCTCGTCGCATGTAGTGGCCGTCCTGGATCGCTTCGCGGCGTCCGGTGAGGGTGTTGATTACAAGCGCCGCGCGACCTTCGCGGATGAAGTCCTCGACATTTGGACTGCCGCTGCGCATCTTGCCCACGCGTCGCACGGGCAACCCGAGGTGGGTCTCGATGTAGTCAGCGGTGCCGTCGGTGGCCAACAGGCCGAAGCCCAGATCGGCAAATTCGGCAATGATGGGAGCCGCCTCGGACTTGTCGCGATCCGCGATCGACACCAGCAGATCGCCGCTGGCCGGCACATCGATGCCCGAGGCGATCATGGCTTTGTGGAGGGCGGCCGGATAGGTCGCGTCAACGCCCATCACCTCGCCGGTGGACTTCATTTCCGGGCCGAGATAGGTATCCACGCCCGAGAGTTTGCCCGTGGAGAAGACGGGGGCCTTGACCGCATAGAGCGGGCGGGACGGCACTAAGCCGGGTTCAAAACCGAGGTCGGACAGAGTCTCGTCAAACATGACCCGGGTAGCCAGCTTGACCATCGGGACGCCGGTGGCCTTGCTCAGGAACGGCACGGTGCGGCTGGCGCGCGGATTCACTTCCAGCACGTAGACCTCGCCGTCGAACAGCACGTATTGAATGTTGATTAGACCGCGGACGCGCAGACCAGCACAGATGCGCTGGGTGTAGTCGAGGAGCACGGCCTCTTCGTCAGGACTAACGCTGACCGGCGGATATACGGCAAAGCTGTCGCCGGAATGCACGCCGGCGCGCTCGACGTGCTCCATGATTCCTGGAATCAGCGAATCGCGACCGTCGCAGATGGCGTCGACCTCGACCTCGCGGCCCTGCAAGTATTTGTCGATGAGCACCGGATGTTCGGGTGACGGCTGAGTGACTTTCTCGATATAGCTTTCGAGCTCGGCGCGGTCGTCGACGACTTGCATGGCCCGGCCGCCGAGGACGTAGGAGGGGCGCGCCACGACGGGATAGCCGAGGCCGTCGGCCACAGCCAGGGCGTCGCGTATCCGGGTCACGGCGGCGCCGGGTGGGCGCAGGATGCCCAGACGTTCCAGAAAGCGGTCGAACTTGTCGCGGTTCTCGGCCTCGTCGATGGCGGCGACGCCACTCCCGGCAATTCGAAACCCGGCGTTATACAGGGGCCCGGCTAGGTTGATGGCCGTTTGTCCGCCGAACTGGGCCACGATGGGCGGCGCCGCACCGTTCCTGGCCTCGTTTCTCAGCACCTCGGCGACGCTCTCTTCGTCGAGCGCTTCGAAGTAGAGGCGGGTGGAGGTGTCGAAGTCGGTGCTTACCGTTTCGGGATTGGAGTTGATGAGCACGCTTTCGCGTCCGGCATTCTCCAGGGCCCAGGCCGAGTGCACCGAGCAGTAGTCGAACTCGATGCCCTGACCAATGCGGATAGGTCCGCTGCCGAGCACGACGGCCGCGGGCTCACCGCGTACAACGGCCTCGTTCTCGGACTCGTAGGTGCTCCAGAAATAGGGCGTCGCGGCATCGAATTCGGCGGCGCAGGTGTCGACCATCTTGAAGGTAGGCCGCATGCCGGCAGCTTCCCGCAGTTCGAGCACTCGCTCGGACAGGGTGTCGCCAAGCGAGGCGATCATGGCGTCGGAAAACCCCTGGCGCTTGGCGTGCCAGACGAGTTCCGGGGTGAGCGACTCGGCCAGCAGTCGGCGTTCAGTCGCCAGAATGTTGGCCATCTTGTCCAAAAAGAATCGATCGATCCCGGATCGGCGGTTGATTTCGTCCGGGGTTGCGCCACGTCGTAGGGCGGCCATTACGGCCCAGAGCCGTTCGTCGTGCGCGTGCTCGATTCGCCACCAGATGGCGGCCTCATTTGAACGCCACTCGGGGTCTTCCCACAGGAGCGTACGGCCGCCGTTTTCCATGCCGCGTACAGCCTTGTTGAGCGAGGCTTCAAGCGTTCGCTCGATGGCCATGACCTCCCCGGTGGCCTTCATCTGGGTGCCCAGGCGC
The DNA here is from genome assembly GCA_034422315.1 of Chloroflexota bacterium. Lineage (GTDB taxonomy): Bacteria > Chloroflexota > UBA11872 > UBA11872 > UBA11872 > UBA11872. The sequence continues at coordinate 22,753 of DAOUJT010000053.1, read as the reverse complement.
CGGTCCGCGCGTGCGAACTTGTCGAACGGCCAGCGGGGGATCTTGGTCACCACGTAGTCGAGGGCCGGCTCGAAAGCCGCGGAGGTGGTCTGGGTGATGGGGTTGCGCAGGTCGTCCAGCCGGCGGCCCAAGGCGATCTTGGCGGCGATGCGGGCGATGGGGTAGCCGGTGGCCTTGGAAGCGAGCGCGGACGAGCGGCTGACCCGCGGATTGACCTCGATGACGAAGTAGTCAAACGAATGCGGATCAAGGCCGAACTGGATGTTGCAGCCACCCTCGACGCCCAGGGCCCGGATGATCTTGAGCGACGCGCTGCGGAGCATCTGGTACTCCTTGTCGCTCAGCGTCTGTGACGGCGCGAAGACGATGGAGTCGCCGGTGTGGACGCCCATCGGATCGAAGTTCTCCATATTGCAGACGGTGATGCAGTTGTCGGCGCCGTCGCGCATCACCTCGTATTCGACCTCTTTCCAACCGATCAGCGAGCGCTCGATGAGTACCTGGCGGATGGGGCTGGTCTGCAGGCCAAGTGAGACCACGGCTTCGAACTCGTCCTCGTGATAGGCGACGCCGCCGCCGCTGCCGCCGAGGGTGTAGGCGGGCCGGATGATCAGGGGGAAGCCGCAGGTTTGGGCGAATTCCCAGGCTTCAGGCAGCGAGGTGACGATGCGGCTCTGGGGCACAGGTTCGCCGATGCGCTGCATCAGGGCGCGGAAGCGCTCGCGGTCCTCGCCGTCGCGGACAGCCTCAATCGGCGTGCCCAGGACACGGACGCCGTACTTATCGAGGATTCCGGCATCAGCCAGATCCACGGCCAGGTTGAGTCCGGTCTGGCCGCCCATCGAGGCGAGCAGTCCGTCGGGACGTTCCCTGGCAATCACGCGCTCGATTAGGGGAACCGTCAGCGGCTCGATGTAGACGCGGTCGGCGATGTCTTCGTCGGTCATGATCGTGGCCGGGTTGGAGTTGATCAGGATGGAGCGGACACCCTCTTCGCGCATGGCCTTGCAGGCCTGCGTGCCGGCGTAGTCGAACTCGGCCGCCTGGCCGATGACGATTGGGCCGGAGCCGATGATGAGAACCGACGAGAGGTCAGGCATGGGCTCGGGTTGCTGGGTTGGTCAGCTTCATGCGCCGCGGTCTGCGTCGACGAGGTCGAGGAAGCGGTCGAAGAGGTACTGGTTGTCCTGAGGGCCGGGGCTGGCCTCCGGGTGATATTGCACCGAGAAGACGGGCAGCGAGTCGTGAGCCAGACCTTCGACTGAGCCGTCGTTCAGGTTGACGTGACTCACTCTGAAGCCGCTGCTCGGAGGGATGGAAGCCGCATCCACCTGGAAGCCGTGATTCTGGGACGTGATGTGGGCGCGGCCCGTATCCAAGTCCTTGATTGGCTGGTTGGCGCCCCGGTGGCCGTAAGGAAGCCGGCTGGTGGTTGCGCCGATCGCCAGGCCGAGAATCTGGTGTCCCAGGCAGACACCCATGAGCGGGCGGCGGCCAATCAGGTCGCGGACGGTATCGATGGCTCGATCGGCCTGCTCGGGGTCGCCGGGGCCGTTGCAGACCAGGACGCCGTCGGGATCGGTGCCCTCGACTTCATGGACGCTGGCCCCATAGGGCAGGACGTCCACGTGACATCCGCGGCTGACGAGCGAGCGCACGATGTTGGTCTTGACTCCAACGTCCAGGAGCGCGATGCGCGGAGCGTCGGCACGTTGCGGTGGTGTCGGCCAAGGCGCCCAGCGCACAGGACCGGCCACGTGGCGGTCGGGAGTGGTGACCTCGCTCACATAGCGATGCTCGCTGTACGGAAGCACGCGTCTGGCCGCCTGAACCTGCTCGGCTGCCCAGGCCTTCGCGCAGGGCGCCTGGCCGCGAATCCAGGTAAACCGGTCCAAGCCGTTGGCGACGCTTGCCGGGGCGCGACGCAGCACGCCGCGCTTGTGGCCCTTGATGCGCAGGGTACGCGTGAGGGCGCGTGTGTCGATGCCCTGAATGCCCGGGATCCCGTGCTGGGCCAGAAAGCCGTGCATGTCGCTCTGCTGGCGCCAGTTGCTGTGGGTCGGCGCCAGTTCGCGGACGGCCAGGCCGGCGATCCAGGGCCGGCGCGACTCCACGTCGTCGGGATTGACTCCGTAGTTGTCGATGAGCGGATAGGTCATGACGACGATCTGCCCGCGGTAGGAGGCGTCGGTCGAGATTTCCTGGTAGCCGGTCATGCTGGTGTTGAAGACAACCTCGCCAGCGCCGGGCGCCTCCGCGCCGAAGGCGAAGCCGAAGAAGGTATCGCCGGTCTCGAGAGCGAGGACGGCGTAGTCGCTAGCCGGCACGCGCGCCTACCGGCTCCAACGACGCGCGGTTGAAGACTTCAACGCCGTCTACAAAGGTCTGACGCACCACGCCGTGCATCGGCATCCCGGCCAGCGGCGTGTTCTTGCCCTTCGACTGCAGCAAAGAAGGTTCGACGACGAACTCCTCATCGGGATCGAAGAGGGTGATGTCGGCCGGCTGTCCAGGTTGGAGTGTTCCGCCTGCCAGGTCGTAGCAGCGAGCGGGTTCGACGGTTAGAAAGCGCACGGCGTCGCCCAGATCCAAACGGCCGTCGTGGACGAGGGTCAGGACGAGGGGCAGGGCCGTCTCGAGTCCTGTAAAGCCGACGGCGGCATGGGCGAACTCCATGTCCTTGTCGTGCAAGGCGTGCGGGGCGTGATCGGTCGCGATGCAGTCGATCGTTCCATCGCACAGTGCCGCGAGCAGGGCGTCACAGTCGCTCTGCTCGCGCAGCGGCGGAGCGACCTTGGTGTTGGCGTCATAGGGCGCCAGCGCGGCGCTGACGGGCTCGGTGCGACCGGCAACCAGGGAATCGGTCAGCGCCAGGTGGTGCGGCGAAACTTCCGCTGTGACGTTGACGCCGCGGTCCTTGGCGCGGCGGATGAAGTCGACGGACCCGCCCGAGGTGACGTGAATGCAGTGGTAACGCCCGCCGGTGAGTTCGGCCAGGAGCAAGTCGCGCGCCAGCATGATTTCTTCGGCCTGGCGCGGGGTTCCGGGAAGGCCCAGGCGCATGGACGTGCGGCCCTCGTGCATCGCGGTGCCGGCGGTCAGCGCCAGATCCTCGGCGTGGTTACTGATCGGTCGTCCGAGTTGCGCGGCGTACTCCAGCGCGTGACGCATGAGCTTGGAGCTTGCTACCGGGATGCCGTCATCGGTGAAGCCGATGGCGCCGGCATCGCTCAAGTCGCCCATCTCCACCAACTGCTTGCCTGCCTGGCCAATGCTCATTGCGGCGAGGACATGGACGCGCACGACCGCATCAGCGGCCGCCTGCTCCAGGACGTACTCGACCACACTGCGCGAATCGATGACCGGATTGGTGTTGGGCATGGCGCAGACGGTGGTGAAGCCGCCAGCGGCCGCGGCGCGGGTTCCGCTGGCCAGGTCTTCCTTGTACTCGAAGCCTGGCACGCGGAGGTGGGCATGGATGTCCACGAAGCCCGGCGTGACCACGAGGCCGCGGGCGTCGACAACCATGGGATCGCCCAGGGGCAGCTGACCGTCGGGTGGGTCGATGGCAGCCACGAGACCGTCTTCGATCACCACGTCGGCGACGCGGTCGAGTCGCTGCGATGGATCAAGCACGCGCCCGCCGCGGATGACGAGCGGCCCGCTATCGGACACCGGCGGACTCCAGGTAGGCAGCCAGGGCGACCTTGGCCTGGTCCAGAATTGGCTCTCCGTGGCCGACGGTGATGCTGGTGAAGTCCAGATCAAGGAGCTTTCGTAGCAGCGTCGGCGGTCGCATGCGCGGATGGGCACCTATCTCACCCTCGCCGTGGGTCCAATAGCTGGTCGTGCCCAGCGCGTCGCCGACGAAGAGCACGCCACGGTTCTCACTGGTGTACAGCGCGTGTTCGCCGGCACTGATGCCGCCAAGCCCGATGGCTTGCAGTCCGCCGGGAAGTTCGCTGTCGGCCGAATAGACGTGGTCGGGGGTCAGCGTTTCCAGGTCGTCCACGTCTCCGTGGGGCGCCCAGACCGGAGCGTCGAAGCGATGTCGCCACATCGCGGCGGCCCGCTCGTGATAGTGGTTGGTGAGGATGACGTGACGAACGCGGGACAGCACGCCCTGGAGAGCCGTGGGCGACAAGTCCTGCGGATCAATGGCGATCACGCCGTCGTCGGTGTCGACGAGATAGGACTCCAGCGGAAAGCGGTGCCAGGCCACGGTCCATTGGTAGACGCCGGGCAGGATCTCGCGCGGCGGGCGGGCGAAGTAGGGGCTCATCAGTGCGTTCCTGTCAGCAAGAGGTAGAGGATGGCCATGCGCACGGCCACTCCGTTGGTTACCTGTTCGGTGATCACCGACTGCTCGCCGTAGGCGACGTCGGACGAGATTTCGATGCCCTGGTTCATGGGTCCAGGGTGCATGAGCAGAACCTGGCGGTCGGCGCGACGAAGGCGGGCGGGCGTGATGCCCCAGCGCCGCGCGTACTCGCGGAGGTCGGGCAGCAGGCCGCCGGCCATGCGCTCCTTCTGAATGCGAAGAGCCATCACCACGTCGGCGCCGTCAATGGCGCGGTCAAGGTCGTACTCCACGCGCACCATGCCGTCGCCGTTCAGCAGGTTGCCGAAGTCGGGCGGTAGCACGGTGGGCGGGCCGCTGAGGTAGACGTGCGCGCCCATGCGGGCGAATGCCCAGATATCGGAGCGGGCGACCCGGCTGTGCAGCATGTCGCCCACGATGACCATCTTCAGACCTTCCAGGTCGCCGGCGTGTTCTCGCACCGTGAAGAGGTCCAGCAGCGCCTGGCTGGGATGGCCGCGCAGGCCATCGCCGGCGTTTACCACCCCGCAGTTGAGGTGGCGCGCGGCCAGGTCTGGCACGCCGGCGCAGGCATGGCGAATGATGACCATGTCGGCGCCGAGGGCCTGGATGGTGTGGAACGTGTCGACAAGGGATTCGCCCTTTTCGACGCTGCTACCCGAGGCGGCGACGTTGACGACGTCCGCGCTTAGCGACTTGCCGGCCAGCTCGAACGAGACGCGGGTGCGGGTGCTGGGCTCGAAGAACATGTTGACGATGGACTTGCCGCGCAGGGTGGGAACCCGACGGATTGGGCGATCGAGCACCTGACGCATTGACACCGCGGTATCGAGGACCGTGTCGAACTCGTCGCGGGAGAAGTCGGCGACATCGATCAGGTGCCTACGATGCAGCGGCATTGGCGACCTCCGGATTGGCGACGATGCGAACGGCGTCTTCGCCATCCAATTCCTCCAAGCGCACTTCCACGTTCTCGTAGAGCGCGGTGGGGATGTTCTTTCCCGCGTAGTCGGCGCGAATGGGCAGTTCGCGGTGCCCGCGGTCCACGACTACGGCCAGCTGGATCGTGCTGGGACGCCCAAAGTCGGTGAGGGCGTCCAGGGCGGCGCGGGTGGACCGTCCCGTGTGGAGCACGTCGTCAACAAGCACGAGGTCGCGGCCGGTGACATCGACCGGGATATCGGTTGGGTGCATGGGCAGCGTCGTGGCGCGGCTGACGAGGTCGTCGCGGTACAGCGAGATGTCGACTGCGCCGGTGGGCACCTGCACGTCCTCGAAGGAGGCAACGGCTTCGGCCAGGCGACGCGCGAGGATAGGACCGGGCCGCGGCACGCCCACAAAGACCAGGTTGGTGGCGCCGCGATTACGTTCGACGATCTCGTGCGCGATGCGAGTCAACGTCCGACGCAGATCGTCAGCCGACATGACCAAGCGGCCGCCGCCGTTCACCGCCACGTTGCCTCCCATGGCGTTTCGGGCAAAAAGAAAGGGCCCGAAGGGCCCCTAATCCGCCAGAGACAGCGCACCGCAAAGTGCAGCCTTTCCGCCTCGCTGGACTGGATTAAAGGCTGGCAGGATTATAGCGAATGGCTGCCGCCTGGGCTTGCCTTGGACAGCTCGACGGACGAGCGAGCGTGGTCTAGAGGCCCTCGTCGAGGGCGGCGAGCACTTCGTTGACGTGTTCCCCGGCGTCCACGTCACGGAAGATGCGGCGGACGACGCCGGTGCGGTCTACCAGAAAGGTGCTGCGGCGGAAGCGTTCGCGCGAAAAGGGGCCAAAGCCCTGCCGCACACGAACGCCGTAGTCCGCGGCCACGGATCCGTCGTCGCTGAGGAGTTCAAAGGCCAGCGAATTTGCCGACTGAAACGTTTTGAGGTCGCCCAATTCAGCCTTGGCGATCCCGATCACCGAGGCCCGTACCGACCGAAAGATGTCGCTGGCATCGCGAAACGAGGTTGCGATCTCGGTGTCAGTACCACCTGAAGCGTCATCAAGGAACAAGAGCACGAGGTTGGCGCGACCACGCCGAGCGAGCAGCGAGAACGACTCGCCTTCCGTGGACGTCAGTTGGAATTCAGGCGCTTGTACGCCCTCGGACACCGTGGCCATAGGTCTGTCTCCGCCGGGGCGAGATATTGGCCGCCAGCGTACCGAACGCGGCTGACTGGCCTACACGGACGCGAAGGGGTCTTGCAGGATGATGGCGGCGTCGCGGTGGCGACCGGTGCCGATCAGTCCGAGAGGAATGCCGGTGATCTGGCTGATGGACTCGACGTAGCTGCGGGCATTCGGCGGCAGATCGTCGAGATCGTTGATCCCTTCGGTCGGGGTCATCCAACCGGGGAACTCCTCGAAGATTGGGCGGGCACGATCGAATCTCCGCGTATCGGGTGCCAATTCCGTGCGCTGCCCATCAAGTTCGTAGGCGACCGCGACCTTGATGCGCTCGAGGCCGTCAAGGGCGTCGACCTTGGTCAGGGCCAGCCAGTCGATGCCGCTGAGGGCAGCGGCGGTGCGCACGGCCACGGCGTCAAACCACCCGCAGCGCCTGGGCCTGCCGGTCGACGCGCCGTACTCGCCGCCGGCGACTTCCCGCAAATGGGTGCTCGTCTCATCGAATAGCTCAGTTGGAAACGGTCCCTCGCCCACCGACGACGAGAAGGCCTTGGCCACGCCCCAGACCTGGTCGAGTTCACGCGGCGGAATGCCGGCGCCCACGCAGGCACCGCCGGCCGACGGACTGGACGAGGTGACGTAGGGGTAGTGGCCCCAGTCAAGGTCGCGCATGACGCCCAGCTGACCTTCGAGCAGGATGCGTCGATCTTCGGCCAGCGCCGCGCCTACGATTGGCAGCGTGTCGACGATGAGCGGCGCGAGCGTCTCGCCCCACTCGAGGGCCTGATCGATCAGCGCCTGGGGATCCTGCGGCGCGACGCCGTAGCCGTTTTCCAACAGCCGGTTCTTGGGTTCCAGGATCGCCGGCAGCCATTCCTGCAAAAAGTCGGCGTCGAGAAGGTCGCCCATCCGGACGCCGGAACGGGCCGCCTTGTCGGCATAGGCCGGGCCGATACCGCGAAGCGTGGTGCCCTGGGCCAGGTCGCCGCGCTGGGCTTCCTCAGCGGCATCAAGCGCCACGTGGTACGGCATCACGGCGTGCGCGCGCTCGGCGATCCAGAAGTTGTCAAACGAGAGGCTCGCTCGGGACTGGAGTTCTTCCAGTTCTTCCAGCAGGGCCGCCGGGTTGATGACGGTGCCAGGTCCAAGGATGTTCGTGACGTCAGGATTAAATATCCCGGACGGCGCCAGGTGAAGCGCAAACGTGCCTTGATCGTTGATGACGGTATGGCCGGCGTTGTTTCCGCCTTGAAATCGGATGACCATCTCCGCGTTTTGAGCGAAGCGGTCGACAACCTTGCCTTTGCCTTCGTCGCCCCATTGGGCGCCAAGGACGGCCACGGTGCTCATGGAAGCCACCTTCCAGGGGGCGTGACGGTGTGGGAACGCATAAGTCTCCGTAATTCTGGGATTGGGGTCGTTAGGTGACGGTCTCGGATCTGGATTCCAGCAGTGAAACCGGCTGACGGCCCTCCGCGTGACGGATTGCCGAGCGAAGCAAGCCGGTAAAGAGCGGATGTGGACGGTTCGGTCGCGAGGCGAACTCAGGATGGAACTGGGAGCCCACGAACCAGGGATGGCCCTCGAACTCAATGATCTCAACCAGGTTGCTATCCGGTGAGAGTCCGCTGAAGGTCATGCCTTCGGCACGGAGCAACCGGCGGTACCTGTTGTTGAACTCCATGCGGTGGCGGTGACGCTCCCTGATTGAGGGCTGGCCATAGGCCCCGCGTACCAGCGTGCCCTCCACGAGTTCGCACGGCCAGAGGCCGAGCCGCATGGATCCGCCCATATCGGCCACATCGTAGTACTCGGGCATGGGATGGATGACCGGATGACGAGTGTCGGGGTTGAACTCAATGCTGTCGCAGTCGTCCGTGCCGAGAACCTTGCGGGCGAACTCAATCACGGCAATCTGCATGCCCAGGCAGAGACCGAGATAGGGAACCTTGTTGACCCGGGCGTAATGTGCAGCCTGAATCTTGCCTTCGATGCCGCGAGGCCCAAAACCACCGGGCACGATAACCGCGGCCACGCCGTCCAGCAGGTCGGCCGGGTCACGGTCTTCGAGATCCTCTGAATCGACCCAGCGAATCACGGGATCGATGCCCAGCGCAATGCCTGAATGGCGAACGGCCTCGATCACGCTGAGGTAGGAGTCCGCCAGCGAGACGTACTTGCCGACGATGGCCACTTCGAGCTGCGGACGGGGCTCGCGCAGCGCAGCGACGATGCCTCTCCACTCGTCGAGATCCGGCTTGGCGTCCGGTAGCTGCAGGCTCTCGGCGATGAACGTGCCCAGACCGGCGGCCTCGAGAGCCAGCGGCACTTCGTAGATGGTGTCCACGTCGATATTTGAAATCACGGCACGCGCATCGATGTCGGCAAACAGCGCAATCTTCTCGCGAAGTTCGAGGTTCAGCGGGGCATCGGAGCGGCAAATCACCACATCCGGGTGGATTCCAAGCCCCCGAAGCTGCGTCACGCTGTGCTGGGTGGGTTTGGTCTTCAGTTCGCCAGTCGCGCCTATGCGCGGCACCAGCGTCACGTGCACGTACAGCACGTTTTCGTCGCCCACCTCGCGGCGCATCTGGCGGAGCGCCTCGACAAACGGAATGTTCTCGATATCGCCCACCGTTCCGCCGACTTCCACAATCACGACATCGGCATCGTGGGTCTTGCCCACGTCGTGGATGCGCGCCTTGATTTCGTCGGTGATGTGGGGAATGACCTGAATGGTTCCACCGAGAAAGTCGCCGCGCCGCTCGCGGCCGATGACTCGGTCATAGACCCCGCCGGTGGTGAGATTGCTGACCGCGCGGAGGTTCTCGTCGATAAACCGCTCGTAGTGCCCGAGGTCCAGGTCGGTCTCGGCACCGTCCACGGTGACGAATACCTCGCCGTGTTGGAGCGGGCTCATGGTGCCGGGGTCCACGTTGATATACGGGTCCAGCTTCATCACGGAGACCTTTAGGGAGCGGCTCTTGAGCAGGCGGCCGATGCTGGCGACGCTGACACCCTTGCCGACGCCGCTGAGCACACCGCCGGTGACGAAAATGAACTTCCGCGCCATGCCGCAACTCACGGGGTGCGTTTGGATGCGGTCAGGCAGCGTGCGGCCCGGTCGCCGGTGGCGACCATCAGGCGGCGCGCGGCGCCAGCACGCGCGTCGCCACGGGCTCGGGAAGGCTGGACACCGAGACGCTGATGGACGTCTCGGGTGTGGGCTCGGCCTCACTGAGGGCCTTGGCCGCGTTCATCCACGAGATCCTGCCGTTTTCGGCCCGGCCATACGGGATTACCAGATTGGGTTCGATGCGGTTGACCAGCTTGACGACGCGCTCAACGCCGTCATCGGCACTAACAACCAGGACCTGTGCGGAACCCAATTCCTCAAGCATTTCGTTGGTCATCTCGGATTTGAGGCTAGCGATCAGGGCTACGGTTACCCGGTCAATGTCGAGCGCGTAGACGGTGCGGGCGGCCCCGTCGTGGGGGGACGGGGAGCTTGCAATGCCGTGGAGGTATACGCCGGAAACGTCGTATTCGCCCGGGCCGGCGGCGACATACGTGTCGCGTCCATCGTGGTTCGGAAGGACCAATCGTTCAGCGCCGGGCGGCAATTCAGGGTCGGTGAGAGCGACCAGGTCGGCCTTCGGAAAGGTGGATCTGCGAGTTCGACCGGACGTCTGCGGGTCGGTGACGAGCGCGCCGTCGCGTCCGCGGAATCGAAAGCAACTGCCCCCGATCCACGTGATTTCCATGCGCAGCGCAGGCCCCTACACCTGTCGGACTCCGAAGCGTAGCACGGTGCCAGATCAGCGGCCGTTCCGTGGTCTCTCGCGCTAGAATGGCTAGCCCCTGTGTTGAGGGGCCTTCTTCTATGGGCACCGTTACTGCAAAGGGGCCTATTGCCCCGGCCCGACACGTCGTAGCCGCCTCGCGCGAACTGCTGACGTACGCCGACCTGCTGCGGAACCTGGTGGTACGCGACCTGAAAGTTCGCTACCGCGGGTCGGTGCTTGGGTTCGCCTGGGCCCTGCTCAACCCGCTGCTGATGATGGGGGTCTTCACGCTGGTCTTCCAGGTTCTGGCCAAGACCGACCCGATTGAGCGTTACCCGTTTTTTCTGCTCAGTGCGCTGGTCCCCTGGCTGTTCACGCAGCACGCCGTGACCACCGCGATGCGCAGCGTCACGTCAAACGCGTTGCTGATCAAGAAGGTCTACTTTCCGCGTGAATTGCTACCGCTGAGCGCGGTGCTGGCCAGCTTCATCAACTTCGTCCTTGCCTACGTGGTGTTCTGGCTGGTGGCGCTGCCATTTGGCGTTGGGTCGACGCGGACCATGTTGGCGGTGCCGCTGGTAATGCTGCTGCACCTGGTGTTTGTGCTGGGTCTGGGGTTGCTGCTGGCGACAGTGAACGTGTTTTTCCGCGACACGGAGCACATTGTCGAAGTTGGCATGCTGGCCTGGTTCTTCCTGACGCCCATCTTTTATGCGATGTCAATCGTCCCGAATAACACGGTGCTGGGCCTGGACATTCACCGATGGGTGTTCATGTTCAATCCGATGGCAACGCTCGTTACGGACTACCGCTACGCCTTTATGTGGGGGTTCCCGCCGATCAGGCACACGCTGGTGACGATCGTTACGGCGCTGGCGCTGCTGGGTGTGGGCTGGTGGATGTTCCGGCGCCTGGCCGGCCGCTTCGCCGAAGAGCTCTAGCCCAGATGCGGAATCCCGGCCGACCATGTCGCGCATATCAGCGCAGCCACCCAGCGTCAGATCGGGATTTCCGCGATCCGTTCGTCAGGCAGTTGGCGTCTCAGCGAGTCAGCGTGAAGCCAGGGTCAGCGGACAGGGAAGTAGATGTCCGTCTGCCATTTCGACGTGTCGGCCTCCGCGCCCGGGTCGGTGACGTAGACCTCCCAGGGCGCGCCAGCGGGTTGGAGGCCCTGCGTCTCCATCCACTCCGTCAGTGCCGACCACGTCTGCGGGAGGTTGTCGTACGGTCCAAAGTGCGAGACCGTAGCCGCAGTTCCGGCCGGCAACTCGCCGGCTTGGATGCGTCCCTTGCCCTCAATGGCCGACGCCACAGGCATGCCGCACTCGAGATCGACCGAGCCGCCATCCATCTCGTGGTAGCGCGAGAAGGGCATTCCGGCGGGTTGCTGCCCGCTTTGCTGGATGTACCCGTACACCTCTCCGAACAACGACCCCATGAGTTCGCTGAGTTCGTCCATGGTGGTGGTGGCTCGGATTCCCAGGATGGGCTGGGATTCAACCTGTCGTGTCTCGAAATTCAGCGACATCGCGCCTCGCTCCCGGTCAGTAGCCAACCGCGGGCCGGTCAGTCTCGGCGTCTGGCTGGCGTAGGTCGACGATCGGAAGTCAGAGTCTAAATGCCTTCCGCGATCGAACTTCGAGGGGTTCGCAAGCGCTTCAGGATCCGGCATGAGGCCGCGCGCTCGTGGCAAGGCATGGCCCTGGCGCTGCTCGGTCGCCGACGGATTCAGCACGAAGAGTTCTGGGCGCTCGACGGGGTTGACTTGGACGTGTCCACGGGTGAAACGCTGGGCATCATCGGCCCAAACGGCTCGGGCAAGACCACGATTCTCAAGCTGCTGGCACGCACGATTGAGCCGACGGCCGGCGACGTGGTCGCGCGCGGCAAGGTATTCGGTCTGCTGGAACTCGGCGCCGGCATGCATCCGGACCTGACCGGGCGGGAGAACATCTTCCTTAACGGTTCGTTCCTGGGCATCGAGCGTCAGGAAATGCGGCAGCTCTATGACCGCATCGTGGCCTTTGCCGAATTGGACCGCTTCATCGACACACCGGTTCGCCACTACTCATCGGGCATGTTCATGCGGCTCGGGTTCTCGATCGCGATCAACGTCGATCCGGACATCTTGCTGATCGACGAAGTTCTCGCGGTCGGTGACGCGCGGTTCACCGCGAAATGCTATGAGGCGCTGGCGGAGATCAAAGCTCGCGGTCGCACGCTGGTCTTCGTGTCCCACGATCCAATCCAGGTGCGCCGCTTTTGCGACCGTGTGCTGTGGATTGACCGGGGGAAGATCCAGGCGCTGGGTGACCCGCGCGATGTGATCCAACAGTACTTGCAGCACATGCGCGGTTCCGCTGCGTCGACGTCTGCCGAACAGGATGCACCAGCGCCGGATCTGGGCGGCGAGACGCTGCAGATCCGCGCGGCCACAGTCGCTGACGGCGCAACCGGAGTCGAGAGCTACGCCTTTCTGCCGGGCGGCGTGCTGCGGCTGCAGCTGGAGCTGGCGTCGGACGCGTACCTGGATGACGTGGTGGTTGGCTGCGCGGTTCGACGCAGCGACGGACTGCTTATGCACGAAACCTCCACCGCGCCGACGCTTGGGCCGACCGCGGTGCAGCCCGGCCGAACGCGGGTTGAATGCTCGCTGGGTCCATTGCCACTGGGGCCCGGAAGCTACCAGCTGTCGGTTGGAGTCTGGCCTTTCGAGAATCGTCGACGCCCCTACCACATGTGGCCTGAGGCCATCACGCTGTTTGTTGGCAAGGCGACGGCCGCGCAGCGCGGGGTGGCCGTGGTGCCGTCGCAGTGGCGGGTCGACGTCGCCCCGCCCAACGGCGAATTGACGCCAACCTCGGCGCCGGTGGCCCAGCCGGACATGCTCACGGAGGACGCGGGACCCTTCTGGAGATCGCCCCCCGAGGAGCTTGTGATGGGCGCGCGCGAAGCGGAATGGCTGGGCGAGGGCTGGTTCCCAGCCGAGAACTGGCCACCTCACGTACGGTGGACCAGCGAGCGCGCCGTGGCGTACCTCCAGCAGGACGTCGGTCAGGGATCGCTGATCCTGTCCGCCTGCCGTCCGCTGCACGGCCGGGCACAAGCCGAAGGCCGGGTACGCCTGAACGGACTTCACATTGCCACCTTTCAGTTCCACGGCATGGACTTTGAGGATGTCGTGGTTCCCCTGGATCCCGTGACATCGCCGACGTCGCACGAGCTTGTCATCGAAGTCGACGACGCCCTGGTTCCGGCCGAGGTTGGCCTGGACACCGACACCCGCCCGCTCGGCATTGCCGTGCGCTCGATCCGGGTGGAATGACAACGGACCATCCGCCCGTCCGGATCGTCGTTCTCAACTACAACGGCGCCGGACGTATTGAGCGCTGTCTGGAGCGACTGCTGGCAACCCGCTATCCCGATCTGCGCGTGACTGTCGTGGATAACGCGTCAAGCGACGGCTCTCCGGCGATCGTCGAACAGGCGTTTCCGGACGTCGAGCTAATCGAGAACGGTTCGAACCTCGGCTTTTCGCGAGGCAACAACCGGGCGTTGCGTGCGGCGCCTGAGCCTTACGTGGGTTTGCTGAATCCAGACACAGAAGTCGATCCGGACTGGTTACGGCCGCTGGTCGCGCGTCTGAACAACGACGCGCTCGCCGGGGGCGCGGGAGCGAAGCTGTTGCATCAGTTCGACCGACTGCCGCTGCGTTTGACGGTCCCAACGTTCTCCCCGCCACTTCCCGACACGCGGCGGTTGGGTGTGCGGTTTTTTGGCGCCGAGTCGAGTGCGGGCCCGGCCGACGTGCTAGGGGGAGCGCACGGTGTCGAACTCAACCGGTTCGGCCACCCATTTCGCTGGACCGAGGCCGACGTTGAACTGGGCGTACCCGTATCTGGCAGGGCGACGACGCTGCGCGTGGACCTGGCCGCAGGGGATGGACGCGACCCGGTTGCGCTCAGCGTCTGCGCCGGCGACACGCCGCTGGTCGAAACGCGGGTGCCGACCGAGCGCACGACGCTGAGGGTGGACCTCAGCGCCGCGATGGTGAAACGACTGGCGCGGCCGGCCATCGAATGTGCGGGCATCATGCCGTTGCCCGACGGGTCGATGCGCGATCGCGGTACGCATCTGCTGGCCGGCGTTCCCTGGTCGGCCTGGGACGACGCGTCCTATAACCAGCCGCGGGAAGTCTTCGCCGTCAAGGGTGCGGCCGTCCTGTATCGCCGGTCGATGCTGGAGTCGCTGAACTACCTGGATGACGGCATTTTCATGTACTACGAGGATGCCGACCTGGCCTGGCGCGCCCGGCGCCGCGGGTGGCGATTCTGGTACGAACCTGAATCTGTCGTGCGCCACGAACACGCCGCACTCAGCCGGGAATGGTCGCCGGGATTCGTGCGTAATGTTGAGTTCGGCAAACTGCGAATGCTTGGCAAGAATGCGCCGCGGTCATGGGTGGCCCAGCATGCGTCCGCTGCTCTGAAGTTTGCATCGGGCGACTTTCGGCATGCGCTGACGCTGCGCGACATAGAAGCGGCGCGCCGAGTGGCCGCGCGACTTCGGGCGCTTGGCGACGCCGTCCTGGCGGGGCCACAAACCTGGCGGCTGCGCGGCGTGGAAGCCCGCCTGGCCCCGCTGGACGGGCGTGAGTTGCGCCCGTTCCTCGAGTCGTCGTGAAGGCGGCGGTCTACAACCGCTGGCTGCATGAGAAGGGTGGGGGCGAGCGTCACGCGGTGATGGCGGCCCGGGTGTTGGCCGAGCGCTTCGAAACGGAACTCATAACCCACCGCCCGATTGCGCGAGACGCGCTGGCGGACGCCTTGCACATCGATCTGGATCAGATTGGCGTGCGCGTGATTCCGGCGCTCCCGCCCAATCGGTTTGTCGAGGTCACTCGCGAGTACGACCTGTTCGTCAACTCGTCGTTTATGACCAACCAACCATCGGCAGCGCGCCATAGCGTGATGCTCGTGCTCTTTCCGTCACCGATTGATCGCACGTGGCCCGAGCGGCTGCGCCAGTCCGTCGGCCGCTTCCTCAAGCGGCAACTGCTGCTGCCGGAATGGAGCGACGGCTTCTACGACGTCCAAGAGCTTGGCCGCGGGTGGTTTCGGTACACGACCGATCACGCTCGCGTCAGACTGCGCGTGCCCCGCGGCCGCGGGCCGGTTCCCATCGACATTGTGGCCGGAAACTTCAGGTCCGACGGTAGCTTGCCGGTCCGTTGCCTGGCGGACGGGCAACTGGTAGCCGAGCACGCGTTTGCACCGCGTCCGGGCCACTTTGAGACGTGGCGCATCAGTCTTGACCGCCGATATGTGAAGGATGGATTCGCCAATCTGCTGCTGATGTCGCCGACCAGGAATCCGGCCAATGAGACGGCCGAGGCGGACAATCGCGAGATCGGCCTGGCCGTTACCGACGTTCGGGTGCGCCATCCCCGGCACTTTCTCTATGAACTGCTGTTCCGTCGCGCATTGCCGGAGTTGGGCTGGCGTCTCGAGTGGTTGCCGGAGCAACATTCACTGGCCAATCTCGATACATACGACCTGATCTGTCCGATTTCGGAGTACAGCCGCAGGTGGATGGAGATCTATTGGCAGCGCAGCGGACCGCTGCTCTATCCGCCCGTAGATACAAGCTGGGCCAAGCCCCAGCCCAAGTCGCAGACGATTCTTAGCGTTGGTCGGTTCTTTCGCGGCTCGCACGAAAAGAAGCACGGCGTGATGGTTGAGCAGTTCAAGCAGATGTGTCGCGAAGGTTTGGAAGGATGGACCCTGCGCCTGGTCGGCCATCAAAGCCGACGGGATGTTGACGTGGCCTACACGGATGATCTGCGGCGGCGTGCCCAGGGTTTTCCGATCGAGTTCGCCATTGACGCATCCTTTGAGGACCTGCAGCGGTTCTATGGTGAAGCGCAGGTCTATTGGCACGCCGCCGGCTATGGTGAACGAGTAGCGCGCAATCCGATCAAGTTCGAGCACTTTGGAATCTCCGTGGTCGAGGCGATGGCCAACAGCGTGGTTCCCGTGGTGCTGAAAGAAGGCGGGCCACCGGAGGTTGTTCACGACGGGCATGACGGCTTTCTCTGGACGACGACCTCCCAACTGCGAGCACGAACCTGGAACCTCGTGCGGGACCACGAATTGCGTGCCACGATGGCGGACCGTGCTTGCGAAGCGAGCCAGCGCTTTAACACCGCCGCCTTCAGCGATCGGCTCAACGCGCTGGTGACTGAGCTCATTGGCCAGTAGCCACGCCCACCCCGGGGCTGTCGCATGACCCGCGTGCGTCGCCTGATGAGTTGGGGCCAGGCGCGTCCCGCATTCCTGCTATTCCTCTTCACGTTCACGCTCTATGCGTTGAGCATGGGTCCGGCTCGCAACGGGTCGGGGTATAGCGCCGACGGGACATTCGCGTTCGAAATGGCCAAGAGCGTGATGATCGATCGCGGGCACGCGTATTTGCGCGACCAGAACAGAAACTTCGCTCGCTGGGGCGTGGGACTGCCAACAGCTTTCATGCCAATCGTGGCCTTGGCCGAGCCGCTGGCCACAAAGGCGCCGCAGCGGGATCGCGTTCCGCTCGGCGAATACGACGTGCTGCTCGTGAATCAGCCGGCCCTCGGTGGGACTGAAGGGCCGAATGTTCGGCGCGAGATCGACATCAAGATCGATCCCGGCGTCTACGACCGGCTTGTGCTGGTGTCGCATAGCGGACTCAGCGCCGGATTCACGCAAGGCACTGAAATCGCGCAGCTCCGGCTCACCGATGCATCGGGACAGTCCACCGAACATCCGATTCGGGTGGGCATTGAGACCGCTGAGTGGGCTTACGACCGTGGCGACGTGCGCGCCGTGATTCAGCACGATCAACCTACGCCTGTGGCGAGGCACATCGGCAACGCGCGCGCCTATTACTACGGGGCGACCTGGCGCTTCGAATCACCCCGAGAACTCGCGTCTGTGCGAATCAGCTATCGGCAGGCCGACGGGAATTTCTACGTGGACGGCCTGGCGCTGCGGTCACCGGATGGAACGTGGACGGACGGACCCGGGGTCGGGCGCGTCTGGTCGACACGGCAGAATCGCGAATTCTTCCGGCGCATCCCGGTAGCGGCGGCCAACGCGTTCGCCTCCGCTCTCGGAGTCGTCCTGGTCGTTCGGATTCTGCGGCGACTGGGCTACAGCGAGCGCGTGGCAATTGTGAGCGGGCTGATCTACGCCGTCGCAACCATGGCGTGGCCGTACGCGAAGTTTGACTTCTCGGAACCGCTGGTGACGACGCTGCTCCTGGCAGCTGTGTGGCTAGTGCTGGTACACGGATCAAGCGGACGGCATCGTTACGCGCTGCTGGCCGGTCTCGTAGCCTTCGCGGCGGTCCTTACGAAATACGTAAGTGTGATCGCCGTGCCGATCCTGCTGGTCGGACTGGTGGTTGGCACCAGGTCTCAGCAGGCGTGGGGGGAAACCCTGCGGCAGTCGATTCGGCCGGCGCTTCTGTTTGCGGCGCCGTTTCTGGTGGTTATACCGCCGGCCCTCGTCGCGGCGGCGGTGCTGTTTGACTTCCACCTGCTGTACGTGAGTGAACTGATCGGTGGTCTACAGCGTGGCTGGCTGGAATTGCCGTTTCGGCTGGGACTTGTCGGCCTTATCAGTAGCTGGGGCAAAGGCGTGCTCTGGTACAACCCGATTCTGCTTGTCACGTTGCCGGTGGTGCCCTGGTTCATTCGTCGGCATGGCTGGCGATCACTGGTCTTTATCGGCATCCCGGTCGCCTACGCCCTGCTCTACAGCCGCAAGCAGGTCTGGTACGGGGGCAACACCTGGGGGCCACGCTATCTGGTACCGGCGCTTCCGCTGCTGGTGATCATGGGCGCTCCGCTGTTCGAGCGGGTGCTGGAGCGTGCGCGAAGCCGGCTGCCGGCAGCGGCCCTGGCAGCGATGGTCGTCGTCAGTGCCGGCGTCCAGTTCATGGGAGTTTCCAAGGACTTCATTGCCTATCTGGATCTCTTTCAGCAGCAGGTCGCGGGAGCCGTGCCGTTCAAGGGCGCAATCTACGGCGGCGCGGACTATCAGCCGTGGTCATCGATTCAACCAGAAGGCGACTACGCGGCGGTCCTATACGCCTACCAGTTCTCACCCTTGCTGGCCCACGCCTGGCTCCTGCGAGCCGACGCCGTCAATCTGCTTGCGCCTGACCGTACGGATTGGCTGGCCGACGCCTTGGGCCGCACACCCTGGTTGCGCTTTGGCATCGACGCCGTGCCCCCGAATCCGGAACACGGCCTGGGACTGGACTTCTGGTCGCTTAGCCTTACGGAGAGTTACCTGGCCTATCCGGGATTCCTGTTCTGGGTGGCCGCTCTCCTTCTCGTTCTGCAATTCACTTCGCTTGGCGCCTGGATAGGCCTGAGCGGCCGGATCTGGCCATCCGCGAGTGGTGTGCGTTCGCTCCGCGTTCTTTCGATTGGCGCGTATGCGGCCCTGTTGATTAGCTTTGACACGCTACATTTCATGCTCTAGCTTCAAGTTGAAGGGAGCAGGCGACACTAATGGCTGATTCGGACGCGACGTCCGCGCCGCCGCTCATTCCAGACGACTTCCTCGCGATCCTGCGCTGCGTAAACGACGACCATCCGCGCGATGACGGCGTGTTGCGCATTGTGGGCGAATTCCTGGTCTGTGCGGTTTGCGGCTACCGGTACAAGGTCGAGGACGGGATTCCCAACATGCTGTGGGAGGACGCGATCCCACCGAGACGCGAAGAAGCCGCCCGCTCGTGAATTCGATCAGCCAGGCGAAAGACCTGCTGGTCAAGTACCGCCGGCATCGGGCCATCCTGCGTCCGTCGCTTGGTCGGTTTGCGTATCACTGGATGCGCGGCTCGACGGACCTGCCGTACGGGCCGATCAAGCTGCACATCGAACCGACCAGTGCCTGCAACCTGCGCTGTCCCATGTGTCCGCAGAGCGTGCTCGCCGACGAACTCAAGAAGCAAAAGCCGTTCATGGACATGGGCCTGTTCCGCAGAATCATCGACGAGGCACGGCCGTCGGTGCGGGAAGCCAACCTGTTCTTCCGCGGCGAGTCGCTGATGCACCCGGACATCTACGAGATGATCGAAGTCTGCGAGCGCGCCGGAATCGCCGCCCACATCAACACTAACGCGACGCTATTGCGCGACGAGAAGATCGAGCAGCTGCTGGACGCCGCGCCGAGCAAGCTGACCATCAGCTTCGACTCGGGGGAACCGGAACAGTACGAGGTGATGCGAGCAGGTGCCCAGTTCGACCGCACGCTGGATCGAGTCTTGCGACTGCTGGAGTCCAGAAAGCGCCGGTCCGGCCCGAAGCCTTACTTCGTGATGCAGGTGATTCAACTCTGGGACTCAAGCTTTCCCAAGGGCGTGGCGCCAGTCGTTCCGGAACACTTCCGCCAGCGCTTTGACGGGCTACCGGTGGATGAGTGGGATACGTTCTGGGCGCACGGTTGGGCCGGACAGATGGATTCGTCCGACTTTTACACCGCGCGTCCACACGGTCCGAATTATTACCCCTGCAACTGGCTCTGGAAGTCGATGGCGATTTACTGGGACGGCAAGGTTCCCTCGTGCTGCGCGGACTTCGGCGAGGACCAGATCATGGGTGATCTGACTAACGAGTCGTTGCTGGACATCTGGAACAACCCGTCGTATCGCGCAATCCGCGAGGCCCATGTGAGCGGCAAGCTGGACGATTACAAGCTCTGCCGCGGGTGTGACGCGATCTGGCAGGACGGGGGTTCAAGCTGGAACCTGTTTGCCGGCGCACGCAGCGTGGTGACCGGGGATCCGCTGCCGGTGATCCAGGCAGGGACCAACGGCTCGCACGCAACCAACGGGACAGAGACGCCCGACCACTGATTGCCAGGCGGAGCGCAATGCTCCGTCACTCGGCGAAGGCCGCTGGCGCCGTTGTCGCGTGCCGAAGCCGGTGCTAGCGTCCCAGCAATGCGCATCACGTTTGTCTCAAACATCTTTCCGCCGACGGTCGGCGGGCCGGCAACGCACATTTACAACCTTGCGCTGACGCTGCACAACCGCGGCCACACGGTACGGGCGGTGGTCTGCCCGGACGATCCGGAGGGGCTGGTGCGTCCGCCGTTTCCGATTGTGCGCGTCTCCTGGAACACGCCGGTACCGCTGCGCTATGCCCTGGTCTGGTGGCATACGTTGCGGGCCGCGCTGCGCTCGGACGTGGTCTACATCAATGGAATCGAGGCGCCCTCAACGCTGGCAGCGCTGATGGCCGGTCGGCCCCGGGTGCTGAAGATCGTTGGCGACTGGGCCTGGGAGTCCGCGCACCGGCGGGGGATGACCACGCTGGGGATCGAGGAGTTTCAGCGGACGCGTCACGGGCCGCTCACCCGGGCGTTCCAATTCATCCAGCGGATGTATACGACGCTGGCCAATGTGATCGTGGTACCCAGTGGATACGTGGGCGCGTTCGTGCGCACATGGGGCGCCAGGCCGGAGAAGATCCGGGTGATCCACAACGCGCTGACCGAGATTCCGGAGATCCACGTCCCGCGCGCGGAGGCCAAGCGGCAGCTCGGTTTTGAAGGCCCGTTGGTATGCACTGTTTCGCGACTCTATGGATGGAAGCGGGTCGACGACCTGCTGCGCATGGTTCCCGACTTCGCGAACGACGCCGTGCTTGCCATCGTTGGCGACGGACCGGAGCAGCCGGCCCTGGAACGCTACGCGGCCGAGTTGGGCCTGGGCGACCGGGTCCAGTTCGTGGGTCGGGTGCCGCACCGCGATGTCGGCATGTACCTGCGCGCCGCCGACGTGTTTGTGCTGAACACATCGTACGAAGGTCTGTCGCACACGCTGGTGGAGGCTCGTGTTGTTGGAACGCCGATTGTCACGACGGACATCGGCGGAAACCGGGAAATCCTCACGCATGAGCACAACGCGTTGCTGACGCCGCTCGGCGACCATCGCGCATTCGTAACGGCCGTGAACCGCCTGTTAGCCGACCGCGAGCTTGCCGATCGTCTGGTGAGCAAGGGATCGGAGGGGCTCGACCACTTCACCTGGGATCGGCTGGTGGACGAAACGATGGAGATCCTGACCGAGGTCACCGGCTCGGCGTCGCGCGCCAGGCCGTGAGCGCCAAGCTGCTGATGCTCAGCGGTGACCGGGATCTCACGACAGGCCGACGTGGGCCTTTCCACACAACTCTCGAAGGCCTTGCGGCCGAATTCGATCGTATCGACGTGCTTTCCCCCCGAGCCGACGGTGCACAGACGGTAGAGCCGCATCCGGGCGTACGCGTGGAACCCGCGCCCACCTCACGCGTGCGCCAGTCGGCCTGGATGCGTCGCCGGGGCGCGGAGCTTTTGCGACGCCATGCGCATGGCCTGATCGTCAGCCACGACTACGGCATCTTCGCCAACGGCCGGGCAGCCGCGCGGCTGTCGGGCCGCTTTGGGACGCCTCATGTCAGCGAGATCCACCATGTACCGGGTCACCCGAAGAGGGCCCAGTGGTGGGAACCGCTGGCGCAAATGGTCTATCGCATCTATGTGACGCGCGTTGCACGCAGCGCAGCCGCCATTCGCGTGGTCAATCGTCGGGAAGTTCCCGACTTGCTGGCGGGCTGGGGGGTACCGGCGAAGCGGGTCCTGGTGCTGCCGTCGGCTTACATCGATCGTGATGTCTTCACACCCCGCGACGCGGCAAAGGACTACGCCCTCGGATTTGTTGGACGACTGGTTGCGAACAAGAACCTGGACTACGTCATTCACGTCTTCGCCCGAGTTGCAGCCGGAGACTCACAGGCGCGGTTTGCGGTCGCCGGCCAGGGGCCGGGGATGCCTGCGCTTCGTCGTGGGCTCGCGCGCTCCGGCATCCTGGATCGCGTCAGGTTCGTTGAGTGGCTCGACCGTCCCGCCGATCTGGCCGATCTCTACCGACGCATGCGCGCGCTTGTTGCCCCTTCACTCAGCGAGGGCGGCCCGCGGGTGTGCCTGGAGGCCATGGCCTGCGGCACGCCGGTCTTTGCCACGCCGGTTGGCGTGATGCCGGAGACTATCGAACACGGCGCGAACGGCTGGTTGCTGCCCTGGAGTGCCGAGGCCGGCGCGGCGATGGTCGAGGCTGTGCTTCGTGACGCCGACGGACTGCGCCAGGCGGGCCGCGCCGCTCGGGCGGCCACGGCTCAATTTGAGAAGTCCGCAGTGCTCGGCGCCTACGCTGCTTCCTATCGCCGGCTGGCCGAGCGCAGGGTGACATGAACCGGCCGCCGGACAGCGACCTTCGCCTGCTATTCGTGACCCAGGAGCTCGACCGATCGAGCACCAACCTGGCAGTAACTCACACCTGGGCGACGGAATTGAGCCAAAGAGTCGCCGCCGTTCACGTCGTAGCCGCGCGCGTGGGTGACGTTGACCTCCCGTCCAACGTCTTCGTCCACGGTCTTGGCCGCGAGCGTGGACGGTCACGCCGGTCGACGGCGATGGCGTTCGCCTGGGTTTGCGC
>DAOUJT010000052.1:0-3859 GCA_034422315.1 Chloroflexota bacterium | reverse complement strand
CACCAGTTCGAGGCTCTGCGGGCCGGCAGTTAGCCCTGTCGCGCAGGCCGAAGACACTGCCGGTTTTCGGTCGAGCCCTGGCCGCTTTCGGGGCGGCGCCGCAGGTGGGGCAGCGTCTATCGTGGTGAGTGACGTTGTGTCCTCGGCGAGCGTATCGCCGGACGGACGCTCCCAGGAGATCCAAGCATGGCCCTTCGAATGATCCAGGTTGGGACGGGCGGGATGGGGGCGACCTGGTGTCGGGACTTCCTGCCGCCGCATGTTGAGGCGGGGCTGATCGAGGTCGTGGCCGCGGTGGACACGAACCCCGAGGTGCTGGCGAACGCCCGGGAGCATCTTGGACTAGGCGAGGCGCAGTGCTACACGGACATCCAACGCGCGTTCGACGAGAACCCGGCCGATTTCTGCACCGTGGTCGTGCCGCCGTACTCGCACGAGGAGGTCGTTGACCAAGCGGTGGCCCACGACCTGCACATCCTTTCGGAGAAGCCGATCGCGGACACGCTGGTGGCGTCGGTGCGGATTGCCGACAAGGTGACGAAGGCCAACAGAAAGATGGCGGTGACGATGAGTCATCGCTTCAACCAGTACAAGACGACGATGCGCGAGTGCCTGCGATCGGGCCGATACGGAGACTTGAACTACGTGGTGTTCCGGTTCACACAGGAGGCGCGGCAGCTGGGAGCTTGGGGATTCGGGTTCCGCTACGAGATGGAGGATCCGCTGCTGGTGGAGGGGTCGGTGCACCACCTGGACATCCTGGCGGACCTGGCCGGCGCGAAGTGCGACACCATTTACGCGCGGACCTGGAATCCCACCTGGAGCGCATTTGCCGGCGACGCCCAGGCGCTGGTGACGATGGAGTTCGAGAACGGCGTGCGAGCCACCTACGAGGGCTCCAAGGTGAACGCCGTGGGGCTGGACGGCTGGGGCCGCGAGAACACGCGCGCAGAGTGCGAAGGGGCGACGCTGGTCCTCGGATCGGACCGCCTGGAGTGCTTCCCGTTCGACCCGACGCGCAATGCTCGCATCAAGGCCGAAGGCGATGGCGACACCGTTCCCTGGCTGCAGCAGCCATTCTGGGGCCACGTGTGGTTGATCGAGAAGTTCGTGCGCTGGCTGGAAGGCGGCGAGCCGGTGGAGACGAACGTGATCGACAACCTGCAGTCGGTGGCGCTGGTGACCGCCGCGATCAAGAGCAGCAAGACGGGGCTGCCAGTGAAGGTGCAGGAGCATTTGGGGGAGGCGTGGCGGGAGGTAGAGGCCGACTAGGCTGTCCCGCTCGTAGCTCCTGGCGCCGAGCAGGGCCGCTTGCGTCGCGTATCCCGTGGGATACAATACGGGTGTGCAAGTCGAGGTACGGCAGACCGATGCGTATGCCCGCTGGTTTCGAAGGCTTCGTGATCGGCAGGCGCAAAGACTGTGGGGGGACCTGGGCATGGCGACGACACGGACCCGTCCATGGGACGCGGCGGATCACCTGGAGAGCGACGAGGACATCGTTGCCTACCTCGAGGCGGCCTTCGAGGACGGCGATCCGGCGGTAATCGCAGCGGCCCTGGGCGACATTGCCCGGGCGCGCGGCATGACCAAGGTCGCCACGGACGCCGGCCTGGGGCGGGAGAGCCTCTACAAGGCCCTCTCTCCCAACGGCAATCCGGAGTTGGCCACGGTGCTCAAGGTCATGCAGGCGTTGGGGTTGGGGCTGCGGGTGTCGGCTGTGAAGGCGCGCTAGGGGGTCGGCAGAGTGAGCCGACTCGACTGGCTGTTTCATCCTCGCGAGACCAGCCATAGAGCCTGGAAGCATTTGTGCGGCTGGGGCCGCGAGGCGCTCAGGTTAATCGGTGCATATCGAGTTCGGCTTGCCGTGCTCGTCATCCTCGTTGCTGCGGTCGGGGCTGGAGTCTGGAGTCTGATTCATTTCTGGGACTGGTTACGGGCCGATCAGGTCAACGGAGTCGTCGGCAGAGAGTCCGGGTCTACGACGGTTCGCAACATTGGCTTCGTCGTCGCCGGCTTGATCGCCCTTCCGTTCGCCTTCTGGCGCAGCTGGGTGGCCGAGCGCCAAGCCAACACTGCGCAGCAACATCTACTGAACGAGCGCTACCAGCAGGGGGCCGAAATGCTAGGTAGCGAGGTTCTATCGGTCCGTCTGGGCGGCATCTACGCCCTCGAGCGTCTCGCGGCAGAACATCCAGAGCAGTACCACATTCAGATTATGCAGTTGTTCTGCGCGTTCGTGCGGCACCCAACTGTGGATGAACGAGAGAAACAGGAGCAAAGGGCCTTAGAGGCTGCGTCGGCTAGCAAGGACTTGCCCTCTAGCGTGCAGGCTCGAGCAGATGTCCAAGCAGTAATGACAGCAATAGGTACTCGTGATAAAACACGCATAAACATCGAAAGAGCAAGCAAATATACACTCAATTTAAGCCTGGCAGATCTCCGCGGAGCACATCTAGCTGACGCAGACTTGTCACACGCGAGGTTCTACGGCGTGGTTCTATCGGACGCCTTTTTGGTAGATGCCAACCTGTCCAGCGCTTTCCTAATGGAATCCAACCTTAGTCGCGCGACGATGTGGGGAACAGTTATGTCGGATTCTATTCTGTACGATGCAGTCTTGTCAGGCACCGATTTCTCTCAGACAACCTTTACGCCTGGCCCAAATCGAGGGCCTGAGGGAATGGACCCGGTGGTTGGACTAACTCAGACTCAGATTGATCACGCAAGGGCGGAACTGAACAATCCCCCGAGACTGCTTGACGTCGTTGACGCCACAACCGGGAAAAAGCTGGTCTGGCGTGGCAAGACTCTGGATGGCCAGACGTAGGCCTGGGAAAATGCCACGAGCTCAACCGGAACACTTGTCGTGACAACCACCTCCAATCCCCACATCGGCTCGGGCTTGGATGACTTGCTGGAAGCTGACGGCGTGCTTACCAAAGCTGAGGCCGTAGCGGTCAAACGCGTGCGTGCTCGGCAGGCCGACCAGGGCGCGTCTAGTCAGTTGGCCGTCGCTGACGACGGTGTGCTGAAGCTACAGGTGGTATTCGAGAGCGACGAAGATGGTTGGTTAGTGGCAAGTTGTCCGGCGCTGCCGGGGTGTCATAGCCAGGGGCAGACGAAGGACGAGGCGCTGGCGAATATCCGGGAGGCCGTTGAAGGCTATCTGGCGAGTATGGGAACTCACGGAGACGCGACCGGCGGTGCATTCAGGCTTGAACGGGTGAGCGCACCGTAGTACCGGCACGCCTGAATAGCCTCTGTCTCGCGTAGCCTGTCCATTCAGCTTCGAGGACACCCACACCGCGACGGGCCGACTTTCGAATCCTCGGCATTCGACGGGCTGGCGTCGCTCAGGACAAGTATTTGCGGGCGAGGGCTTTGTAGCGCGGGCCGTCGCGCTCGGCCGGCCGAAACTTCCCTCTCCACCGCTCGGCGACGGTGGGAATGTCGTCTGCAAGGGTTTCCCGGAGTGACGTTTCGATCAGAGACGAGAGCGACAGGCCGCGCGAGTGTGCGAAGCGCTCGGCTTCGTGGAGCAGTGCGTCGTCCAGGGTGATTGTGATCTTGCGCTTCATGGCGGATGGCAGTTTCGTCGTGAGCAGGCGTGGTGGTGGATCTCAGTCTAGGTACATCTCGGCACATGTCCCAGACCTTGCGCTTTTGGGCGTCAACAAGAGACGCCCCTACACGAAACGTCCTCCGAAGCGACTGACCGCTAACCCAGTTCGACTGTGCTGGCCTGGGTGGTGTGGGTGACGCGGATGATGTTGTCGATGTGGCGTTCGAAGGTGTCGTCGTGGGAGATGACGACGAGCTGGCTGAAGCCGCGGACGGCGAGGATTTGCTGGGCCAG
>DAOUJT010000051.1:0-2839 GCA_034422315.1 Chloroflexota bacterium | reverse complement strand
TCGCCCATTGCCAACCGGGTAACCCGCCAGCCGTAGCGGGCCTTCAAGTCCCCCCATGACGCCGACTGCAGCAGGTTGGCGCCCTCCATCCGGGCCGCCAATCTATTCCACTCGTCCACATTCGCCACCGGCCGCAGGGAGGCCACGGCTAGACCCGCGTCGCCGTGTGGATGGCCACCGAGCCAAGACCCAGGCGGCGCACGCGGACACCCGCGAACCCGGCCGCCGCGATCACCGCGGCCAACTCTTCGGCGCTCAGAAACTCGTCAACCGACTGCGGCAGCCACGAATACGCGCTGGCATGACGACTCACCAGGCGGCCCATCAGCGGGACCCAGCGATTGAAGTAGAGGCGAAAGACCTGACGCAGCAGCGGGCGACGCATGGGTGTCATCTCCAGGATCACCAGGCGGCCGCCCGGCCGCAGCACCCGCGCCATAGCCGCAAAGACCTGGGGTAACCCGTCCACATTTCGTAGCAGAAACCCGCTCACCACCGCGTCAACCGACCCATTCGCCAGCGGCGGGCGCAGGGCGTCGCCCATGACGAACCGGGCGCGTTCGTTGACCTGCGTCCGTTCGGCGCGATGCTTCGCGACATCGAGCATTGCCCCGGCGAAGTCCAGGCCTACGACCTCAGGACCGTCGCCCTCACGGGCGAGCGCCAGCGCCAGATCACCCGTACCCGTGCCAACGTCCAGCACCACGCGCGGCTTTGCCGCCAGGGTCTCCCGAATAGCCCGCCGCCGCCAGCCGTGGTGCATCCCGAGGCTGATCAGAAAATTGAGCAGGTCGTAGCGCGGCGCGATCGCGTCAAACATCGGCCGCACCCAGGTGGCCTTACGCTCAGACACGGCGTGAGCCGCGAATGCTAGGAGTGCCGATCGGTCGCGTAGGTGACGAGATCGGCCAGGGCGTCAAACGCCGGATCGGACGGCAACTGTCGCAGGGCCGCACGCGCCTGGTCGGCAAATGCCTCGGCCGCCGCGCGCGCCGCGTCCACCGCGCCGGACTCTCGCAGCGTTTCGATGGCTTCCTCAACCTCGGCGTCGGAAAGTCCCTCGCCATCCGCCAGCCGGGTCATCACCGGCGACGGCGCGGCGGCGCCCTTGAGGTACTCCACCACCGGCAAGGTCAACAGGCCGGCCCGCAGGTCGCCGCCTACCGGCTTGCCGGTCTCATGCGCAACGCCCGCAACATCCAGTACATCGTCCGTTACCTGAAACGCCATGCCGAGCGACCATCCAAGATCGTGCAGCGCCCGCGCCTCGTCGTCCGGCGCGTCGGCCAGGACCGCCGTGGCGTCGCAGGCCAGGGCGATCAGGGCGGCCGTCTTGCCACCGATCTTTTCCAGGTACTGCTGGCGCGTCGCTTCGGAATCGCCGTTGAAGCTGGGGAAAACGAACTCGCTGCGCGACATCACGTGGATGGTGTCCGCGAACTGGCGCACGATCTTCGGGCGGTTGAGTCTGGCGACCAGGTCCGCCGCGCTGGCGAAGAGGTAGTCGCCCGCCAGGACCGCGACTTTGGTTGACCAGGCCGCGTGAATCGACGGCTGCCCGCGGCGCGAGTCCGCCTCGTCCACGATGTCGTCGTGAACCAACGTGGCGCTGTGGAGCACCTCCGTGCCCGTCGCCAGCAGCACCACCTCCTCGGGGTCCACCCGGTAGGCCTGCCCGATAAGGAGGGCAATCGCCGGTCGCAATCGCTTGCCCGAGCCGCCCAAGACCGACGCCAGCACGCTTTGCAGCATGGGGAGCTGGCTATCCGCTACGCAGCGGTCCAACTCCGCTTCGACCCGGGCCTGTCCCATCTGTACCGGGGCCAGGATCTCCGCGAGGTCACGCGGCGGCCCTCGGTCCGTCACGGCGGAGGAACGCACCGAAACAACTCTCGAGCGTTGTGCGTCGTGGTTGCGCACAGCGAGGATACCGAGACATTTCGCATGGCCGCGACCACGGCCGCGGTATGCGGCAGGTAGGCCGGCTCGTTGCGGCGGCCGCGCATGGGCGTTGGCGCCAGGTACGGCGCATCCGTCTCGATGAGCAGCCGTTCGGACGGAACCTCGGCCGCCGATGCCCGCACGTCGTCCGCGTTCTTGAACGTCACGATGCCCGAAAACGAGACATGCAGTCCCAGGTCCACGAACCGCTGCACGGTCTCCGGCGGTCCCGTGAAGCTGTGCATGACGCCGCCCGCCGGTCCCAACTCCTCGCGCAGGACGGCTTCCACGGCGTCCAGGCTCTCGCGCTGATGGACCACGACAGGCAGCTCGAGTTCCGCCGCCAGCCGGCAGTGGGCGCGGAACGCGTGCTCTTGCAGCGCCTGCGGCTGGTGATTGCGGTAGAAGTCCAGGCCGGTTTCGCCGATGGCCCGGACGTTGGCGGCCCCGGCCAGGTCGCGAAGAGATTGGACGGTCGTCGCGTCGAAGCCGCCGCAGTCATGCGGATGGACGCCCACCGTGGCGTACCAGCCGCCAAACGCTCGACCAAGCGCGATGGCCCGGCTACTCGTATCCAGATCGCTCGCAACAACCAGCGCCTCGGAAACTCCAGCGCTTCGGGCCCGCTCGTGGATGGCGTCCAGATCGTCGGCAAACCCCGGGTCGGCCAGGTGCGCGTGGCTATCGAACAGCTGGACTACCCGTCCAGGCGCGGGAACAGCGGCGGACCGCCCGGTACGTGCTGCCCCGCTGCAATCACGCCGGCGTCCTCGCCCCAACCCGCCGGCCGTCCCGAGATTCCCAACTGCTCCTCGATTCGATCGGCCGTATGCGGCGTTGCCGGACGGATCATGGTGGCGATGCGCGGCAGTGCGTCCATGAGCATGGCGAGCACCGT
>DAOUJT010000050.1:0-3357 GCA_034422315.1 Chloroflexota bacterium | reverse complement strand
CCCCAGCTGTGGGAGTGCAGGTCGCCCCAGAGGAGTAGCGACTCTGGGTCGGACTGGACGAGGAGGGGGTTGCTGAGCGCGGATAGGCCGTGCTTGCGGTCGCTTGCTTCGATGCGGATGAGGCCGGGCGCCTGAGCCGCGACGCCTTCGATGGTGGCGAGGCCCGCGTTCCCAGGACCGAATTCGATACGGCTGGGAAGTCCGGCAAGCGTGGACGTCGCTTCGCGAAGGTCGACCGTTCCCATGTACTGCGTGCAGACGTTGTGGTTGCGGTCGTAGACGGCGAGGTGGAGGGCGAAGGGTTCGCCGGGGCGGGCAATGGAGGGTCCGAGCAAGCGGAGCAGCGTTGGTTCGGGGTCCGACTGCACGTCGATTCGAACCTCGCCGTTTCTGAGTTGGCGATAGGCCAGGCTGCCGCTGCGGTCGACCGACGCGACGATGCGACCGTGGCACACGACGTCGTAGACCTCGCTGCCGGGTCCGCCGTGGCTGGTGTCGCCGACTACCAGCCGCAGTTCGTCGCCGGGGACCAGGGTTCCGCGTTCGACGACGATGCGAGCCATTGGCGGCGAGTTCGCCTGGTTGAGCTCGTTGAGTTCCAGGCGCACGCGGGCATCGGTTCTGGCTCGCAGCGTGACGAAGTCGCGTCCGCGCGGGCGGGTGTCCTGGATGCTGTGCGACAGCAGGAACCCGTAGCGCTCGAAGAAAAAGCCGCCGCCCGCGGCCACCGGGGCTTCCACCGTTACTCGAAACTCCCAGGTTCCGACGGCGCCGGCGGTGAGCCTTAAGTCAGGTCCGCTGATGCTCGGTCCGTCGGCCGAGTGAAATATGACCTCGAAGCTGCCCGGCTCGTTGCCGCCGCGAACCCGATACGGAAGCGTGGTGGGGGCGCCCGGCGTCACGAGCCTTCCCGGGCCAGGCTTCGGATGCGCTTGCCCTGTGAGGCCACCTTCTCGAAGGCCGCGGCCACTTGCTCGACCCAGGCATTTGAGGGGTCGACAGGAGTCGGCAGCCAGATGCAGGTGGCGTTGAGACGTTCGCTCACCGGCAGGGAGCCGGGATCGAAGGGCGGCCGGACGTCGGCGGGCAGGTCGCCCCAGGGGCCGCCGAGGCCGTCGAACGGAAAGGCGCCGAACAGCGGTTGCAGGTGCATGGCGCCGTAGAGGGCGGAGGGCTGGTCGGGGTGGATGCCCACGCCTTCGGCGGCCAAGGCGTCGAGGATGGCCCGGATGGGGGCGCCGATTTCGTCCGGGTCGACCCGAGCGGTGTAGAGCAGGTAGCCGCCGCGTTCAGCGTTGGCGTACGGGCGCTGCGGGTAGATGCCGGGGACGTCGTCCAGCAGGGCATCCAGGCGGGCGAACCAGCGGCCGCGACGCTCGTTCAGATCCGGCAGTCGTTCCAGGCCGGCGCGGGCCAGGGCGATGCCCAGCGGGTTGGCGCGGTATTTCACCCCCAGGCCAATGCGGCCGAGGTCGCGCAGCGCGTCGGTCTGCAGGAGTTGGTTGACGCGTCCGTAGTGGCCCAACGCGGCCATGCGGTCGTAGAGGTTGGGATCGTTCGTCGTCGCAACTCCGGCTTCGACCCCACTGATGGGTTTGCTGGCCTGCATGCTGAAGCAGCCGATGTGGCCGACCGACCCGACCTGCCGTCCGCTCCAGGTCGCGCCGTGGGCGTGGGAGGCGTCCTCGATCAGCGTGATGTCGGTGCCGTCCACGATGTCGAGCAACGCGTCCAGGTCGGCGGGGTTGCCGTAGACGTGGGTGGCGACGATGGCGCAGGTGCGGTCGGTCAGCTTGCGGCGCACGTCGGCCGGGTCGATGCAGAACGTTTCGGGATCGGCGTCCGCGAACACCGGTGAGGCGCCACAGTGCAGGGCCGGCGAGATGGAGGCGTGCCAGGTGACGGACGGGACGATGACCTCGCGCCCGAGCGACGCGCCGGCGGCGAACATGGCGGAGTGCAGCGCGGCGGTGCCGTTGCAGACGGCCAGCGCGTAGCGGGTGCCGACGAACTCGCGAAACTCGGCCTCGAACTTCTCGATTTCGTCGTAGACGGCCGAGCCGGCTTCGAGCGCGCCGTTGACCAGCGTGCGCTCGCGCTCGGTAACCGGCTCCCAGCGGTCATCGATGGGCGCGGTTACGGCAGGTGGGCCGCCCGCGATGGCGAGTTGCGGATCCATATTGAACTGCCAAGGGCGGCCGGGCGCTTGAGTATGTTCAGCGGCCGCCGTGGTGTCGAATTGGCAGCAAGGAGCCGGGCCGGTCGCTACTCCAGCGAAGCCCCCAGGATCTCTTCGGCCTGGGCGGCCCGGAAGTCCAGCAGTTTCTGGCGGAGGTCGGCGTCGCCCAGGGCCAGGATTTCGACGGCCAGGAGGGCGGCGTTGGTGGCGCCGGCGCTGCCGATGGCGAGGGTGGCGACCGGGATGCCGCGCGGCATCTGGGCCATGGCCAGCAGCGAGTCCAGGCCGTCCAGCGACCAGGCCTGCATGGGGACGCCGAGCACGGGCAGGACCGTATGCGCGGCCACGACGCCGGCCAGGTGGGCGGCGCCGCCGGCGGCGGCGATGAGGACGCGCATGCCGCGTTCGTCAGCCGTGCGCGCCCACTCGGCGGTCTCGTCGGGTGTGCGGTGGGCGGAGAGCACGCGAACTTCGTAGGGCACGCCGAAGTCGCGCAGGGTGGCGGTGGTGCGCTGCATCACGTCCCAGTCGGTCGTGCTGCCCATCACGATGCCGACGCGCGGGGTGTCGTTGGAGTCTGTCATGGCCGTCTTACTCCTTTAGGCCTGCGAGTACGCCGGCCTGCCGTCGAAGGTGCAGAGGTTTTCGGTCTTGATGAAGTCGAGGCCGGCGCCGCCGATGCGACCGAGCAGGGCGACGATCTCGGCGTGGTCAATGGCCGCGCCGTTGTCCGCCATAAAGCGGGCGCGCCAGTGATCCACCAGCAGACCGCCGGCCATGGTCTGCGGCCAGACGATGGCGCCGCGATTGCTGATCAGCTTCAGCGTCAAGCCATTGCCCGCGATCGCTTTCAGCCGCTGCGCCAGGTCCGCCGCCGTGCCGTCGTTCCAGTCCAGGAAGACGTCCACGCCCACGGTCTGCTTGGCGGGCTCGGTCTGGCGCGCGCTTGCTTCAATAACCGGCATTGGCCCGCCCACGCCGAAGGCGGCCGCGCGCAGCGTGGTCGGCATTTCGCCCAGGCGGTCGGCCACGGCCTGGCCGAACTCACGGGTGCCGACTTTGGCCGTGCTGTGGGCGTCGCTGTAAATGTCGTAGGTGTGGACGCCGTCCTCCAGGGTTCGCAGCCAGGCGTTCTGCACGCGAGCGGCCACCTCGGGCTGGCCGATGTGATCCAGCAT
>DAOUJT010000049.1:0-9448 GCA_034422315.1 Chloroflexota bacterium | reverse complement strand
TTCTGATCAACGGCGGGTTCGACTTCTGGGAATCGGGGCTGGACGTCATGCGGGGTCAGGACGTCTTTGAGAGTTTCCTGAGCTACCAGGCACGCATCAGCGCGCATTTTCATGAACTTGCAAGGCAGCACAACTTTGCGGTTATCGATGCGCGCGGGCCAATTAAGCAGACCTTTGGCGCCATCCTTGAGGAGCTTCAGCACGTGGTCGATGACATGCGCTCAACGCCCTAGCCTCTGACCTTGAGTCGTTCTTAGACTCCTCGTATTCCTGAACTTAGCAGGGCGAAGTCACGGCGTCTAAACCCGTTCGTTGCGCTGGACTTACATTGCGGCGAGAGCCGAGGCTATCTCAGCAAACGGTCGATCAGTTCCTCGTCCAACTCCATACGTTCGTCCGCGGTTTTGAAGAGCTCGAAGGAGTACGTCGGGTAGCCGTGGTTACCTTGCGGCGGGCCGTGAATCAGCCAGACGATGATGCCCTCGTTCTTGAGTACGCGGACCGCGGGAACGAAGTCGCCATCGCCTGCGACCAGCGCGATGTGCTGCACCTGGTTCTTGCCCGCTAGCAGCGCCATGTCCAGGCCCAGTAACAGATCCACCTGCTTCTGCTCAAAAATCGGAACGCCCGACTCATCCACGCCGGACATCCGCAGGTGTCCTAGGCGGACCTCGAAACGAGGTAGGTAGCGCAGCGCGTCCTCGAAGCGTCGAGAGTTCGAGTACCGGTCCATCTCGTCAGGCGTCGGCGGGTCGCTGCGATACGGCCGGCAGTGGTAGTAGTAGGCTCGGAGCAGTTCGACCTTGTCCGCGCTAGCTTCCTCAATGTGATCCTGGATTTCGTCCACCAGTTTCTTGACGTCCAGTCGAACGTCAAACTCATGCTTCTGCAGAGCTTCGAGATAGCCGCCATCGATAAAGACTGCCAAGTTCCCCATATCACATCCTTTCACGAAGGAAACTATGTTGGCGCGACCTTGCCGGTCATTGAACAGAAACTGTGCTGCGCGCCGATAGCGCACGCCTTCTGAGATTCGCTAAGCCGCCCGATTACTAGATTTTGAGACCATTCCAAGTTTCCGTCAAGCGGGAAAGGTAGCAATTCTTACTTAAGCTCCCGCAGTCGGTGCTCGTGCAGTTTTAGCCCTGAAGCTCGGCCCGCGTGCGGTTGATTGTGACGGACGCTTCACGTAGCACCGAGCCGGCAATCGCCACGCCGGGCTTTGCAATGCGGACGCGCGCGTGCTCAATTTTGGGAAAGCGGTCAAAGACGGACCGAATGATCCGCTCACCCACCGTCTCGAGCAGGTTGACCGGCTCGCCCTCCACGATCTCGGCCACCAGCCCATAGACCTCGCTGTAGTTGACGGTGGCCTCCAGGGCATCCGTTGCGGCCGCGTTACGCAGATCGGCGTACAGGTCCACGTCCACGACGAAGCGTTGACCCAGCGTGCGCTCCTCGGGCCGTACGCCGTGATAGCCGTACAGCGTGATCCCAGCCAGGCTGACGGTGTCAGGCGGCATTGGTGGAATCAGCCTGTTTCCTCGAGCGCACCGCGTGATACATCACGAGCGCGCCGGCGACCGACACGTTCAACGAACCCACGCCTCCGTACATCGGAATTCGCAGCGCGGCGTCGCAGGCCTTGCGGACTCCTGGCCGCACTCCGCGGGACTCACCGCCAACGACCAGGCAGGTCGGGCGGCTGAAGTCCGCGTCGGTGAAGTCTGTATCACCGTTCTGGTCCAGCGCATAGACCCAGGCGCCGGCCTCGCGCAACTGGTCCAGCGCCCGCGAGATGTTGGCTACTTGCACCAAGGGCGTCCGCAGGCTGGCGCCAGCGGACGCGCGGGCCAGCCCGCCGGTCAGGGCGGCGGAGCGCCGCCCCGGCACGATGGTTCCAGCGCCATCCACTGCCTCAAGTGTCCGTAGCAGCGCGCCCAGGTTGCCCACGTCCTGAACCTGGTCAGCCGCCAGGATCAGCGGTGGTCCGCCGGCGCTCTTGCTCTCAAGCAAGTCTTCAATCGACGCAGGTGGCGGCGACCGCACGGCCGCCACCACATTCTGGTGCTGCCCACCGAAGCTCAACTGGTCGAGCTCCGACGCGTCGGTAAACGTCACAGCTACGGCCGCGTTCGCGGCCAGGGAACGGATGTCCGCCATCGCTTCGGCCTGCGGACGGGCGATGAAGACACGTTCGACGCTGGCGCCGCGGCGCAACGCCTCCGCGACGGCGTGTCGGCCCCAGACGCTGGCTTCGGCGGGTAGTTGCGGGCGACCTACCCGCGACGCCAGACCGTGCCGTCGGGCGTGTCCTCGATTACCACGTCGAGGTCGCCCAAATCGTCGCGGATTCTGTCGGCGAGCTCCCATTGCCTGGCCTCTCGCAGTTGCTGGCGCAACTGCACCAGCAGGTCGATGAACGGCGTCGCGTCGTCCGACGCCGCATCAGGTTCATGCAGTTCGATACCCAGCACGCCCAGCAGGCTGGTCAACGTACCCTGCGCTTTCTCAACATTCGCCGCCGAGTATCCTGGCGCCAGTCGATTGATGGCGCGCCCGAAGTCGAACAGCGCGCCGATGGCGCGAGGCGCGTTGAAGTCGTCGTCCATGGCGGCTTCGAATGCCTGCCGCGCTGCCGAGGCTTCGGATTCCAGGACGCTTCCGTCTCCGTCGGCGTTGCCACCACGAGCGCGCGTAACCGCCAGCAACCGTTCATAGCCCGTGCGCGTCTGCTCAATGGCCGACAACGAAAACTGGAGCGTCGAGCGGTAGTGCACGCTCAGCAGGTAGAGCCGCAGCACGTCGGGCGGTATGTCGGTCAGTACGTCGGCCGTGGTGGTGAAGTTCCCCAGCGAGTGCGCCATCTTCTCGCCGTCGGTCAGCACCAGGCCGGTGTGAACCCAGTACGAGACGAACGGATGGCATCCCGTGGCGGCTTCGGACTGTGCAAGCTCGTTTTCGTGGTGCGGGAACATAAGGTCCGCGCCGCCGCCGTGAATGTCGATCTGCTCGCCCAGCGTGCGACGGATCATGGTCGAGCACTCGATGTGCCAGCCGGGTCGTCCGCGTCCCCACGGGCTGTCCCAGGCCACTGAGCTCTCGTCGTCCAGCTTCCACAGCGCCCAGTCGCGCGGGTCCCGCTTCTCTTCGTCAACCGCGATTCGGACGCCGGCTGCGCCGTCTTCCACGGTTCGGCCGCTGAGCGCGCCGTAGTCCTCAAAGGTGGCTGCGTCGAAATACACCCCGGTGGACGTCGAGTAGGCGTGGCCACCGTCGATCAGTTCCTGCACGTCCTGGAGGATCCCCGAGATGTTGGCGGTCACCAGCGGATACTCGTGCGCGCGCCGTACGTTCAGCCGGTCCATCACCTCGAAGTAGGCCGCGGTGTACTCGCGCGACCAATCCAGCGGGTCTCGGTCCGCCGCGCGAGCCCGGTCGATGATCTTGTCGTCGATGTCGGTGAAGTTCTGGATGTGGCGCACGACATAGCCGCGGTACTCGAGATAGCGCCGGATCACATCCATGTGCACAAACATGAACGCGTGCCCCAGGTGCGGCCGATCCTTGGGCGTCATGCCGCACACGTACATCGTGACCGGATCGCCCAGCGGCTTGAACGGCTCTTTTTTCCCGGTGAGCGTGTTGGTAATCGCGAGCGTCAAATGACGTGACCCCGGCAGGCGTGCGGCATCGGCATTTTACGCAGGGGCCTGGGTGGGGACCCGCACAACCAGTACGACGGCATGGCAGGCCACCGCCTCTCGGGCGCCTACCGCATCAACGCCCTCGTTGGTCTTGGCCTTCACGCTGATGCGTTCGGAATCGGTTCCCAGCGCCGCCGCCAGCCGCTGCCGCATCGCGTCGGCGAACGGAGAGACCTTGGGCCGTTCGAGCACGATGGTCAGGTCGGCGTTCACCAGGTCCCAGCCAGCTTTTCGAAAGTCGGACATGGTCTCGGCAACGAAGCGGGAACTGTCGACATCGCGATTGGCGGGATCGGTGTCGGGATAGCGGCGGCCGATGTCGCCGCCGCCGGTGGCTCCCAGGAGGGCGTCCACCAGCGCGTGCATTGCCACGTCGGCGTCCGAGTGGCCGATGGCGCCTCCATACGGGGCGATGTCCACGCCGCCGATTCGCAGCGGACGGTCGGCGCCAAGCCGGTGCAAGTCATAGCCGTTGCCGACCCGGTACTCGGGGAGCATGGGCTGGGCCGGTGAGGTCGCCGGCTCGTCGGATTCGCCTACCAGTAGTCCTCGGTGATGACCTGGGACTCGCGGCCTTCGGTCTCGAATCCCTGCTCAACCAGGACGCCCTTGGCGTCGGAGATCATGTCCGGGTTGCCGCACAGGTAGACCGCCGAGCCTTCCGGCGTCAGGCGCTCCGTCAGGGCGGCCAGCGGTTCGTCGGGCAGCCAGGGTTCCACGCGGCCGCTCATTTCCTTGCCGCAGATCAGGCGCACGGTGTCGTTGGCGCGTCCGCGGCCCATGCCCTCGCCGAAGTTGGGGTCGCTGTCCGGCCGGCTGACGGTTGGGATGTAGACCAGCCCGAAACCGGGATCCGCCGCCATGCGCTCCAACTCGTCCCTGTAGCCCAACTGATCGGCGTAGGAAACCCCGTGCACGATGGTCAGCCGCCGGTCCACCCGGCCGGTCTCCTTGTAGTTGTGCCACGCCACGCGCGCCATCGAGACGAACGGCGCCAGTCCGGTACCGGTGGCGACGCATACGGCGTCCCGTTGGCTGGTACGTGAGAGGGTGAACCGGCCGGCCGACCGCGGCATATAGAGAATCTCGTCGCCCGGCTTGTGCCGCCAGAGCGTGCCCGTAAACACCCCGGGAACGTTGGAGCCGTCCTCCCGCGCGTCCCGCACAAGGATCACGTAGAACTCCAGGTAACTCAGGTCCAACGGGGCCGAGCCGATGGAGAGCTGGCGCGGCCGCGGGTCGTCGGCTGGCTGGTCCCAGAAGGCCAGCATCGTGTACTGGCCGGCCTCGAACTCGGAAAAATCGCTCCCGTCCGGCCGCCGGATCGTGAAGATCGCAATGTCCTCGTCGTCCAGCAACTCCCAGTGATCCAGCACGGCCCGTTCCATCCGTTCGCGAATGTCGCGGCGCTTGCGCGTGGTGCGGCGTGGCGTGGATGCGGCGGATCGAGCGTCGGACACGCGGAACTCCAGTTTGGGGCGGGGAGGGTAGTGGCCGCGGCTGCGAGAGGCGAGCGGCGAGGACGGCTCCATGATACGTGGCGTTGCCGGGTCCGGCGGCGGGCGAGCCGCCGCGCCCCCAGGCGCGGTCGCTCCCAGGTGGCGCCCTCTTCTTAGAGGGCGCCACCTGGGAGCGACCACCCCCCGCCCCCAAACCCCCAAACGCGACAGCGAGCGAGGGAGGCGAGGTGATGGGGATGTGGGCGCCAGAGGGCGTGGTGGGGGCGGGGGACGACGGGGCCCGGAGCGGCGATGTGCGGGGGGCGCGGGTCGGGGTTGGCGGATGGCGAAGGATGACGGCGAGCAGATGACGCAGGACGGACAGCATGGGGTTTCCGGGACAGGGAGAGGACGGCCTATTGTACATTGATGGAGTACGAAAGGCAAGGGCCGCGTCCCGGGTTTTTCGGCTTATGGGCCGGTACGTGGGCGGCGGGGGGACGGAGTCGAGCCGTGCAGGGGCGTGGTTTGGGGGCTCGGCAGGTGACGGACGGCATTGCTTTCGGACACAATGGGGGCGCCGCCCAAGCGTGGCGAACGGCGGCGCAACGGACGCTACTCGGGGATTGATCGTGCGGGGGCAGGCAATGAGCGACGATGGGGCGGAGACAGATGATTTTAAAGAGACCAAGTTCATCAGCCATGCTCTCGATCTTTACCTGGGATCCGGCTATAGGTCAGACGTACTAGAACGAGCGCTCAATTGGCGAAAAAAGGCGTCTAACGAGGCGCAAAGGAACCTCAGATCTACTATTAACTCCAGCAACTTAATCGTCCATGGATTTCGAAGCACGCGCGCCTACAAGGCACCGACAGGACATCTGCTTGGTCCGATCACCGAACGCATGCAAACGTCGAATAAACTCTCAGCAGCCATACTGAGAGTATGGGTCGAATCACACGAGTCGCTGCATGCGGATATCGTCGAGTATCGGAAGACGTCGGACCTGCCAGTTCAGGAACATGTTTCGGATTGTCAGTTTTCAGACTCATGGGACTTTGACGAGTGGGACCGTGCGACAGACGGCTTTATCAAGCGAAACGATAGATACCTTGCGGACGACGTAGCTTTGATGTTGTGCTGTGTATCCGGGAACATGCCGACGCCGCCGCCAGACGACACGGACGATGAGGCCTTGCTGCCGGAAGGCAGCCTCTTTCCGCATTGGATCGAATACCTCAAACAACTGCCGCCCGATGCGCCGGAATGGCAAGAGGCCGAGGACTTCATCGGTCAGTTCAGGGAAATCAGGCAGGCGAAGGAACGGGAGGCCGAGCAGGCGGTGGCGGCGGCGTTCGCGGAAGCCGTTGCATATATCAGGGATAACTTCCTGGATGAGCTGAGGTACCTGGAGGTTGACATCGACGCATGGTCGGCGGCGGACACTTCCAAGCTGGCGGACATATCCAAGACGCAGCAGGCCGTTGAATCGCTGGGCGCGTTGTTGTTCGAGTACTGCCAGGTTCGGGTCCAGGCGCCTACCCGTAGCGAAGAGGACGCGCGACGCGCGAAGCGGTCGGAACTCGAGCCGCAGATCCTGTCCCTGGTCGAGCAGATCGACCGGCAGATGTCCGGCGACCAGGGCCCGGATGACGACGCGGCGCCGCCCGAGGGTGAGACGCCTGGGCAGGCCGATAGTGACAGCCCAGGAGGCGACGGCGACGCTGCAACGGCGCGTCCCAGCGTCGTTTCCGCGACACCCGCAGACGGCACCGATTCCGCGAATCCAGATGCCGCGGCCGGCGAGCGGGACACCGTCCAGGCTGCTTTGCAGGCCGACTATGCCGCACTCAGGGACAAGCACGGGAAAGTCGAAGCCGAACGACTGGAATTCGAGCAGCAGGTCAAGGCGTTACAGCTAGATACGCAGAGCCTGAAGGAACGCGAGGATGGACTACGTCGAAAGCTGTATGAGAGCAAGGAAAACTACAGAGCTCTGCAATCAGCCTACGTCGCCATGCGCCGAGCGGAATCCGAACCTATTCAATCGCCAGGCGCAAACGGAGAAGATATTCCGGATATCAAGACGGCGGTCGAGTTGGCGGGTCGGTCGTTTGAAGATCGGCTGCTTTTTGCACTCAATTCGAAATCCGAAAAGAATCCAAGCTTCGAGGACACCAAGTCGGTGTGGAAGGCGTTTGAATGGCTGGCGACCGAGTATTACGACTCCCGGTGCAATGGATTCGATGGGGTGGACGGCTTTGACGAGGCGAGTCGCGAGGCGTGCGGATTGTGGTACAAGCCGAAACAAAGCGATACGGCAAAGGGCAAGTACCCCGATCACTACACAACGAAGGTGAACGGCACGACCTACTGGCTGGACGAGCACATTGGCAGAGGCAGCCGCGACCCACGGACGATGATTCGAATCGCGTTTGCCTGGGATAAGGACCGGGGGGTTGTCGTCGTCGGGTACATCGGCCGGCATCAGCGAACCGACGCAACCTGAGGCGGGTATTCCGACGCATGGTGCGACCGCCCATGCGGGATGAGCGGAGTGAGCGTGATGCCGGGGGATGTCTCGGAAAGCACGCAGTAGGCGAATGAGCAAGGGTGCCCGTACGTGAATCGAGTGGTACCCCGAAATCAAGCCATAGGTACCCACAAGGGGTACCCCTACATGAGGCTGTGACGGTCGGTCAGACGGCGCCGTTGGCGAGGTCGATGGCGGTGAGGGACCAGTCGCAGAGGTTGGAGAGGCGGAGGGGGAGAGGGGCGCCGCTTTCCATGCCGGGCCAGACGGTGAGGTCCACGCTGCCGTCCGGTTGCTGGAGTTCGAGAAAGCGCTGGCCCACGGCCTCGGCGTAGTCGGTGAGCGCGGGATCGGGTCGATTGACGTTGAGTTGCAGCACCGCCCAGCCGGTCTTGGAGGCGAACGGCGACGTCCACGGCTGGCCCCGGTGCGACAGGATCAGGTCTGCGTAGGTGCGGGCCAGGTCGAAGTGCCGGTCGTCGCCGGTCTGACGGCCGAGCCAGGTCAGACCCGCGATGGCGGTGGCGAACATGGCTGGTCGGCAGGGACCGTCCAGATCAAAGTAGTTCCGGCCCGTCTCAGCGTCCGAGTCGGTAATGACCTCGCCGTCGGCATACAGCCCAAAGTGGAAGCGGTGGTCCGGCTCCGGCTGGAGGTCAACCAAGCGGTCCATGAAGCCGGCGGCCAGTTCGGCGGCCTCCAGTTCTCCCGCGGCGGCGCAGCCGGCGGCGGCGGATGAACTGTTGAGCACCCCCTGCTCGCGGCCCTGGTGAGTCTCGTTCCAGAAGCCGCCCAGCTCGGGATCCTGTTCCTGGATCGCCCGCCGGGCGACCCGCCGCGCCAGGTCAAAGCGCCCTAACGCCGCGCTGCTCCAGGCCAGCCAGCCGGCCTGGTAGAGAAAGGCGCTGGCCGGGCCGTTGAACCGGTCGTCCCGGAACGATCCGTCGTCCGCCAGCAGGTTGTGTTCGATGTGATCCAGCACCTTCAGCGCCAGCTCACGCCGGTCGCCGTACGCGAACACGTAGGGCAGCTTGAAGTGGAGACCCGGGTCGTTGGGGTCGATGCAACTGCGGCCCTCGGCGTCGACGTGGGCTTCCTGGAAATCCAGCGCGCGGTCGGCGGCCTGTCGGAACTCGTTGGTCGTGTTGTTCGTCATCACTCGCATCCCCGCCGGTCTGGCGTCTCAGCCTACGTCGCACCCGGCTGTCCGACCTACTTCGTGGCGGCGGGTCGTGGGTTCTTCTGAGGTGTGAGCCGCCAAGACCCGTCACTCCCGGATCGAGTCCAGGGCAGGCTGGGGGAGGCTCTGCCTCTCCCCCAGGAGAAAGCTTTGCATAACCCTGAAGTGGTTGCCCGGAAGACCCCTCACCCCAACCCTCTCCCCGAGGAGAGGGAGCAAGAGCAGCCCCACCTTCGAAGACGAGGGGCGTTTTGCAAAGGTCTCTCGATGGAGCGGAAGCTGGCAGCGGGGTGGAGGGTCCCAGGCTGCGCGCCGCCAGGGTCACAAGACGCGCGGCCTGGGTCTCAGTACGAGCCAACCGGGGTACGCTTGCCGTGTCAGGTCAACCGGGGCGGATGGGTGTATATGGCGGGTGCCGAAGGTCAGAGACGCGATTCGCCTCATCGAACGCGATGGTTGGCGGCTGGTTCGGACCCGTGGAAGTCACCGTCATTTCAGGCACCCCGAGAAGCCTGGAACCGTCACGGTCGCTGGTAGGCTCAGCAAGGATCTCGCACCGGGAACGTGGAACAGCATCCTGAAGCAGGC
>DAOUJT010000048.1:0-6902 GCA_034422315.1 Chloroflexota bacterium | reverse complement strand
TTGTTACAGCCTTCCTTGGCGCCGGTCAGTCCCAGGTGGTCGCGCAGGACTTCCAGCAGGCTCTCCCGCGGTTCGGCCAGGAAGTCCACCTGCTCACCGTTGATCGTGGTCTGGACGTGGACCTTTCCCGACAGGATTTCAGTGGCCATTGGTGGGACTGCCTCCCTGGGCGCGAGCCTTGGCGCCGCGCAGGGCGCGCTGGGTGAGTACGTATGACAACTGCTTGCGGTGGGCGATCGTGCCGCGCATGTCGTCGATCGGCGAGGCGGCGTCGCGGGCGATGTCCGCAGCGACCGCGAAGGCGTCTTCGTCGGCGGTCATGCCAACCAGCGCGTCGCCGGCAGCCTGAACGAACAGGGGGGTGGGCGCCACGGCGCCGAGAGCGGCGCGGGCGGCCGTGATGGTGTCGCCATCCAACTGCAGCCAGGCGCCGGCGCCTACGACCGCGATGTCCATCTCATTACGCGGGATGAAGCGCAGGTAGTGCGAGCCTGAGCCCGCGGGCGGCTTGGGGAGCGTGAGGGAAACCAGCAACTCGCCGTCGGCCAGTACGTTGCGGCCGGGTGCGGTGCAGAAGTCCTCGACTGCCACGGTGCGCTCACCGTCGGGCCCGGCGATGTTGCAGACGGCCGAGTGGACGATCAGCGGGGGAATGGTGTCGCCGGCGGGACCGGAGTTACACAGGTTGCCGCCGACCGAGGCGCGGCCCTGAATGCCGGTGCTGCCAATGATGCGGGCAGCATCCGTAACGGCGGGATACGTTGCCGTGAAGGTCGAGTCGTTGTACAGATGATGACACGGGACCGCGGCGCCGAGGGTTGTGCTGCCGTCGGCGTTGACCGAGAGGTCCATGAGCTCGGGAATCTTCTTGGCGTCCACGAATACGCCGGTATCGCGGGCGTCTTCGCGGACCTGGACGATGAGGTCCGTCCCGCCGGCAAGCATGCGGGCGTCTGAGCCGTGCTCGGCAAG
The DNA here is from genome assembly GCA_034422315.1 of Chloroflexota bacterium. Classification (GTDB taxonomy): domain Bacteria; phylum Chloroflexota; class UBA11872; order UBA11872; family UBA11872; genus UBA11872. The sequence continues at coordinate 5,930 of DAOUJT010000048.1, read as the reverse complement.
GATGGCTACGGCGTCCTCTACGGTTGAGGGCGCGGCGTACTGAATCGCGCGCAAAGCGGCCTCCGTTTCCTGGCAGTGACGGAATCTGCGCGCCCATTGTCACGACTTCGGGCGATGCTTACCAGTCGCGAGCGAGAGGCGGGGGCGCCGGCGGGCTTGCGCAGCGCGATTTCTAGGCCCCGCGACGCTGAATCTGCGTGGTCGTGCGGCCAATCGACCGATTGCCAGCAGACGCGGGCTAGGCGTACAGCCCCGCGCCCGGACGCCGACCCCAGGGGCTGGCCATGGCCCTGGGGTCGGCCTGCTCGACGGTGTGGGCGGCCAGGAGGTCGGGGTCGAACTCGATGCCGAAGCCCGGACGCTCGCCCAGGACGAGCCAGCCGTCGTCGAGCCGGATGTCGATGTCGAACAGCGCGGAGCGCCCGGCGTCCAGGACCTCCAGCATGGTGTGGTTGGGCATGGCCGCGGCGGCGTGGGCCATGAAGCTGCCGGGTGAGTTCATCATGGAGACCGGCCGTTCAATGCCGTAGACCATGTCGGCCACGATCATTGCGCCGGTGATACCACATGTATCGGCGCCAACCTGGAAGACGTCGATCGACCGGTGGTCCAGGAGGTGCAGGAACTCACCGGGATGGCGCAGATTCTCACCGCTGGCCACTGCCGCGGCGACGCCGTCGGACACCTGGCGCAGACCCGTAGCGTCCCAGCGCCGGGCGGGTTCTTCGATCCAGGTGAGGTCGAAGCTGCGCTCGATCTCGCGTACGCGGCGGATGGCTTCCTTGGGCGTCCAGAACTCGTTGACGTCCAGCATCAGGTCCACGCGTTTGCCGGAGGTGGCGAGGGCGTCGCGCATGACGCCGAGGCGGCGCAGGTCGTCCTGGAAGTCAGCCCCGCCCTTGAGCTTGCCGGCGGACACTCCGCGCGCGGCCATACCGGCGTAGTAGGCGTACAGATCCTCGTCGGACAGCGGCGAGTCCAGGCCGCTGGCGTAGGCGCGTACGCGCGGCGAGGAGGCGCCGAGCGTGCGCCAGAGCGGCTCGCTGTTGACCTTGGCCTTGAGGTCCCAGAGCGCGAGGTCGATGGCGGACAGGCCCACGGCGATGGGGCCCACCGGGCCCAGCTTGAAGACAACGTCCATCATGCGCTTCCACAGTCCGCGCACGCCGCGCGGGTCGGTCCCGATCAGGAGATTGGCCAGCGCCTGGACGTGGGGCCGACCGACCGGGCTGCCGAGCCCAAGGCCGGTGATGCCGGCGTCGGTGTCCACGTAGACCACGAGGCCGGATGTGAGGGACCGGCCGGTTGGGCTGTTGACGTCGCCGAGGACGCGCGCTATTTCGTGCTCGAAGACGACCGTACGAACCTGGGTGATGCGCATGGTGCGGGGGCCTGGGGCGTGAACGGCGTCCAGTTTAGAGACCTTTGCGTAACCCATAGTTGGTTGCCCGGAAGATCCCTCACCGATTGCCGCCGGGGACGGCGGCATCTGCCTCTCCCCTTGGAGAGAGCTTTGCGTAACCTGAGGGTGGTTGCCCGGAAGACCCCTCACCTTCTTCTGGCGAAGACGCCAGAATTCTCCTCTCCCCTTGGAGAGGGTGAAGAGGCGCGTCCCTTTGAGGAGATTGACACCGGACGCCCGTCCCTCGGGTTAAGCAAAGGTCTCCTTGGAGAGAGCTTTGCGTAACCCGGGCTTGGGTGCGCGGAAGACCCCTCACCGATTTCCGGCGGGTACGCCGGAATCTGCCTCTCCCCCAGGAGAGGGTGAAGAGGGGGCGGGCCCCTTGGAGGGATTGGCACCGCACACTCGCCCCTGGGTTAAGCAAAGGTCTCCTTGGAGAGGGGAAGAACGGCGTCCCCCCTTGATCGGATTGACACTGCGCACTCGCCCCTTGGGTTGGGTTATGCACAGGTCTCCCAGGAGAGGGGAAAGAGCGGCGTCGCCTCGAAGGGATTGACTCCGCGCATCCGCCGGCGACGACGGCGCGGGTCTCGCCCCCGAGGCGATGCAAGAGGCCGCCCTCGAGGACGGGGGTTATGCAAGGGTCTCAGTTTGGGGAGGTTGCTGCTGCCATGACGGCGGCACAGGAACGATTGGTTCGAGCGAACCTTGTACAGTGGGTGTCAGAAGTTGGAGGTGCGCTATGGCTGTCTTCGATACGCTGCGCGCAGCTCGAACGCTGAGGGCGGCAGGGTTCGGAGACGCGCAGGCGGAAGCGGTTGCCGAGGTTGTGCAGGCAGTCGCGAATGGGAACCGTGTGACCAGGGCGGACATGCAGGGTGTCGCCATGAAGGTGGACTTGGAGCGGTTCGCCACAAAGGTGGACTTGGAGCGGTTCGCCACAAAGGTGGACCTGGAGCGGTTCGCCACAAAGGCGGAACTTCAGGCGGAACTTCAGAGGTTCGCCACCAAGAAGGACCTAGAGCGGTTCGCGACCAAGGCGGAACTTCAGGCGGAACTTCAGAGGTTCGCTACCAAGGAGGACCTGGAGCGGTTTGCGACCAAGGCAGACTTGGAGCCGTTTGCGACGCAGGCTGCGGTGAAGTCCGATCTGCAAGACCTTGAGTTGCGCCTAACCATCCGGATGGGCGTGATTGCGGCGAGTGCCGTCACGATCGGAGTTGCGTTGATGGTGGCGCTGAACCAGCTCTTGCTCTGACGAGAGGCTCCGACCGAGCGCCCGGCCGTGCTAAACGAGGGCCAGAAAGACTGCGGTTAGGATGGCGACTGCCGCCGCGCAGCCGTAGGCCACCACCCCGATCAGGCCGGCCGGCAGCGGCGCGTGCAGGTCGATGGCCAGGTGGCGCAGGCGGTGGCAGGCATGGACGGCGATCAGGGCGATGACCGCTCCGATGGCCATCCGCACGATGGCGTGCTGGAGCAGGTCGCGGATTCCTTCGTAGGTGAAGGCGTCGGCGAACCAGCGCCAGCCGAACGGTCCGAAGACCGAACTCACCAGAATGAGCGCTGGGACGATCACCGCGGCCAGCACGCTGCCGACCACGAACAGCGACCAGAACAGCGGCTCGTGCGAGCGACCGCTCATGTCGCCCCGACCCATGCGACCCAAAGGAAGAGGAGCAAGGTAACGGCCGCCAGCCCTGCAAATTGCTGGCCGATGATGAAGGCTGCGGGGATGCGCTGCCCGGCGACCTGGCCTGGCAGCGCGTTGGGAGCGATCAGGAAGAACGAGATGGTGTGCCAGAGCGCAAACGCGAGGGCAACCAGGTGAAACACCACCATCAGCGGGTGCCAGAGGAAGTCGCGATAGGCCAGGTAGGTTTCCGCGTCCTGCCCGGCCTTGTGAATCAGCAGCATGAACAGCACGACCTCGGCCAGGATGAAGGCCGACGTGGCTTCGCGGAGGAAGATGCGGAAGTAGGACCCGTTCCGGGTCCACCAGGTCCAGCCCAGGCGCCGGTCCAGCGGCCGGTTCACGAGCGCCTAGCCCACGGCGTGAGCAGCCGCTTGTAGTAATCGAACGCGCCTTCCAGCTTGGCTTGCTGAATGGCGCCCGCCGGGTCGACGTGCTTGGGGCAGACCTCGGAGCACTCGCCCACGAAGGTGCACTCCCAGATGCCCTCGTTCTGGAAGATCACGTCCTGCCGCATCTGCTTGCCCTGGTCGCGCGAGTCCAGGTTGTAGCGCTGGGCCAGGGCAAGCGCGGCGGGTCCGATGAATTCGTCGACCCGCCCAATCACGGGGCAGGCGGCGTAGCAGAGCATGCAGTTGATGCACATGCTGAACTGCTTGTAGCGGTCCAGCTGGGTCGGCGTCTGTATGTACTCGGCGCTCAGGTCGTCCGCCTCGTCGTCGCGGACCAGGTACGGCTTGACGTGGTCGAGTTTTTCCATGAAGCCATTGATATCGACCACGAGGTCCCGCTCGACCGGAAAGTTGACCAGTGGTTCCACGCGAATCGGGCCGGGCATGTGGTCGCGCAGGAACGCGGCGCAGGTCAGGGCCGGTTCGCCATTGACCTGCATGCCGCAGGAGCCGCAGACGCCCATGCGGCAGGACCAGCGAAAGCTGAGCGAGCCGTCGATGTAGTTCTTGACATGATTCAACGCGTCCAGCACGACCCAGTCGTCGTGGTAGGGCACCTCGTAGGACTGGAACGTCGGGCCGCCGTTGTCGGGGCGGTAGCGGAAGACCTCGAGCTGGATTGTCGTCTCGCTCACGGCGCCTACTTCCTGTCCTTCCCGGCGGACGAGCCGTACACGCGTTCGGCGGGCGGCCAGCGTGTGATCACCACGTCCTTGTACTCGATGCGAGGGTCGCCGTCGGTGCGGTAGGCCATGGAGTGCTTGAGGTAGTTGGCGTCGTCGCGGGCCGCGTAGTCGGTGCGCTGATGCGAGCCGCGCGACTCGGTGCGGTCGAGGGCGGCGTGGGCCAGCGCCTGCGAGATGTCGACCATGCCGTCGATTTCGAGCGCGCTGATCAGCTCGGTGTTGTAGACCGGGCTCGTGTCGTCCAGCGAAATGCTGGCCACACGCTCTTCCAGTTCGCCAAGCGTGGCGCAGCAGGCGGAGAGTGATTCTTCGTCGCGGAAGATGCCCGCGCCCGCTTCCATGGCCGTGTTCAGGTCGTCGCGGATGACGGCGATGCGCTCTCCGCCGGAGGGACGGGCGCGAAGTTCGGCAATGCGGTCGCGTTCGGCAGCCACCTGTTGGTCGATCTCCGGCCCGTCGGACAACTGTTGTGCGGCGACAGCGGCAGCAGCGTGGCGTCCGGCACGCGCGCCGAAGACGACCAGTTCCGTCAGCGAGTTGGACCCGAGCCGGTTGGCACCGTTGATGCTGACGCAGGCGCACTCGCCGGCGGCATAGAGGCCCGGCAGCGTCGTTGCCCCGTGCACGTCGGTGTCGATACCGCCCATCGTGTAGTGCACGACCGGTCGAACCGGAATCGGCTCGACGACCGGATCGATGCCGGCGTAGTTGGAGGCAAGTTCACGAACGAACGGGATACGGGTATCGATCCGGTCCTCGCCGAGGTGGCGCACGTCCAGTTGCACGTAATCGCCGTACTCCCCGTGAAATGTCCGCCCGGCGGCTTGCTCGTGCATGAATGCCTGGGACAGGCGGTCGCGCGGTCCGAGTTCCATGGCGCGGTTCTGGGGGTGCCGCGGGTCGTGGACGTCCAGCGGCTCGCCCAGGTCGTAGTCCTGGAGGTAGCGCCGGCCCTCGTTATTGAGCAGGATGCCGCCTTCGCCGCGGGAGGCTTCCGTGATCAGGATGCCGGTGCCGGGCAGGCCGGTGGGGTGGTACTGCACGAACTCCATGTCCTTGAGCGCGACGCCGGCGCGGTAGGCCAGGGCGAGGCCGTCGCCGGTCTTGATGGAGCCGTTGGTGGTGAACGGAAAGATTCGGCCGAAGCCGCCGGTGCAAATGATGATGGCGTTGGCGCGCAGGACGTGCAGGTCGCCCGTGCGTAGTTCCAGCGCCACGCAGCCCTGGCAGCGGCCGTCGGCTGTAATCAAGCTGGTCGCGAAATACTCGTCGTAGCGCGTGATCTGGCTGAACTGCAGCGAGGTCTGGAAGAGCGCGTGCAGGACGTGGAAGCCGGTCTTGTCGGCCGCGTACCAGGTGCGCTCGATTTGCATGCCGCCGAAGGGCCGGACGGCGACGTGGCCGGAGTCTTCCCGGCTCCAGGGACAGCCCCAGTGCTCCAGTTGGATCAATTCGCGGGGGGCCTCGTCCACGAACATCTCGACGGCGTCCTGGTCGGCCAGCCAGTCGGAGCCGCTGATCGTGTCGTAGATGTGGTGTTCGCGGGCGTCGTTGGACTTGATGACGGCCGCCATGCCGCCTTCCGCGGCCACCGTGTGGCTGCGCATGGGGTAGACCTTGGACACGAGGCCGATCGAGAGATCGGGGTTGGCCTCGACGACGGCCATGGCGGCGCGAAGGCCGGCGCCGCCGGCCCC
>DAOUJT010000047.1:0-5290 GCA_034422315.1 Chloroflexota bacterium | reverse complement strand
CCAAGTTCCTGCGACCAGTCCAAATCGTCGGATGTGCAATAGACGAGTGCCCTCTCGCGGCATGGTCCGCCGATAAGGGAGTACACCGGTTGGCCGAGCAGCTTGCCCTTGAGATCCCACAACGCGAGGTCAATGCCCGATTGAGCGACGGTTGCGATCCCGCCCGCGCCAAACCGCTGGGTCGATCGCCACATCAGGTCGTTCAGAAACTCCAGCGCCAGGCAGTCCCGTCCTTCCATCAGCGGCCCGAAGTGGAAGTCGACCAGCGCAGCCACCGTCTCGCCAAAGCTGCACTCGCCCAGGCCCCAAGTTCCATCCTCGGCCGTCACCTGCACCCACACGCGTTCCCAGGTGTTGGCGCCTGGCATTCGGCCGTGCATTCGCGAGAACTCCGGGTACTTGTTGATCGGCAGCGCGCGCCGCGCGTGGGAATTCCACCCGGGCCGTCGCGGCTTCGACGTGGGAGGTGTTCGCGGAATGTTCACGTTGACGGCACGTACCTGCGCGATTCGCACGGTGTCTCCTCCGAGGCTGCGGGTCAGGCGGCGGCTGGCGCTTTGGACGCGCTTGGTGGTCCCTCCGCCTTGATCGCCTCGAGAAGTCCCATCATCTGGCCCGTCGCCAGGGCGCGGCCACGGTGCCCCCAGGGCGTGTCGTCCACCATTTTGGGCACATGGTCGTCGATGAGGAATCCGGTGAAGCCTGCGTGGTAGAGGGTTCGCATGGCGGCCGCGATGTCCACGTTGCCCTCGCCGAGAAAACACTCGTTGAAGACCGGAACCGTGCCCTGCACGTCCCGGAAGTGCACGTAGAACAGGCGGTCCTCGGTCACAAAGTGATGCATGGCGGCCAGCACGTCCTCGCCCATCTCCGACCAACAGCCCATGCAGAAATCCAAGCCGTTGTTGGGGCTGTCAGCGACTTCCATGGCTCGCCTGAAACCATCGAATGAGCGCATCAGTCGAGCCACGCCGCCCAGTGACGGCACCGGCGGGTCATCGGGGTGCAGGGCCAGCCTCACCCCGCTGGCCTCGGCCACGGGCAGCACGGCGTCGGTAAAGCGCGCGTAGTTGTCCCACATTTCATCCGCAGTGAAGACTCGGCCGTGCGTGGGCGAGTCGCAGGTAACGGTCGCGGCGTTGAAAGCCGTGGCCACGGCGCCGCCGCGGATCACTTTGGGTTCCGTGCGCCACACGCCGTTGGGCATCCAGTGGTAGCCGAGGATCGGAATCCCCGCCTCGCCGATGTGGCGGACGGTGGCCTGGTAGTTGGCGATCTGCCGGTCGGTGCCCTCCAGACCCAGCATGGCCAGGTCGTAGAAGTGATGCGGCACATTCTCGATCGACTCGATCTTCAGGCCATGCGCCTCGACTCGTTGGCGCAGGCGCACCAGGTCCTCGACCTCCCAGCGTTCGCCGCCTGGCAAGCGCGGCGAGTTGAGGACGATGCCGCTGACCCCCATCTGCGCGGCGAACTGCAGGATGTCCGGCGTCGGCTCGCTGAACTGGCCCGTCGCGATTCGCATTTCCTCTGCCATGCCATGCCTCCGACCGACAGCGCGCGTTGCAGGACGACGTGCCTCTTGTGGCTCAGCATGCCACGGAGCGGAAGGCCCGAGCCCGGCCGCGGGCGCCACACGTTGTGAAGGCGGCGCGCCAGAGCTCGGCAGCAGATTCAGGCGGCGGACTGCATGGCAGAATCGAACGTCCGCGGCAAACGCATGTTCGTCTGATTCTGTCCCACGCGATTGACCGAATAGCCCGCGCGCTCGTCCTGAGCCGTCTGCGTGGCTGGCAATACGGACGACTCGAGTTGCGCCTGCCCGACGGCGCCATGCTGGCGGTGGGCGATCCGACACGCGGTGGGGTTGCGCGGGCCGAGATTCACGACGACCGTGCCTTTACGCGGATGCTTGTTGGCGGATCGACCGGCGCGGGCGAGGCCTATATGGATGGACAGTGGTCCAGCCCGGATCTCCGAGGCGTGCTGCGCGGGGCGTTGGCCAATGTGCAGCGCGTGCACTTGGATGCCGCGATGTCGCTGCCACGGCGACTTTGCGACCTCTGGCGACACATGCGCCGACGCAACACCCGCTCGGGCAGCGAGCAGAACATCCAGGCGCACTATGACCTTGGGAATGAGTTCTTCAGGTTGTTCCTGGACGAGTCGCTGACGTACTCCTGCGCGATCTGGGACGGCTGCGACGATCTGGGCGCAGCGCAGCAGGCAAAGTTCGACCTCGTGTGCCGCAAGTTGGATCTTGGGCCGGGCGACCAGGTTCTGGAGATCGGCTGCGGCTGGGGCGGGTTCGCTATCCACGCCGCGCGAACCACCGGGTGCCAGATCGTGGGTATCACGGTGTCGCGCGAGCAGTACGAGCTCGCCAGCCAACGTGTGGCCGCCGAGGGGCTGGATGACCAGGTGCGCATCGTCTATTCGGACTACCGCGATGTTGAGGGGACGTTCGACAAAGTGGTCTCGATCGAGATGTTCGAAGCTGTTGGCCGGGAGTACTGGGACGAGTTTTTTGCGACGTGCGAGCGCGTCCTGCGGCCCGGCGGGTCCATGCTGCTGCAGACAATCGGAATCCAGGACCGCGATGCCGCCGCCGGGATGCGCGCCTCGGGCTGGATCAGCAAGTACATCTTTCCCGGGGGCGTCCTGCCGGCGGTGGTCGAGATTCGGCAATCGGTGCGGCGCGGTGGCCAGGCCCTCGCGGTGCGGGCTATCGAGGAGATTGGGCCGCACTACGTGCGCACGCTCGATGAATGGCGACGTCGGTTCTGGCGGGCCGAAGCGCGAGTGCGATCGCTCGGGTTCGACGACCGGTTCATTCGGATGTGGGACTTCTATCTCGTGTCCTGCGCCGCGAGTTTCGAGACGAAGACCGTTCGCGACGTTCAGGTGCTGATCGATCGAGCGGAATCGCCGAGTCCGGCAGCGAGCGTCGGCGCGTAAGCACTGGCCCGGCGTGCGAGGTGCATCGCTTCCGGACGATTCGGCGTGTCCCGCATCGGTGCTTGCTTGTTCGCGGTTGACCCTCCAAGCCGGGGTTGCGAGCCGCCCGCGCTTTGCGCATTCTCGCTTTGGACGTATCTTGGCCGCCGCGCATTCGGCGCGGTACGTAGGGAGATTGCTGGCTGGTGACGGATACAAGCCTTGAGGCTTCGCCGGAAGGCCTGACGCTCAAGAAGCTCAAGATTCCGAAGCGAATCGAGCAGCGCTATACGGCCTGGCAAGCCATTCGGCACAACTGGGGCTTTATTGCCCTGCATCTCGGCGTGCTCGCGGCGTTCATCGTGGGCGTGAGTTGGCCGGCCGTCGTGGCCTGCCTCGGCTTCTACTGGATGCGCGTCTTCTTCATTACCGGCTTCTATCACCGCTATTTCTCTCACCGCACCTTTCAGACCACCCGGGTTTTTCAGGCTGTCATGGCGCTGCTGGGCACATTGGGAATTCAAAAGGGTCCCTTGTGGTGGGCGGGCCACCATCGCTTTCATCACCGGCACTCCGACGAGGAGCAGGATGTGCACTCACCGCTCAAGGGCGGATTCTGGTGGGCGCACATCGGCTGGTTGCTGGCCTACAACCGCGACGACACGCGCTGGGAAGAGGTCAAGGACCTGGTCCGTTTCCCTGAGCTTCGCTGGCTCGACCGGTGGTATTTCGGCAGCACGCTGCTCTACGCCGGCGGCACCATCGCGCTTGGATTCTGGCTGGAGCGCGCGTTTCCGACGACGGGCGTTACCTGGCTGCAGGTATTCGTGTGGTGTTTCCTGGTGAGCACCGTCATGCTGCTGCACACGACCTACCTCATAAACTCCGGCGCGCACATGTGGGGCAGCCGTCGTTTTCCCACGAAAGACACCAGCCGCAACAACCTCTTGCTGGCGCTGGTCACACTGGGCGAGGGCTGGCACAACAACCACCACCGCTATCCCGGCTCCGAGCGCAACGGGTTCTTCTGGTGGGAAATCGACGTGACCCACTACCTGCTCACCATGTTGAGTTGGACCGGGTTAATCTGGGACTTGCGACGACCGCCGGCGCACGTCTATGACGAAGGTGCCCGCACCGTCTGATTGTGAGTTGACATAAATGCGCGTCGCCGTCAGCGGCTCGACCGGACTGATCGGGGCGGCGCTCGTGGCGAACCTGCACGCTGACGGTCACGAAGTCGTTCGCCTGGTACGACCAGCCACCGGAAGCGCACAGCCAGGCGACATCCGCTGGGATCCGCAGTCCGGCGAAATAGACCAGTCCGGGCTGGAAGGCACGGACGCCGTAGTCCACCTGGCCGGTGAAACGATCAGCGCGTTGCGGTGGACGAATGACAAGCGCCGCCGAATCCGCGAAAGCCGCGTGCGTGGAACCGACTTGCTGGCGCGCGCCATCGCGGGCTTGTCGCGAAAGCCTGACGTTCTCGTTTGCGCTGGCGCGACTGGCTACTACGGTGACCGCGGCGACGAAGTACTGGACGAGGAAAGCCCACCAGGACAGGGATTCCTCCCAGGTGTATCCGTCGAATGGGAAGCCGCATCCCAGCCCGCCGCCGAGGCCGAAATCCGGGTTGCCATTGCTCGTTTGGCGCCGGTAATCGATGCCCGATCGCCCGTCGTGGCGCGAATGCGGCTGCCCGTGATGCTGGGACTTGGCGGTTGGTTTGGGTCCGGCCGGCACTACTGGCCCTGGGTTGATCTTGCGGATGTGATCGGCGCTATCCGTCTGGCGCTTGCGCGGGAGACGCTGAGCGGACCCGTCGTCGTGGCGGCGCCGGACACTGTGACCAACCGAGAATTCGTACAGACCATGGCCCGCGAGTTGCGACGCCCGGCGATTCTTCCGATACCCTCGCCGATGCTCAAGGCGGCGCTTGGCGATTTTGCGCGCGAAGCCCTGCTTTCGAGTCAACGGGTTGTCCCGCGAAAGCTCCTGGACGCTGGCTATGAATTTCGACAGCCGAAACTCGCTCCGGCGCTTCGCGCAGCGCTTCGACCGGACGACTAGCGGCGGCTGTCCATGACGCGCTACTGCCCTCAGGCGCTGCTCTAGTGTTCGGACAGATTCGGCGGCCGGTGCGTCAATTGATCCGACCGGCAAAGGCGGTCAGGCGTTTTCGCGTTGGCATCGCAACTATCGCTGTCATTGCGCTGCTCGCGATTCCTTTAACGACGACCGCGTCCGCTCCCGCAAGCTTTCCGCTTCAGCAAGGCTTCTTCTATACGCAGACCGGCGGCGGGGGCGGTCTTGGTTACGCGGTCGTCGACGACCGCGACGCTCAACTCTGGAC
>DAOUJT010000046.1:0-12501 GCA_034422315.1 Chloroflexota bacterium | reverse complement strand
GTTGGGGCTGCTGCGGGTGTCGAGGCGGGTGGGGAAGCGGCCGATGACGCGGGTGCCGCGGTAGCCGGCGGGGGCGCCGTCGGGCGCATCGCCGAAGTCGGCAGCCAGCGGGGGCGGCGTGGGGCTGGCGGCCGCGGTGACGGCGGGGGTAGGCGCCGGGGTGAGGGCCGGGGCGGCGTGGGCCGTGGGGGTGACGGCGGGGCCGGTGGGGGCGAGGGCAGGCCCGGATTGCTCCGCGGGTTCGCAGCCCAGCAAGGCCAGGACGGCCAGGAGCAGGGCGGCGGTACGGCGGGCGGTGGGGCGCATGGGGTGGGGCATTACCGGTGTTCAGATCAGGCTAGCCGACGCGGGGCGGGCGGCCGCCGCGAGGGGGCCTCGCGCGCAATAAGAGTTTTTTCCAAAAAACTCTTGAGGTGATTTGGGACGGTTTTTTGCGGGAATCGAGGCGTGGCGGTGGTGGGGGTGGATGCCCGCCGTCGCGGGGCTGAGGGAAGGGGCGGCGGGGCGCAGTTTGGCGGGGTCTGGGGCGCGTTGGGGCGGGAGGACTGGGCGCCGGATTTCAGCGGCATGACGGTGGGGAGCGGCGGTCCGTGCATGGGCGGATGGGGGTGTTGGGGCGGGACGGCGATGGGACGGTGGCGCGGTGGCGGCTGCCCGGAGCCCGGCGGCAGGCGCCGCCGAGGGCATCAGGAGGAGTTGCGACGGGCGCGACGGAAACGGGCGAGGCATGAAGGGGCTGAGGCTCAGGCAGAACCGGAGCAGGCGGAGGACGAGGGTTCCGGCGGCGGGGAGGGAAGCCGATCCAGGACAGGGGGAGGGCCAGGGACGCGGGAGAGGCGGCTGGCGGGCTTGCGGGGTGAGCATGGGGATTCCGGTGGTTGTTGCGGGGACGGCAGGTCTAGTGTATACTGAATGATTACGAGGGTCAAGTGCAGAGGGGCGCCTGGTTGTTCGTGGTAGAGGGCCGGCGAGGAAGGGTGAGGGGCGGGAGGCGGCTACCTGCCGGCCTGTGCCGGGGCTGGCTGTGGGCGCCGCCTACGAGGCTTGGGCGGCGGCGCGTTTGCAGAGGCCGGGGTGGGGCGAGGGCGGCGTGGAGGTGGTGGCGCAGGGCTTGGGCGGAGGTTGGTGGGCGGGGTGTTTATCATTCCGGTGCGGTGGGTGGGGCTTCGTGGGTTTGCGGGCTTAGCGGCTGCGGAGGATGAGGATGGCGCGGCGACGCGCGGTGAAGCGGGAGATCCGGAGCTACCGGCACGACGGTCGGGAGCGGGTGAACAACCCGCCTGTGGGACTGGTGACTGGCGCGACGGACCCGGACGCGGGCAAGCAGACCTACGAATACGACCCGCACCTGGACCCGCAACTGGTGTGGGCCGGGAAGGCCGAGCACACGTCGTTCGAGGTGCCGACGGTGTCGCTGCACGTCCACGAGCGCATCGACCCGCGCAGCATCATCGAAGCGGTGCGGCGACGAAACGGCGAATCGTGGGATCAGGATTCCCTGTTTGCCAGGCCCGAAGAAAATCCGCCGATGCGCCAAGCCGTCGAGTTTTACCGGCATCGCCACAACTGGACGAACCGGCTAGTGGCAGGCGACAGCCTGCTGGTGATGAACAGCCTGCTTGAAAAGGAGGGTTTGGGCGGACAAGTGCAGATGATCTACATTGACCCGCCCTACGGCATTCGCTACGGCTCCAACTTCCAGCCCTTCGTCAACAAACGCGACGTACGCGACGGCCGCGATGACGACCTGACCCGCGAACCCGAAACCATCCGCGCCTTCCGCGACACTTGGGAACTGGGGATTCACTCTTACCTGAGTTACCTGCGCGACCGCCTGCTGCTGGCGAAAGAGTTGCTTCATGAGAGCGGTTCATGTTTCGTACAGATAGGTGAGGAGAACTTACATTTTGCCCGTGAATTAATGGATGAGGTGTTTGGTAGAAGGAATCTCGTCAGCACAATTAGCTTTTCCAAGACAACTGGATTTTCGGCTAAGTACTTATCTTCGGTGACAGATTATCTCGTTTGGTATGCACGAGATCATGAACGTCTTAAGTACCGGCAACTTCTCGTGGAAAAGACTCCTGCAGAGCAAGGTGGTTCGGTTTATCGACCTGCAACTTCCTTTCCTGGGCTGCGAGGCTCCAAGCATGACGGAGCGCGCCTTGCGATGTCAGATCAGCTGACATCGCAAGGCGCGCTCCGTCATGCCGAGCAAGCATTCCAGTTTGACGGGAAAACGTGGACGCCGCCACCAGGACTTCATTGGAAGACAACAGTCTCAGGGCTAGAAAAGTTAGCAATAGCCGGACGTATAATGGCTCACGGTAATAGACTAAGATATGTCCGATTTTTCGATGACTTTCCCTCTAAACGAAATAACAATATTTGGCAAGACACCGGGATTGCTGGATTCTCTAGCAACAAGAAGTTTGTTGTAGAGACTAATGTGAAAGTTGTGCAGCGCTGCGTTCTTATGACTACGGATCCCGGAGACTTAGTATTCGATCCTACCTGCGGGAGCGGGACGACTGCTTACGTCGCCGAGCAGTGGGGGCGGCGCTGGATCACCTGCGATACCTCGCGCGTGGCACTTACCCTGGCCAGGCAGCGGCTGATGACGGCCGTCTACGACTATTACCAACTGGCGCATTCCGACGAAGGCGTCGGCAGTGGATTCAAGTACAAGACCGTGCCGCACGTCACGCTGGGGTCCATCGCCAATAACCCGGATATCCGCGAGGGCATGACGCAGACCGAGATCGACGCGGCCATCGCCCGTCATTCGCCGCAGGAAACCCTCTACGACCAGCCGCTGGTGGATACGAGCAAGCGGCGGGTTACAGGTCCGTTCACGGTGGAAGCTGTTCCGGCACCAGCCGTGCGACCGCTCGACACCTTAGTCGACGAGGATGGATCGGAGGCCAGTGCGTCGCGTTCGGACAATGGTTTCGAGCCGGCAGTAAGTTCCCGCAGCGGGGAAACCGTACGACAGGCGGATTGGCGGGACGAGTTGCTGACCACCGGCATTCGCGGAAAGGCCGGGCAGCGGATTTCGTTTACGCGGCTGGAGCCGCAGGCGGGCACGCGCTGGCTGCATGCCGTGGGTGAAACGCAGCCGGACGACAGCGGCGCCGAGGGCTTCCACGAAGCTTCCACCGCCTACATGCCGCAGCGAGTCGCCGTGTCCTTCGGCCCGGATCACGCGCCGCTCGAGCAACTCCAGGTCGAGCACGCCTGGGAAGAGGCCCGCACCCTTGCGCCCCGTCCAGATATCCTTGTCTTCGCCGCCTTCCAGTTCGACCCCGAGGCCGCCAAGGACATCGACCAACTCAATCCCGACCTTATCGGCATGCAGCTCCTCAAAGCCCAAATGAACGCGGACCTGTTAACGGATGACTTGAAGCGCAAGCGCTCCAGCAACGAATCGTTCTGGCTCATCGGCCAACCCGATGTGGAACTTCACCATATCCGGAAGGGCCGAAACACCGGCAAGTGGCAGGTGGAGGTGCATGGATTCGACTACTTCAACACGCGCACCGGCGGGGTAGAGTCCGGCAGCGAGAAGCGAATCGCCATCTGGATGCTCGACACCGACTACGACGGTCGCAGCCTATTTCCGCACCAGGTCTTTTTCCCCATGGCCAGCACCCGCGACGGCTGGGCGCGGCTGGCGCGAAACCTGACGGCCGAAATCGACGAGGACCTGATTGAGGCCTACCGCGGCAACGTGTCCCTCCCATTCGAGGCCGGCGAGCATCGCAGAATTGCAGTCAAAATCGTGGACGATCGAGGCATCGAAAGTCTCCGCATCATCCAGGTGGGAGTCTAAAGGTCATGCTCAACGAACTAAAGCTTGCAAATTTTAGGATTTTCAATAACGAGGTCACTGTTCGGTTCCGGCCGATCACAATACTTATAGGGCGAAACAGTTCCGGGAAGTCATCAATCATAAGATTCCTTCTCATGCTCTATCAATCAGCCGGATCCACTAATGCAGAATTTCTTTCCTCTGATGGAAATAGCATAAGCCTAGGTCAGTTCTCTGCTTTACGAAATTCGCTCACACGCAAGCCGAATCTCACCTTTGAACTGAAAACTGCAGGGCCGACCATTACTTCGACACCTGCCATATTGCAATATTTAATGACCAGAAACAAATCTCTTGTAGACGCATCATTCCCTTTGGCATATTATATCAAGGCGAGCATTGCCTATAACAGTCGAGTCAGAATGGGGAGCATACATTACACTCTCAAGCCCACGACTTCGAGCGCAGCAACAATAGATGTAAAGCGGCGCATTTTGGAAGATTCAACTTTTCTCTTTCCGCATACGCAAGATGACCGAGCGACTGACTTTGGTGGCGATGCAATCCAAGTCAACGATACTACCGCAATAGTATCCCGAAAGCTTCGAGCGCTCAACGCCAGATCGGCTCGACTTCGGGCGGAATATGAGCTCGTTGATGTCCTTCGATATCAGATCGGAGCTCTCCGGTATCTGTCGCCAATTCGCTATGAGTCAGCTCGCGTGATTCTCGCTACCTCTCCACCCGGAGACTATGTGGGAGTGATTGGGCAGTATGCTTTGCCTCATCTTCAACAGTTGGTATCCGATAGTCAAGATGACTATGACTTCATTCTGCCCCATATGAGAAGCATAGCAGCAATAGATGATATCGAATTTACTGCGTCGCCAGATGGCTATGTCACTCAAGCGTTCGCCAAGAACAGAACAACAGGAGCCAATGTATTAATATCGGACTATGGCTTTGGTGTCAGCCAATGCCTCCCGATCCTTGTCCAAGGTGCTCTAATGCCACCCTATACCTCGCTAGTCATTGAGCAGCCAGAAGCGCAGCTACACCCCACTGCCCAGCTGGAATTAGGAAACTTCTTTGCCGACCTATGGAACAAGCGGAACGTCGGGTCCATCATCGAAACCCATAGCGATAACATACTTCTCAGGCTACGTCGGTTGATTTCAAGGGGCGATCTCTCACACAAAGACGTATCGGTGGCATTTTTCACTTTTGATGAAGACGATAACAATATGCCTGTCGTCAAAAACCTTGATATAAACGAAGACGGCTCCATGCAGGCTGGATTGCCGATGGAGTTTTTCGGTGCAGACATCATTGAGGGATTGAACCTCGGCGCGAGAACGTGACGGACTCCTCTTTCTCAGATTCTGTGGCTATTGATACGAATGTGTTTCGCCATCTGCTAAACCCGCAGGATAATATTGGATTACATATAAACAAGTTACTTGAACATCTTCAACATCTGGGTGTTCGGCTTATCCTTGACGACAAGGGCTGCATATTTGGCGAATATAGTAGAATGATTGTGCCATTGATATCAACTAGAGATGACACTGGCAATGAGCGCCAAATCCTGAACTATTGGGTGCATTATGTGCCTCGACGTATAGTTGATATAGATTGCCAGGATGGACTAATGACCTCCATCGCAAAGGTGATTTGTGAACCCGCCGAACGAGTAGATAGAATTCTCGTCTACGTAGCACTGCGGTCTGGACGGATTCTTATAACTAATGATAAGCGCCACATATTATCTGGGCCTGATCGCGGAAGAAGAAATCAGTGCCCTAGACGCAAGATCTTACTATGCAAAACAAGTAGGATACGATCCGATGGGGCTGGGATACTGAGTTCCCAAGAGGCGCATGGAATGATTGATCAATCTTGATTATTCCAAGATGCCGGTGATAAGGTTGAGTAATAGTGGACGCGGCAAGTCTAAGCTGGCGTGAGCGTGGACGTGGAGACAGTAAGGTTGCATCTTCACCTGTCCAGGGACGGACTGGCCGCCTACTGCCAGCGCTGGAAGATCGTTGAGATATCGGTGATTGATTCCAGTCCGACGGAGGACGTTGGCGCTGACGCTTCAGTTGAATTCCTAGTCCGGTTCCGGCCTGGCGTGATGCGCCGGTATGCCGACGCCGTTGCCATGCAGCGTGAGCTGGCCGAACTGGTTGGCGGGGACGTGGACGTGGTGGACTATCGGTCGGTTGTCGACTGGAGCGACAACTACATCCGGCGCAGGACTATCCTGGAATCGGCTCAGACGGTCTATGCCGCGTGAGGAGTCGGCGTATCTGCAGGACATTCTTGTGGCGGCTCAGCAGGCGCGCGCACACGCACGTGGATTGACGTTTTCGGAGTTCACCCAGAGTCATCTGCATCGAAACGCCGTGCAGTGGGACCTGACGGTCATTGGCGAGGCCTCGGCTCGCGTCAGCTTAGATACGAAGGTTGCTCATCCCGAGATTCCGTGGTCACAGATGACCGAGATGCGCAATCGAATCGTGCACAGGTATTTCAGCATCGATCTGGACATTGTGTGGTCGGTCGTTCGGGAGGATCTGCCGGATCTGATTGACCGAATCGGGACTTTGGTTCGCCGGGAGACTGCCTGATGCCGACGGTGATCGACCAGTTGGTGATCAATTCGCCGTATGAGGAACCGTCGCGGCACTGGCGGTATGACCGGGACCGGTTTGAGTTCAAGCGGGAACAGCGCCGGCGGCCGAGCGGATACATGGTGGCCACGAAAGCGGCGACGACGGACGAAGACCCGGGGGACTTCGTGGAGTTGCCGCTGGTGAACCGGATTCGCAGGCGGGTTGGGGATTGGCGAGCTGCGGGCTGGCCGGGGGCGACGGGGGTTACGCGGCGGTTGCTGGAGCACTGGTGGGACGAGGACGAGCGGGAGACGCGGCAGTTCTTTTTCTGTCAGCTGGAGGCGGCGGAGACGCTGATCTGGTTGCGGGAAGCGCCGGTGGCCGAGCGGGTGGGGATTGAGATTCCGTCGGACGGCGGCGAGTTTGAGCGGCTGTGCGCGAAGATGGCGACGGGGTCGGGCAAGACCGTGGTGATGGCCATGGTGATTGCCTGGCAGGTGCTGAACAAGACCGCCTATCCACGCGACACGCGCTTTTCGCGGGACGTGCTGGTGGTTGCGCCGGGACTGACGGTGAGGCGAAGGCTGGCGGTGCTGGAACCGTCAAATCCAGGGAACTATTACCGGGAGTTCAACATCGTGCCTTCGGCGTTACAGGACAAGCTGCGGCGGGGTCGGGTGGAAGTGCGCAACTGGCACGTCCTGAACTGGGAAACCGACGAGCAAATCGAGCGCAAGCGGAGCGTGGACAAGCGCGGGGCGCTGAGCGACGCAGCCTACGCGCGCGAGGTGCTGGGCGACATGGCGAACGCCCGCAACCTGCTGGTGATCAACGACGAAGCGCACCATGCCTGGCGCACGCCGGCTGCAAAGCGGGTGCGGGGCGTGAGCCGGGCCGAACGCGAGCAGGCGACCAAGTGGATCGGCGGGTTGGACCGGATTGCGCGGACGCGCGGGATTCTGACCTGCTATGACTTCTCGGCGACGCCTTTCGCGCCCACCGGAGGGACCAGTTCGGCGGAGTCGCTGTTCGGCTGGATCGTGAGCGACTTTGGTCTGAACGACGCGATCGAGGCGGGGCTGGTGAAGACGCCGCGGGTGGTGGTGCGCGACGACGCGCTGCCGGACACGAAGACCTTCAAGTCGCGGCTCTATCACATCTACAACGATTCCGACGTCAAGGCCGACCTGAGCCGCCGCGCCGCTGCCGAGGATCCGCTGCCGGACCTGGTGCTGAACGGCTATTACCTGCTGGGATTCGACTGGCGGGAGACGGCCAAGGCCTGGGAGAAGGCGGGCGCGGAGACGCCGCCGGTGATGATTACGGTGGCGAACCGCACCGAAACGGCGGCGCGCGTGAAGCATGCCTTCGACACGGAGCGGGTGCGCATTGGCGAACTGTGCGACGCGGAGCGGACGCTGCACATCGATTCGCGGGTGTTGGATCGAGCGGAAGCCGGAGAGCTCACTGGCGACTCACTCGCGGAGATTGCGACGACGGGCAAAGCACGGACCAGGCCGCAGCAGGCCGAGTGGCTGCGTCAGCAGGTGGACACGGTGGGGCAGGCGGGCAAGCCGGGCGCCGAGATTCAGAACGTGATCTCGGTGGGGATGCTCTCGGAAGGCTGGGACGCGAAGACGGTGACGCACATCATGGGATTGCGGGCGTTTAGGAGCCAGTTGCTGTGCGAGCAGGTGGTGGGGCGCGGGCTGCGGCGCACGTCTTACGAGGTCGATTCCGAGACGGGGCTGTTCGAACCGGAGTTCGTGAACGTGTTTGGCGTGCCGTTTGCGTTTCTGCCGCACCAAGGGGCGGGCGTGGTAGTTCCGCCGCCGACACCTCCCAAGACTGCCGTTGAGCCGCTGGCGGAACGAGCCGAGTTTGAGATCAGCTGGCCGAACGTGGTGCGGGTGGATCAGGTTTATCGTCCGCGGCTGTCGCTGGATTGGTCGAAGGTTGACCCGCTGTTGCTGAACGCGAGCGAGACGGCAAGCCTGGCGGAACTGGCGCCGCTGGTGGATGGCGAGCCGGATGTGGCACAGCTACGCGCCATCGACCTGGAAAACCTGGCGCGGGAGCAGCGGACGCAGCGAATCGTGTTTCAGACCGCGGCAGAGGTTTACAAGCAGATGGCGCATGACTGGAAGGGCGGCGACGCGGTTCTGCTGGGTGAACTGGTGCGGCTGGTCGAGGAGTTCCTCCGGTCGGACCGGATCCAGATCATGCCGACCATGTTCGAACGGGACGAGTTGCGGCGGCGGCTGATGATCACGCTGAATATGACGCGGGTGATTCAGCACATCTGGGAGGCGATCCGCTTTAAGAACACAGAGCGGCTGGAACTGGTGCTGGATCAGGATCAGCCGGTGCGCTCAACCGGCGACATGGCGACCTGGTACACGGGTCGGCGCTGCACGCAGACGAGGCACAGCCACATCAACGTGTGCGTTCACGACAGCAGTTGGGAGGCGGCCGAAGCCTATGAACTGGACCGCAATCCGGCGGTGACAGCGTGGGTGAAGAACGATCACCTTGGGTTTGAAATCCTGTACATCCACAACGGGGTGGTGCGGAAGTATCGGCCGGATTTCATCATCCGGATGGACTCGGGCGTGCACCTGGTGCTGGAAGTGAAGGGGCAGGACAGCGACGAGAACCGGACGAAGCGGCGGTTTCTGGATGAGTGGGTGAAGGCGGTGAACGCGCAAGGGAGTTTCGGACGGTGGGCGTGGGATGTCTCGTTTGATCCGGGGGATATCAAGGACGTTTTGGCGAGACATAGCGGGGTGAAGGCGGGCTAGCGGGGGCGGGGACTACGGCTGCGGTGGGCAGGGGGTTGGGCGCCCGGAAGGGGCCGGTTTGAAACCGGCCCGTACGCAAGAGAGGGCCGGGCGCGCTGGTGGTGGGTCTTGTGGGAGGGCGACGCGGGCCGCCGAAAGACTCCGGCCCGGCTCACCACGAACGGTTTCACGGGTGGCCTTGATCGGAAGACTGGCGGGTCAGGGACGCCGGCGCTACGCGAGGTTGCGACGGGGATGCTGCGGGTCTGGTGGGGGGAGACGGCTGCGGATGTGGGAGGTCGGCCGTTGATAGCATTTGATTGGCACAGGTGCAGGGATTCAGCAGGACTTTCGGGAGGGCGGACCGGGTCCCGGCGGTATGCGCGTTTGGGAAAGGTGCGCCGGTATGCGAACGGGCGTGGGCATCGCGAAGGAACGATTAGAGCTCTCGCAGGACGCGTTGGTTGCGTATTGCGAGCGCTGGCGGATTGTGGAGATGTCGCTGTTTGGGTCGGTGCTGCGGGATGACTTTGGTCCCGATAGTGACGTGGACGTGCTGGTGCGGTTCCGGCCCGGTGTGATGCGCCGGTATGCCGATGTGATTGCCATGGAAGAGGAATTAGCCGACATGTTTGGCCGGCAGGTGGATCTGATTGACTACCGTGCCATCGTCGATTGGAGCGATAACTACATTCGGCGAAAGGCGATCCTGGAATCGGCGCGGGTGATTTATGGGGTGGAGGAGACTGCCGCCACATGAATACGCAGGTGTACCTTCCCAAGGACCAGATCGCCGCATTCTGTGAAGGGCACGGGATCAAGCGGCTGTCGATTTTTGGATCGGCGCTACGGTCCGATTTCGGACCTGACAGCGATATCGACGTGCTTGTCGAGTTCGAGCCGGACCGTACCCCGGGCCTTTTTGGATTCGCCGGTCTGGAGTTGGAATTGACCCGGATGCTTGGTCGTAAGGGCGACCTCCGCACACCGGAGGATCTGAGCCGCTACTTCCGCCAGGAGGTGCTGGCCGAGGCGCAAATCCAGTATGTACAGGGGCGCCGTTGACGGGATCGCCTTCCGGATCGCCGCGGCGGGCAGCGGGGTTGCGAGTGCCGTCGGCCAGGCCTTGGGCAGGCTCACCATGAACGGAAGGGGAGAGGTGAGAGGGCAGAGGAGTGAGAAGGGAGAAGAGGGGATCGCCTGGGAGGCTTGGGTGTTTGGGCTTTGTGGTTCCCTTCGACAGGCTCAGGGCAGGCTCTACGACCCTCCGCGGACTTCGGGTCGGCTCACCACGAACGGAGTGTTCGACAGGCTCAGGGCGGGTGGGTCCGTCTGGCGGCCGGGACGGAAGAGGGCGCTTCGCGAAGCGCCCCTACGGGTGGGGCGCGGCGCTTGGGTGTGGGTGGCTGCGTCTATTGGTCGACTGGAGTCGTGTTAGCTGGACTAGACGGACGGTGGGCATGGAAACGTCGTTGAACGAGATTGTGGGGCTGGGGCTGGTGGTGGTTGGGCTGGTCCTCTTTGGCGTTTCGCTGGCCGGCATGTTGGGATTCGTGCCGGAGCCGACTTGGGGTCGGAAGACCGGCCGCCCGCGCGGCGACCGCTCCTGAGAGAGCTTTGCGTGACCCGGGCTTGGTTGCCCGGAAGACCCCTCACCGATTGCCGATGGGTACACCGGCGTCTGCCTCTCCCCCAGGAGAGGGAAAGAGCGGCGTCTGCTCCAGGGGAGAGCTTTGCGTAACCCGAGCTTGGTTGCGCGGAAGACCCCTCACCTTCTGCTGGCGAAGACGCCAGAATTCTCCTCTCCCCTAGGAGAGGGTGAAGAGGGGGCGGGTCCCTTGGAGGGATTGGCACTGCGCATTCGCCCCTGGGTTACGCAAAGGTCTCAGGAGAGGGTGAAGAGGGCGGCGCCTTGATCAGATGGACATCGCGCACTCGCCCCCTGGGTTAGGCAAAGGTCTCCCAGGAGTCTGAGGCGATCACGTGAGCGGTCGGGAGATACCGGCCAGTTGGGTGTTCTTTGGCCTGTTCACCCTCGTGGTGGCCGGAATCGGCCTTCTGATCTGGCTATCCGACGTTCCCGCCGATGACTTCACTCCGGCGCAGAGCAGTCGCCTGGCAGTTGCCGACTGGATGGTGAAGGCGTGCGTTGGCGCGATTCTGGGGTTTGCCGGAGCTCGGGCCGGATCACGGCACAGCGACCCGTCAGCCAGCTAGCCTGTGAGAGGAAGGGGAGAGGTGAGAAGGCAGAGGAGTTGGAAGGGAGAAGAGGGGGATCGCCGGGGGTGCTTGGGTGGTGAGTCTGAGGGGTGGTTCGACACGGGCCTTCGAAAGACTCCGGCCCGGCTCACCACGAACGGGGTAGATAGCCCGCCGCGCTAGCTGTGGGCGGGAGATGATTCCTTGCCAGCTACTTTGCCGTTGGCCGGAGTGCTGGCGGGGGTTGGGGCGTAGGTGGCGTGGGAGTCGGGGGTTTCCCAGAGGGTGACGGCGATGACGGGGAAGCCGAGGGCCCGGGTCTGCTCGAAAACGAGGCGGGCGAGGTTTTCGGTGGTGGGGTTGTCGTCGATGAGGTAGGCGTGCTGGCCGAGGGCTTCGATGGCTTCCACGAGCGGGTCGTCGCGGCGCAGGATCATGCGGTGGTCAAGATGCTCGTCGATCCAGGCCTGAATGCTGTGTCGCACGTCGCGGAAGTCGGCGACCATGCCCATCTCGTCGAGGGTGTCCGAGGCGAGGCGGATTTCGACGCGGCCGTTGTGGCCGTGGGGCTGGTTGCATTTGCCTTGGTAGTCGATGAGACGGTGGCCGAAGCAGAAGTCGATGTGTTTGACGATTTCGTACATGACGCGGCTGGCTCCTGTCAGGAGACGGTGCGGCCGCCGTCGACCGGAATGACGGCGCCGGTGACGAAGTCGGTGGCTTCGACGAGGTAGCGGACGGTCTGGGCGATGTCCTCAGGATCGCCGATGCGGCCGAGGGGAGTGGCGGCGGCGACGGCGTCGATGGTTTCCTGGCTGAAGTCGGCGGGCATGAGGATGGGGCCGGGGGCGATGGCGTTGACCATGACGGTGGGCGCGAGTTCCTTGGCGAAAACGCGGGTGAGGGTGACGATGCCGCCCTTGGCGACGAAGTAGGGGGCGTAGTTGACGTAGGGGCGGTCGACGGCCCAGTCGGCGATGTTGATGATTTTGCCGCGGCCGCGCTGGCGCATGTGGAGGCCGAAGAGCCAGCAGCCAAGATACGGGCCCTTGAGGTTGACGGCGATGTTGCGGTCGAAGTCGTCCTCGGTGAG
>DAOUJT010000045.1:0-16872 GCA_034422315.1 Chloroflexota bacterium | reverse complement strand
TTGCCTCGAATCCGGATTCACCGGGAAGGTCACTGGCATCGCACGCGCACAGTCTGGGTCGTCCTGACCGGCGAACCGGACGGCCCGGCCCTGCTGCTCCAGCAACGCGGCTTCACCAAGGACACCTGGGGCGGCCTGCTGGACGTCAGCAGCGCCGGCCACCTGGCGCCCAACGATCCCGATCCGTGGCGTGAACTGGAGGAAGAGCTTGGCGTGCGGCCCACCGACGGACCGCTCATCCAGCTTGGCACCCGCCGCGTCGAGGGCGCCCATCCACGCGAAGGACTGGTGGACCGGGAGTTGCAGGACCTGTGGCTCTGGCTGGCGCCGCTTTCGCTGGAGGACCTGCGTCCGCAGGTCGGCGAGATCGAGGCGCTGCTCAGTCTCGACCTGGCGGTCGTGCCCGACCTGCAGCTACCCGCGGCACACACCGCGGCCCGGCGCCTGGACGCGACGACCCGCAGCGTGTCGTCCGCCGTCATCACGCACGCCGCGATGACGCCAGGCCTCGGTCCCTTCGCCGCACATCTCGCACGACTGGCCGCGCGAGCCCTGGCGGGCGAACGCGACCTGCGCTACGACCCCCGCTTCGACCTCCGGGCTTAACCCTGACGGGCCGGGCCGCTCGTGGCGACCCGGCCCGCTGGGGGAGGGAGGGGAATGTGGATTAGCTGATGGTGATGTCGCTCACACCGGCTTCGATCTTGATCGTCACCCGGTTGGCGGCGCTCTCGAAGTCGGGGGAGACGTAGCGGTCGCCTTGCTTGGGGAACCGCGACTCGTCGATGTTGAGACTTGAAATCCCGCCCTCGAAGTCGATCTGCGCCGCGACGCCGTCCGGAACCGTGATATCCAGTTCGGCCGCGCCGATGCTGAAGTCGGCCGTCGTACGCCCGGCGTTTGCCGGCAGCACCACGTCAATGTCCGCGGCGCCCCCGTCAACGTTCAGGCTCTGCACATTCAACTCCCGCAGGTCGAGATTGAGGTCCGATGCTCCCGTCTCAATACGGATATCGGTTGGAATGCCCTCGGCGTGACGCAAGATCCAGCGCGGCGATGACGAATTACCGCGACGCGGTGGGAACTGGAAGCTCCAGTCGGCGTTGAGCCTCACGTCCACCTCGTGCCGACCACCGCCGACGTAATCCACGCTCACACGCTGGTCCGTCACTGCGGTAAGGGGTGACTGAGAGCCTCCAGCCAGCAGCAGACCCGGAGGGGCGCCGCCCGTGAGCGTGAGATCGCCCGCGGCCAGCGTCAGGTTCAGGCGCGCCGACTGCGCACCGTGACTCTTGACCGAGATCGACTCGCTGTTGATCGCGAGGCTTGTTGACGACGCGGGGTTGGCCACTGCCAGTCCCCAGGCCGCGACTAGGGAGCCGGTTACCACGGCCAGCGCGGCCGCGGAGCCGAGCCAGGCGCGCCGCCGGGACAGCACCAGGTTGACGCCCACGGCCACCAGCAGCAGCGGCCACAGCGTCCAGAACTCGCCCCAAAAGCCGTCGGGCAGCACGTTGAAGTTCCAGAGCAACCCGAACAGGCCCAGCAGAATCAGCGCGCCCGCGAATCCGAAGCCGGACTGCCTGGCCAGGGATGTTGAATCGTTCATCACGACCTCCTGGCGTCGGCGAAGTAGCTGACGAGCATCACCAGGCCGATCCCGATCAGGATCACGGGCCACAGGTCTCCGAATTCGACCCAGCCCAACTCATCCGCAAGAAAAACCGAACCGAGCAGGACGAGAGCCGTGCCACCTACCAGCGCGCCGTCCCCGCGCCGCCGCCGTCGCTTGCGAGCCTGCGCCGAATCGTCATTGGTGTCGTTTCGAGCCATCACGACCCCCTAACGCAGCCGGCCGAGGATCAGCGCGCCGCCGATCCCGATCAGAATGAGCGGCCAGAACTGCCAGAAACTGAGCCAGCTGAACTGGTCCACCAGGGCCAGCGCGCCGATGACGATCAGGATCGCGCCGATGACGAACGCGCCCTGGCCGCGCCGCCGCGCCGCCGCCCGCTTGCGCCGGGCGCTTCGCCGCGAACTCCGACGCTCCCGCCGCGCCTGGCGCCGCCGCTCACGCGGGGCTTCGGCCAAGGGCGCGTCGGAAGTGGCCGCGCTCGTTGCGCTTGCCGCTGCGACCGCACCGCCGTCGGTCTTGGGCTCGGCCTCTTCGTCCGCCGCGTCCTCGCTCTGGTCGTCGGAGGTCTCCGAGGATTCCGTGGCGTCCGACTCGTCGTCGGCAGGCCCGGCCTCGTCCTCCTCGTCGAGGTCGTCCTCCTCGTCATCCTCATACTCTTCGTCATCGTCCGGCGGAGACGGCATGATGATCGCCATCACGAAGTAGACGACGAGCAGCAGGCCGCCGGTGAAGAGGGCGCCCAGAACCCACAGCAGCCGGATGATGACCGGGTCGATGTCGAAATACTCCGCCATCCCGCCGGCCACGCCCGTGAGCATTCGATCCGAGTGGCTGCGGG
The DNA here is from genome assembly GCA_034422315.1 of Chloroflexota bacterium. Classification (GTDB taxonomy): domain Bacteria; phylum Chloroflexota; class UBA11872; order UBA11872; family UBA11872; genus UBA11872. Next base: position 14,398 of record DAOUJT010000045.1, on the reverse strand, counting down.
TCAGCCGGTTTTCCATGACAGGTCCTTTCCGTGGTCGTAAATCGATTGCAAGGCCACGTTAAGCCGTGAGCGGCGCCCCGCCATCGCCCCAAGGCCGTAATTTTCGGCCCGCTGGATCGGCCAAAAGGACTAGACGCTCCGGGCCGGACGGCCCCTCGGCGCAACCGCCGGAAACCGTGCGCCTGCACGTCTTCCTGGCCCGCGCGGGCGCCGGTTCGCGCCGCGCCATGGAGGCGGCCATCCTCGCTGGCCGTGTCCAGGTCGACGGTCAGGTCGTGAACACCCTTGGTCAGCGGATCGAGCCATCGCGTGTGGAAGTCCGCCTGGACGGACGTCCGGTCGATCGGACTCCCGGGTGCCGCTTGGTGGTCGCTGTCCACAAACCGCCCGGCGTCATTTCAACCGCGCGCGATCCGGAGGGACGCCCCACCGTCCTGGACCTGCTGCCGGCGGACCTGCGGGAGGTGCGGCTCTACCCGGTCGGACGCCTGGACGCGCCCTCCACGGGCCTGGTGCTCCTCACCAACGACGGCGACCTGGCCGAACGCCTGATGCACCCACGCTACGGCCACGAGCGCGAGTACGCGGCGGAGGTGCGCGGCAACCCGCCCCGCGACCTGGCGAAGCGCTTCGCCGAAGGCATCTCCATCGGCGACCCGCGTCCGGCCCGCGCGGAGGTCCGCAATCTGCGCCAGCACCGCGGCGGCGCCACGCTCCGCCTGATCCTGCGCGAAGGCCGCTACCGCCAGATTCGCCGCATGCTCAGCGCCGTGGGCACAAAGGTCGTGACCCTGCGACGACTGCGCATCGCCACCGTCCGCCTCGGCGGACTGGCGCCCGGCGCGGCGCGGGTGCTCACCGCCAACCAGTGCGCCGAGCTGCAAGCCGCGGTGGCTAGTCCCCCGTCAGCTTCCGCCGCTGATCCGCGGTAAGCGACCAGCCCACTGCGCCCACGGCTTCGTCCACCCGCTCCACGCGGTCAGTCTTGGGAATCGCCATCACGCCGGGACGATCGATCACCCAGTTCAGCAGCACCTGGGCCGGCGTCTTGCCTACCTCAGCCGCGACCTCGTCCAGCCGCTCCAGCGCCGGGTCGCCGAACATCCCCTTAACGAGCGGGCTGAAGCCGATCACGGTGATCCCGTGCTCCTGGCAGTACGGCAGCACGGCGTCCTCGATCTGGCGGGCCGCCACGCTGTAGCGCACCTGGTTCGCGACCAGGGGCACGTCGCCCAGCGCGTCCTGCGCCTCCTGCATGTCATCCACCGAGTAGTTGCTCACGCCCACAAAGCGCACCTTGCCGTCGGCGACGAGCCGGCGCATGGCGCGCATGGTTTCCGGGATTGGGATGTCGGGGTTGGGATGGTGCACCTGGTACAGGTCGATCCGGTCGGTCGCCAGCCGCTCCAGGCTGGCGTCGGCGTGAGACAGCACGTCGTCATAGGCCAGGTTGGCGGGCGAGACCTTGGTGGCGATGAAGTACTCGTCGCGCAGGTCCCTGATGTCCTGCGCCACCTGCGCTTCCGTGCCGTAGGCCTCGGCCGTGTCCACGAAGGCCGCGCCTAGCTCGTGCGCCCGTCGCAGCACGCCCGCGCCGCCCCGGTACTGCCAGGCGCCAAACCCGATCTTGGGAATCTGTGTCGTCGTTCGTCCGAGTGGCAGGTAGTCCATGGTGCGCTCGCGTGCGGGCTGTCGCTTAGGACTATGGCGGTGACCGCCGGTCATGTCGAATCCCCGGCGCCCAGCTATGGGAGACTGCCCGCCCACCCGCTCGTCCAGGACTGCCCATGCCGCCGCGCGCGCCAATTGGCGGGGTGCCGCTGTTCGATTCGGCCGAAGGAGTCACGCTCCTCAGCCCGGAGGTCGACGCCCCCGGCTACTGGGTCGGCGCGCCCGCGCTCTGGCTGGACGAGGACGCGCTCTATATGAGCGTCCGCTGGCGCCGCCCGCTGGACCAGGGCCGCGGCTGGAAGTCCGAGATCTACCGGCTGCGCGACATCGCCACGCTCGAACCGGTCTGGGCCTGCACCGCCGAGCAGTTCGCGACCGAATCCATCGAGCGCTGCGCCCTGGTGCGCGTCCCCGGCGGCGCCTGGCGCTACTACGTCAGCTACCTGGATCCCGCCGACCGCCGCTGGCGCATCGACCTGCTGGAAGCCGACGAACTCACCGCCCTCGACCCCGCCCGGCGCATCCCGGTGCTGGACGCCGCCAACACGTTCTCGGAGGGCGTCAAGGACCCCGTGGTGCTGCTGCTGGACGGCCTGTTCTATCTGTTCGCCGGCTACGGCCCGCGCGACCGCGTGGCCGACGGCGCCACGCCCGAACAGTTGCACGGCACCGGCAACGTCTTCACCACCGGGCTGGTGGAACACCCCACCGGCCTCTGGGTCTCGGCCGACGGCCGCCGCTTCGGCTTCGAGCGCGACATCGTCACCCCCGGCAAAGGCTGGGACGCCAACGTCACCCGCGTCAGCACCGTCATGCCCACCGACGCCGGCTTCCTGATCTATTACGACGGCCGCACCACCAAGGGCGACGTCTACGAAGACCGCACCGGCATGGTCTTCTCGCAAGACCTCAGCACCACCATGCGCCACTCCAACGACGGTCCGCTGCTGCAGGGCCACGCCGGCGCCCGCTGCCTGCGCTATCTGGACTACGCCGTCCTGGGCGATTCACTGTTCTATGTGTACGAGACCTCCACGGCCAACGGCGCTCACGAGGTCCGCGCCAGCCGCGTCCGGCTCCAATAGCGGGCTTCAAGTGAACCGCGCACGGTGCCCGATCCGAGCGGCCCACGTAAACTGGCCGCGGTTTCTGCCGGCTGTCGGTAGCGGCCCGGCACCCCAGACCGCGTGAGGCTCTGTTGCAGCACAAGCAAACGAGGCTGACCTGATGGACATTGGACAAATCGTCCAGGACATCGTGAAGGACCCGGCCGCGCTCGGGCAGATCATCCTGTTCGACCTGATCCTCAGCGGCGACAACGCGGTGGTCATCGGCGTGGTCGCCAGCCGGTTGCAGGGGCGCCAACGGCGCTATGCCATCATCATCGGGGCCGGCGGCGCCGTGGTGTTGCGCATCGCGCTGGCCTCCATCGCCACCCTCCTCCTGCAGGCGCCGGCCATTTCGTTGATCGGGGGCCTGGCCCTGTTCTGGGTCGCCTGGCGGCTGCTGAAGCCCGAGGGCGACGAGGAGCACGAGGCCGCCACCACCTTCCCGGAGGCCATTCGCCTGATCATCCTGGCCGACGTGGTCATGAGCCTGGACAACGTCCTCACGGTCGCCGGCACGGCCCACGGCAACATCGCGCTGCTGGTCTTCGGCCTGGCGCTGTCGATCCCGCTGCTGTTCGTCGGCGCCGGGCTGATCGCGCTGGCCACGGAGAAGGCGCCAATCATCATCTACATCGGCAGCGCGCTGATCTTCCGCATCGCCGTCGTGCTGATCGTGGACGACAAGCTGGTGCACGACTTCCTGACGCCCAGCCTCTGGTTCGAGCACGTGATCCCGTGGGCCGTGGCGTTCGGCGGTCCCGCCCTCTACGTCGCGCTGGCCCGCCGCGCCGGCCGTACCATCGTTCCGTTCTGGACCAACCCGTTCGCCAAGGAGGCCTGACGGGTTGGGCGGTGAGCCCGGCGCTTAGGCCGGGTCGGAGCCGCCGCCCTCACGTGGGGGAACCCGATACTCGGGCGCGGACTCGGCTGCGGTAGCGGGCTGCTGCTCACCTGAAACCGGAGCGGCGTCGGGCGTCTCCGCCAGCGAACCTCGGGCGAGCAGCAGGACGTCCAGCCGCGCATTCACGGCGTTGGCATCGGCGTGCTGGCGGTCGCTCAGCCGCTCAATGCTGGCAGTGGTGTCAGTCCGCACCGCACCGATTTCACGGTGCAACTCCTCCCGCACCGCCGCAATTTCGCCTTTCACCTCATCTCGCAGCGCGCGGATTTCGCCGCGCAGACTCACCTCCAGAAGTTCCAGGCGACGGTTGGTGTCGCTCCAGAGTTTCAGTACGACCCCGAGCAGAACAACCCCTGTTCCGACGGTTGTTCCGATGATGGTCCACGTTTCAACGCTCAGGGAATGGCGCTCCGGCTACGGAAAAGGGGCTGATTTCAACGTAGCACGCAGCGGTGCGCTGGGTGCAAGCGCCACAACGTCGGCCGTGGGAACGTGCGACGATGACGCGCCCACCGCCCACCCGAGGCTCCCATGTACAAACTCCTCCACACCCGCATCCGCGTCAGCGACCTGGAACAGTCGATCCGCTTCTACGAGGACAACCTCGGGTTCAAGGTATTCAGCCGCTCCGAGCGCTCGCCCCACGGCAACCAGATCGTCCACCTGGAACTGCCGGGGAACGACCACACCATCGAACTCACCTACTCGGCGGACTACGACCTCAACGTCCCCGAAGACCTCATGCACTTCGCCATCGGCGTGCCCGACCTGATCGCCTTCTGCGATGAGTTGGAAGGCAAGGGCCTGGAAATCTGGCCCGACCACTGGCGCGAAAGCTTCCCCACCGGCCTCAAGATGGCCTTTGTCGACGACCCCGACGGCTACGAAATCGAACTGCTCGAGCGATAGGGCGCCCGGCAGGCCGTCGGACGTCTCGCTCTGAAGGCGCGGCGGCGCGGACTACTCGAAGACCTCGAAGCCTTCGGCCTGAAAGTCCGCGTCATAGGCCAGCGCGGCGGTCGACCGGTACTTGCGCATCACCACGAAGCTCATGCAGTCCACCAGGCTCAGGCCCCGCCGGTTGCGCTGCTCGAACAGCGCCACGGCCTCGGCATGATCGTCCGGCGTGACCCAGTGCAGCGTGACGTTCTGCGCGTCGGATAGAAAGGCGCGAGCGCTGGGCATGCCCAGGCGACGCTGCAAGAGCGCGACGGTCTCGATCAGCACGTAGTTGTGCGTCAGCAGCGGCTGGCCGCTGGTCACGACGCGTTGCAAGGCCCGCACGGCGCGGGCGTGGTGCAGATCGTTGACGTCCGCCAGGGCGAGCGCGGCCGACGTGTCAAAGAAGATCAGCCGCCAAAGTCCTCGGCCAGCGCCTCGTCGTGACGCTCCGACAGCGGCTGCGGACCGTCAGGCTGTGACCGGCCCGAGCCAATGAAGCTGAAGCTATCCAGCGAGTCCGGCCGCCTGGAGGGCGAGGCCACGTACTGCGCCACCGCTTCGCGAACGACTGCGGACATGGACTTGCCCTCCGCAAAGGCGCGCTGCTTCGCCAGTTCGTACAGCGGCTCGTCCAGTTGGATTTGCGTGCGCCGCATGCCTCCGGCTCCGTGCAACCAATCATGTAAGCATGCCACCATGGTGTCATGGTGGCAAATCGCCCAGCGCCGGCGGTTCAGCCCCCTGGGATGTACAGACTCCGGTCCGCCACCGGCACCTCCACCCGCGCCCCGCCGGCCAGGTGCGAGTGCGCAATCGCGAACTGCACTTCAACCGACTGCATGGTCACGTCGATGTTGCCGCGCGTCGGCTCGCCCGTTTCCAGCGAGTTGATCAGGTCGCGGATGGTGTTGACGGTGGGCGGTTCGCCCTGCGCGTAGAGCTTGCGCGTGGTGACGTCGGGGTTGGAGCCGAGGCTGTGGCGGATTTCGAACATCAGGCCGTTATCCAGCGAGTAGGCCCGGCCTTCGCTGCCCAGCACGTGCACGTCCAGGAATCCGCGGTGCGGGATGAAGTAACCCACGGCCCCGTTGGCGTAGCCGACCTGGAAGTGACCGACATACGGGTCCGCGACCTCCCAGCCCGGTGAGGGCAGGTAGCGATGGTTCTCGGCGTCATACTCCGGATGCGCGCGTCGCGGCTCGGGATCGAACGGGTCGCCGGCCTCGATCAGCCGGCCGCTCACCCACTGCGGCTGCGGGTCGCCCAGCAGCATTGAGACCAGGTCCAGCGTGTGCGGGTGGTGCTTGATGAGGTCGGTGTAAGTGAGCATCAGCACGGCCTCGGGTTCCCCGATCTCGCCGGCGGCGATAGCCTCCGCCAGCAACCGAAAGCCCACGTTGTGGCGGCGCATGGCGCCCCAGTTGAACGCCACGCCGTTGCGCGTCATGGCATCCCGGATCCGGTCGGCTTCGGCCAACGAGGCGCACAGACCCTTCTCGCTGTAGATGGCCCGCACGCCGTGCTCGGCGCAATAGATCAGCGGCTCGGCCCGCGCGAACGAGGGCGTGGTGACGCTGACAATGTCGGGCTGTTCCTTGTCGATCATCTCGCGGTAGTCGAGATAGGTGTTGGTGACCCCGAACCGCTCGCTGAAGCGCTGCAGGCGCTCGGCCCCGCGGTTGGCCACGGCCACCACCTCGGTCTCCTCGATGTACTCGTAGCCCGAGAAGTGCCCGTAGGGAAGGTTCGGGTCCCCCAACGGGATCTCGTCCTCGATCAACCCGCCCATGCGGCCCGTGCCAATAATCGCGACCCGGTACTTGCCTGCCATCAGCCCACCTCCCTGCCCACCGCCGCGCCATGCTCACCCAGCCGTCCCGCGGCGGCAACCTGCCGGGCCACCGTCTATTCGGCACAATCGCGGCGACTTTGACCTCCTGGACCCAACCGCATGACGAAATCCAGCATCCTCCGCGGCCGTCTGGCCGGCGACGAGATCATCGTGCTGCCGGGCGCGTACGACGCACTGTCGGCCAAGTTGATCGAGCAGGCCGGCTTCACGCAGTTCTTCACCACCGGCTTCGGGCTGGCCGCCAGCACCCTGGGTGAGCCGGACATCGGCCTGCTGACCCAGACCGAGACGCTGGACCGCGCCCGCCGCATCGCCCACACCGTGGACATTCCGCTGGTGGCCGACATGGACACCGGCTACGGCAACCCCATCAACGTGATTCGCACCGTCCGCGAGTGCGTCCAGGCCGGCATCGCCGGGATCATCCTGGAGGACCAGGAGTGGCCCAAGCGCTGCGGCCACCTGGAAGGCAAGCGCGTGGTGCCGGCCGAGGACCACGTGCAGAAGCTGCGCGCGGCCGTCCACGCCCGCGGCGACGACGACCTGGTCATCATCGCCCGCACCGACGCCCGCGCCGTCAACGGGTTGGACGACGCCATTGCTCGCAGCCATGCCAACGTTGAGGCGGGCGCCGACGTGGTCTTCATCGAAGCCCCGCGCTCGCTCGACGAACTGCGTGCCGTCCGAGCGGCCTTCGACCCCGAGATTCCCCTCTTCGCCAACATGATCGAGGACGGCGTCACGCCCTTCCTCTCGGCGTCCGAACTCCAGGACCTGGGCTACATGATGGTCGTCTACCCGCTCTCCGGACTATTCGCGGCCACGGCCGCCCTGCAGCGCACCTATGCGGCGCTTGTGGCTGATGGCACCACCGCCTCGGCCGGGCCAATGGCGGGGCTGGAGGAGTTCAAGGACATCATCGGCGTACCCGCCTACGGGGATCTGGAGCGCGAATTCGTCAGCGCGGACTAGGTCAGGTCGGGCCTTGGCCTTCGCGCGCTCAGTGGGACATTTCACGAACCGGCGGCTCAGGCCCGACTACCGTGGTTTAGGGTGGCCGGTGCGGTCGACGCCGTGATGTCACGGATTGCATCTCGGACAACAAGGTCTGACCAGGCTGCCTGCCGCAGCAACACGGTCAACAGCACCTCCGTATCGGGCGGAACGGAAGGACGCGCTTTGAGAATCTCCGGTACAACACTCAAGCGGACGGCCGCTGTCGGAATCCTGGCTCTGGTCATCACGGTGGGCCTGGCCTGCGGCGAGCCTGCCTCCGCGCCGGCCGCCACCCCTACGGCCGTTACTGAAACGACCAGCGCCCCATCGCCGACGTCGGCGCCCAGCACGCCCAGGCCAACCGCGGAACCGACGCCACCATCCACGCCTACACCGGTGCCCACGCCAACCGCCACGCCGCCGAGCACGCCAACCCCAACCGCCACGCCGCCGCCCGAGCCCACGCCGACCGCGACACCTACGCCTGAAGTTGCTGTGGCCGGCGTCGGAATCGACTGGGAGCCTTGTGAATCCAGCCGCGCCTTCGAGTGCGCATTCCTGGAAGTCCCGGCGGACTACCGCGACCCGGACACCGGCAGCTTGAGCATCGCGCTCAACGTGCACCGGGCCAGGCGTCCCGACGAACGAATCGGCTATCTGCTCGTCAACCCGGGCGGACCCGGCGGCAGCGGCTTGGACCTGGTTGAATCCATCAGATCCGGGTTCTCGGCGTTTGCGCTGGAACTCGTCGAACGCTTCGACATCGTGGGCTTCGACCCCCGCGGGGTTGGGGCCTCAGACCCGAACTTCGCGTGCGGAGCCCCTGGCGAACAGCTCGACTTGCGTCGCTCCATCGACGCGCCCGTTGACACGCCCGAGGAAATCGCCGCCGGCGAAGCCGCCGCCAACCTCTGCATCGAGTCCATGGGCACGGTCGGCGGCCTGCTGCACACCGAATACGTCGTCAGGGATATGGACGAGATTCGCAAGGCTCTGGGCGTCGAGCAGGTCTCGTACCTGGGCTTCTCCTACGGCTCCGCCGTGGGCGTCTGGTACGCCACGCTCTTCCCGGACTCGGTACGCGCCATGGTTATCGACGGTGCGGACAACCCCGTTGATGCGGCAACAAGCCAGGCGGAACGCGTCGCGGACTCCCTGGAGGAGACGGCCCCAATCGCCATTCTCCTCGAACGGGCCCTGACTGCCTGCGACAGTCCCGAGTGCCCGATCTACAACGACGGCGACCCGATCGGCTACTTCCGAGAGGCGGCCGACAAGCTGCACCTGGTCAACGAAGCGGCCAGCAACCATCCCGACGCAGCGGCCTACGCGGTGATCTCACCCCTGTATGCCGAGTTCCTATGGCCGATCCTCTGGGAGGCCCTCTTCCAACTCAACGAGCTCGACGACCCGTCCGTTTTCCTGCAGATCGCCGAGTTCCAGTGGGAAGACGCCGGCCCCAGCGTCGCCCGAATGCCCGAGCACATCAACTGCCTGGACGACTGGGTCTTGCATCCCGATCAGGATCGGGCGACCCGGCTGGCCGACGGGGCGGTGTACCAGGCCGCCCAGGACGCGGAGTTTCCGCTGCTCGCGCTGCTGGGCCCCCCGCTGGCTTCCGCCTGTCCGTTCTACGACCAGTTCGCGCCGGAACCGCTGGACGGGCCGCTCGACGGCGGTGGGGCGCCAATCCTGGTGATCGGCAACCACGGCGACCCGTTTACCCCGTTCATCGAATCCGAGGAGCTCATCACGGAGCAGCTCACCAACGGGTACCTGGTGGAGGTCGACCACGCCACGCACGGCGTGTACCCCAGCAACTCCTGCGTGAACGACATCGTGCACCGCGTGCTGATCAACGGCGAGTACCCCGACGAGCGGCGGGTGACCTGCGAGCGCGAGGAACCAAGGCTCCCGTTCTAGGCGGCGACTAGCTGCCCGTACACGCGACTACGAATCCGCGTCACACGCTCTGACAGGCCGCGATAAAGTCCGGCGAGTCGGCCGTGAACACCCACCGTTCCAGGTCGTGCAGCACGGCGCTGGTGATCTGCAGGCCGTCGTAGGTTTCGCGCGTCTCGATCCCGCTGGTGCAGTCGCGCAGCAGGATCGGTGCATAGCCGCGGTCGCGCATCGCGTGCATCCCGTAGTCGCGGAACCGCACGCAGATGTTCGTCGCAAACCCCACGTAGACCAGGTGCACCAGCCGGAGGTCGCGAAGCGCCCGCTGCATCTGGTCGCCGGTGGCGATCACGATGTCGTCAGGCTTGGGCGCGACCGCCTGGTGAATGGTGCGGAAGCGGTGCCAGCGCTCGCGCGGCTTGCCCGCGCTGTCCGGCGGCAGCTCGCCCGGCGCGCGTTGCAGCGAGGCGTACGGTCCGGCCAGGGCGCGGTAGGCGGGCGGCGGCCAGCCGTCGTCGGGCTCGGGCGACGGATGCAAGTCCTCCACGCTGGCCCAGCGCGTCCACTGCGGATAGGTGGCCGCAATCGCCGGCGACGGCGCGTAAATCGGCGTCAAGCCGGCCGCCCGCGCGGCGTCCAGCACCGGCCGGATACGCTGCACCGTGATGTCGCTGGTACGCGCGCGGTGGGTCGCGATCGGATGCTCGCCCCAGGTATCCACCAGGACCAGGGCCGTCTCCGCCGGGTCCAGGTCGGCCCGCAGTTCCGTGGGGACGATGTTGGCCTCCACGTTGTCGGCGGGGCCGGTGCTGTGCATCGCCTGGTAGCGCAGCGTCAGTTGCATGGGATCGGTCCTCGGACGCAATCGGGGCGAGCATACGTCCGTCTGCCTGTTCGTATTTTGTTTGGTATCCTTGGCGTCCCTCCGAACCTGCCCAACTGCCAGCCATGAGCGACGCCTCGATCCGCTTCGTCCACTTCGCGGACGTCCACCTGGGCTTCCGCCAGTACGGGCTGGCCGAACGTGCCGCCGACTTTGTGCGCGCCTTCGACGACGCCGTGGCGTATTGCCTGCGGGTCGCGCCGGACTTTGTGGTGATCGCCGGCGACCTCTTTGACTCCAAGTCCATCGAGCCGTCCACCTACGCCGCCGCCGACATCGCGTTGGAGCGCCTGGCCCGTGCCGGTATCCCGGTGGTGGCCAACGAGGGCAACCACGAGCGCTGGTTCCGGCGCGGCGAACGCTCCTGGCTCTGGCAACTCAGCCGCCACGGCCGCCTGCGCCTGCTGCGGCAGTTCGACCCGCTAACCGGCGAACTGCAGGCCCAACCCTGGACCAGCGAACGCGGCTTCGGCGCCTACACCGACATCGGGTGCGCCCGCGTCTTTGGCGTGGAGTACCTGGGCGCCCGGCTGGCGGCGCATCTCCCTGAAATCGCCGCCTCGCTATCCGCGGTGCCCGCCGACAGCCAACGCGCCGTGGTGGGCTTGCTGCACACCGGCGTGGACGAAGCCGTCCACCTGGGCGTGGGCGGGGTAACGCTGGAGGACCTGGCCCCCATCCGCGCCTTCACCGACTACCTGGCGCTGGGCCACGTGCACTACGCCTATCGCCTGCCGGAGCACGGCCCCTGGATCTTCAACCCCGGCGCGCTCGAAGCCCACAACATCCTGGAAGGCCTGATCGGTGAGCCGAGCGAGGGCGAGGGGAGGGCGCGGGGTCTCTACGACGTGCGGCTGCGGCCGGGACGGCCCGCGGAGATCAAGGCCGAGTTCCGGGACGACGTGGTTTCGCGGCGCCCGTTCCGTCGACTGAGCGTGGACGCCAGCGACGCTGCTGAATTCGAGCAGTTGTGCAAACACGTTGAACAAGCCGTGTCGGGCCGCCTCGAGCTATTCAACGAACCGCCGGTGGTCGAACTGCGGCTTTCCGGCCGCCTGCGTTTCGAGCGCATTCACCTGGACACGGAGCGGCTGGCCGAGATCGTGCACCGGTCGTTCCAGCCGCTGCACGTGCGCGTGACCCTACAGTTGGCCGGCGACCGGCGACGCCTCGCCGCCGACCGCTACGGAACCGACGTGCGCGCCATCGAACGCGAGGTTCTCCGGCAACTCATTAAGGACTCAACCCACGCCACCCAGGTCAAGGCGCTCACGGCCGCCGCGCTGGATCTGAAGGCCGCCGCCCTGGAAGGCCAGTCACCCGAGGCGCTGGCCCAACACCTGGAACGGCGGCTGGGCTGACGTGTTCGTCCACGAGGTCACGCTGCGCAACGTCAAGAGCTTCGTCGAGGCTACGGTTCGCTTCCAGCCCGGCCTCACGGCCATCGTCGGCCCCAACGGCGCCGGCAAGACCACCCTGCTGGAAGCCATCGGCTACGGCCTGTTCGGCTTCATGCCGCACCGGCCGCAGGTGCGCTTCATGCGCCACGGTACGACCGAAGCGGCGGTCCAGGTGGAGTTCACCTCGCCGCGCGACGGCCGCATATACCGCGTGGAACGCACCATGCGGCGTCCCCGGTCGCGCGCCACGGGCAAGCTGGCCGACAACGCCGCCACCACGGTCTCGCTCTTCGACGTCGAGTTGAACCGCGCCATTGACCAGCCGGCCGCCGAGCTGGAAGCCTGGCTGGCCGGCCAGTTGGGCGTGGAGGGCCTTAGCAGTCCCGCCGACGTCTTCGAACACGTCGTCGGCGTGCCCCAGGGCCGCCTCACGGCCGACTTCCTGGACTCGCCCCGCCTGCGCAAGGCCCGCTTCGACCCCATCCTGCGCACCGCCGAGTACCAGCAGGCCGCGGACCTGCTGCGTCGCCTCACGCAGCACTACGCCCAGGCCCGCCACGCGCTGCAGGTTGAGGCCTCGCACCTGGAAGGCCGCCTGGCCGCCGAACCGGAACTGCGCGCGCGCCTGTCCGCGGCGCAAGAGGCGCTGGAACAAACCCGCGCGGCGGAACGCGAGGCTGCCGCCGAGTTGGAAGCCGCGACCACGGACCTGGCCGCGCAGGACGCGCAACGCCAGGCGTTTGAAGAGGCCGAGCGGGAACACTCCGCCGCCGGCGAGCGATCCAGGCAAGCGGCGAACCGGGTCGATCGGGCCGCCGCCGCCGAAGCAGAGGCCCGCCGCGCGGCGCACGTCGTGGAGGGGACCCGCTCGGCGCACATGGCCTATCAGTCCGCGCGGGCCCGCGTTGCCGAGCTTGAGCCTGTTGAGCAACGCGCGCGGGACCTGGACCTGGAACGCACCCGGCAGAGCGCAAGGCTGGAACGCGCCCAGGACGACCTGGTGGACGTTCGACGGGAGGCCGGCCAGTACGCCGCCGCTACGGTTGACGTCGAAGTCGACGGCGATCTCGATGCCCGCTTCCGCCGCCTGCGCGCGGCCTTCCGGCAGGCGGTCGAAGCGGCGGCCGCGCGTCAGGCGGGTGCGCGCACCTCCCTGCGCCAGGCCTGCGAAGACACTCAGGGTCTACACACCAGATGGATGCGCGAACGCGAGGCAGTCGTCCAGGCCTACGACGAGGGCCGGCGCAAGCTGAAGCTGCTGGAAGCGCGCGCCGCCGTGGCCGCGCAATTGTCGGACAGGCGTACGCTGCTGCACGCGCGGCGCGAGGAGCACGCCCGCGAAGCGGCCCTGCTTGAGGCCGACCGCCACGCCCAGCGCCTGCTCACCGATACCCGCACCTGCCCGTTCTTCATGGACATCTGCCGCAACCTGGAAACCATCCCGGATGTGGCCGGGGTATTCCGGCGGCAGGCGGCCGAGCGTGAACGAAACCTGGCGAGTCTCCAGGCGGCCATTGCGGACGCTGAAGGCGCGGTTGTCGAGGCGGAGCGGGCCGAAACCGAAGCCCGCGAAGCAGAGGTAATTCGAGAGCGTGTGGCGGGGCTGCAGGAGCGCCTGGGGTTCGCCGACATCGACATCCTCGCCGCCGCCAAGCTCCTGGACGCGTTGGAAGATCGCAACGCAGCCAACCTGGCCGAGCTGGCAAACGGCCAGCAGCCCGCCCGGAGTGCTCAGGACACGCTGGCGCAGTCCGTCCAGCGCGCCCTGATAGCCCTGGCCATTCTGGCCACACCGGAGGATCCGGCCTCCAAAGCCGCCGGCGCCGAACTGCTGGCCATTGCCCGGCTTCGCGCGGAGGCGGCCGACACGGCGCTTCAAGAGACCAAAGGCGAGCTGGAGGCCTTGGATGATGACCTGAACGCCCTGGCAGCAGCGCGGTCCGCTCTGGACGAAAACACCGAAGCGAATACCCGCTTTCTCCAGCACGAAGTCGTGGCCGGGCGACTTGAGGGACGCACGACCGAGCTTGAATCGGCCCGGCAAGCCGCCGTGCAGGCCCATAAAGATGAGGCCGCTGCGGAAGCTGATGTGGCGGCGGCCCGCGCCGAGTTCGACCCGAAGGCGCTACTGAAGGCTCGCCAGTCCCGCGACGCCGCGCTCGGCCTCGCCCGCCAGTTGGCCGAGCGGTCCGTCCGCATGCAGGCTGACGAGGAGCGCCTCGCCTCCGACGTGCAGGCCCTGCGCCAGGTGCGCGCGGACCTGGAATCCGCGCAGGCCGGCATCGTCCGCGTCACCCGCCTGGAAGACCGCACCGAGTTCATCCGCCGCCTGCTGCGCGACGCCGGGCCCCTGGTCACCGAAGTCCTGCTGGCCAGCGTCTCCGACAGCGCCGACGAGATCTACAGCGACATCATGGGCGCCCCCGGCGGCCGCCTGCGCTGGGCGGCCGACTACGACATCGTGCTCGGCCGCGGCGGCCTGGAACGCCGCTTCGGTCAGCTCTCCGGCGGCGAGCAAATGGCCGCCGCCCTGGCCGTCCGCCTGGCCCTGCTCCGGGACCTGCTGAACCTGGATATCGCCTTCTTCGACGAGCCCACCCAGCACCTGGACGCCGAACGCCGCGAAAACCTGGCCCAGCAAATCCTCGCCGTCCGCGGCTTCAGCCAGCTCGTCGTCATCTCCCACGACGACACCTTCGAACGCCACATCGACAACATCATCCGCGTCACCCACACCACCCA
>DAOUJT010000044.1:0-4667 GCA_034422315.1 Chloroflexota bacterium | reverse complement strand
GCGTCGGCCGCTCGAAACCGCATGGCCGCACCCAACAGGCGACGCTCATACACCTGCGCCAGGTTTGTCCGCGGGTCGTAGGTGACCAGTAGCGGCTGACCGCCGACCACGTCGTTGACGGTCTCGTGCCAGAGGAGAAACCGAAGCGGATAGGCGCGGACATCGTCGCGCGCGGCAATCGCAATGACCGGGTCGGTCGGTTCCAGAAAGGCGTCGGCTCCGTGTAGATCTTCGAATAGGGGTGCGTCGATCGGATCCGCGTCGAAGCCTGCGAGGCCACCCGTGCGCAGCTCCGTCAGTGCGACGCTGGTGATCTGGAAGTTGGTGTTCCAATGCCCGTCGCGCAGCTCTTGGGCACGCCGTAGGTCGGCCGGTGAAGCGGTCACCAGCGTTGACCGGCGTGCCTCAAGTATCTCGGTTGGCAGCCGCATCCGGCTGGTGGCCCCGGCAATCGATGTGTCGGGCGGAACCACCGCGGCAAACGGCGGCTGATCCGCCTCGGGCGACACGCGCTCCGGCTCGTCGGTCAGTGCGCTGGAGGCCGGTTCGCCGCAGGCAGCGAGGGCCATTCCGGCGACCGAGGCCAGGGCCAGCAGTCGCCGGCGGTCAAGTCGTCGGTTCAGGGGTTCGGGGAGGTGTAGAGGCGTGTCGCGGGCCGAAAAGCCGCCCAGGCGAACCAGAAGTGGTTGGCGTGCACCAGCGGCGGCAGTTCCTTGCCGGCCAGCTCTCCGCTCAGCGCGCGGCCTGTGATGTCCCACGTCGATCCCGTCTCCTGATCCTTGAATGCATCGTCCTGAACGACAAACGTCAGTTCGCGTCCGTCGACCACCCGTCCATATGCCACACCCGACCCAACCGCGCCGGAGTCGGCGATAGATGTCTTGTCCAGCGCCGACACCGTATTGGGCGTCCAGAGCACGACAATCTTCTCACCGCCAACTTCATCGTTGACGACACGCTGCCCGCTCAGTTCGGTGAACGGGTACGCCGCGGCTTCGCCGTTGATCTCCAGCGCAACGACACGCTCAGTCGCCCGCAGGCGCGTGTCCAGGCGGCCCTGGAACAGGAAGGGTCGTTCCTCAATGCGGCCATCGGACTGGAAGGGCCGGTCGTCGACGGTGTCGTATCCACCGTACGGATTGCGGCCATAGGGGCGCGAGAAGCCCGTGTCGCGGGAAAGGACCTGGCCGTCGGGGAAGGCGGCCTTGAACTCGTCGAACGCGATCAACTGCGATGGCAGGAACGTCAGGGTCACACCGGCCAGGTGGCCGACCAGGCCCTCGCCCGTCAGCTGCTGCCACCAGGTTTCGGTGACGTCGTCCCACATGATGAGGTCGCTGTGGCGCAGGTTGCCGGAGACGCCGAAGCGCAGGGCCGAGCCAAAGACCTCGCGATCGAACACCACGGACGAGTTGCACAACGGGCAGAACGTGACGGCGACCGGCCGCCCGCCGATGACGTCGTTCACGATCTCGTGAAAGGTCAGGATCTGGAGCGGATAGGCGCGGGCCTCGCCGTTGACGCGAAGCGCGATGACCGGCTCGCGTCCGGCGACGAACTGAACGGCTTCCGCAAAGTCGGTGAACTTGGGGTCGTCGATGGGCGGGATGCCGTCGCGGGGCACGCCGCCGGAGAAGATCTCGTCGAACTTGACCAGCGACGTATCAAAGTCCGTCTTCCAACCGATGTTGCGCCAGGCGGTGGCGGACAACTGATCGCGGTCGCTGAGGGTTATCAGCCGCTCGGCGCGCGCGGCCAGCACGTCGGCTGGAACCTCGATCGGGCTGTCGGACGCGCTGGCCGGGGCGGGCGGCAGAATGCCGACGTCGCCCTGGGCCTGCCGCACGCGGGCCGCGATGTCGGGCAGCCGGGTTCCAGCCGGCGGTCCCGAGGGAGGCGCAGCGGCGGCCGACGCCGGAGCCGCCGCTTGCGGCGCTGGCGAGGTTGTTGACGGCGTAACTGGCAGTGAGGCTTCCGGCTCGGCCGGCGGCGATGGTGTGTCCTCGCCACAAGCGGCCAGAACCACAAGCGCAGCACCGCCCAGAGAGCCCGTAAGCAGTCGTCGGCGTGTCATTTGGATGGGTTTCGTCATGCGGGATCAGATATTGGAGTCGACGGCTTAACAGTACGGTCGGAGAGCCAGGTCGTCGGGAAATATTCGAACACAGGCAGCACCTGTGTCGGTTCGACGCGGTCTCAGAGGCCCTGGGCGGAGGCGCTGTGAAAGACGTCCATACCGGCGCCCAGGCCGCCGTCGGCGTCACGCAGGATGATGGCGGGGCTGGCGAAGGCGGTGCGGCCGGGGTACGTGGGCACGCGCACGTCCCAGCCGCGCGATCGCAGGTTGGCGATCGCCTCGTCCCCGAAACGTGGATCCACGGTCACCCAGGGGGTGCTGGCGTCCAGGCGCGGCGCGGCCACGGCGTCCTGGGCGCCCATACCGAAGTCGAACACGTGCGCGATGAGCTGGGTAAGGCAGTTGGTAATGCGGCGCCCGCCGGATGCGCCAACGGCCAGCCTGCGGCCGTCCGGCGCGCGCACGATCGTGGGCGTCATGTTGTTGAGGCCGGTGCGGTTGGGAGCGACGGAGTTGGGGCGCCCCGGCACGGGGTCGAACCAGAACATGCCGTTGTTCCAGACGATGCCGGTCTCGCCCGCCACGACTTCCGAACCCCAGGAGCCGCCGAGGGTGTTGGTCAGCGACACCAGCGTGCCGTCGGCGTCGGCGGTGCAGAGATGGGTGGTTGAGGTTTCCGACTTCTGGCGTTCGAGCGCGCGGGCCGGATCCTGGTAGGCCCAGGCGTCGCCGGCGGCGGGGATGGGAGGCGGGGCCTCGGCGTCGATCTGGGCGGCACGCGTGGCGGCGTAGTCCTTTGATGCCAGCGCATCCCAGGGGGCGTCGGCCCGCTCGGGATCGGTCATGAACTCAAAGCGGTCGGCAAAGGCCAGGCGGGATGACCAGAGATAGGCGTGCAGACGCTCCACGTCGTCGTGCGACATATCCGCGGACGCGGCCCGTTCGTAGATGTTGAGGGTCTCGATGGTGGTGGGTCCCGCACAGCCGGGCCCCGGCGTCAGGACCTCGGCGCCGCGATATGTGGTGGTCAAGGGCGCCGTCGCGCGGGCTCGGTAGGCGGCCAGGTCGGCACGTTCAATGACTCCGTCGTTTTCGGCGCAGGCAGCGGCGATAGCCGCGGCGATGTCGCCCCGGTAGAAGGCCTCCACGCCGTCCTCCGCCAGAACGTCCAGCGTGACGGCCAGTTCCGGCTGGGTGATGCGGATTCGCTCCATGTGATCGGACTGCGGCGGGTCGCCGTTGGGGTAGAAGTTCCGCTGCAGCTCGGGGTGACGCCTGGCGGCGGCCGCGGTGCCCTCCATGTACATCGTGTCGAACCAGCCGAGTTCGAAGCCATCGCGAGCCAACTTCGCCGCTGGGAGCACCAGGTCACGCCAGGGCATACGACCGTGGCGCTCGTGCAGCAGGCCCAGACCGGCCACCGCGCCGGGAACGCCCATGGCCCGGTAGCCGTGAATGTTGGCGTCGTCCACCACGCCGTCCCAGAGGAAGGCGCTGACGTTCTCGCGTCCGTCGCGCGGATAGCGGTCCGGGGTTGCGCCAGACCCCGAGCGCATGGGAAAGGCCACGACTTCGGCCAGGTCGGCTCCAGTTACGACGGCGTACCCGCCGCCGCCGATGCCGCTGCTCCAGGGTTCCACCACGCCCACGGCAAGGGCCGCCGCCACCGCCGCGTCAACAGCCGAGCCGCCGGCGGCCAGCACCTCCACGCCCACCGCGCTCGCAGCCTCGTGTTTGGTGGCCACCATGCCGCGACGGCTGCGGGCCTCGGTCTTTTCGATGGTGAGTTCAGTGCGCAGGTCCGACATCAGTACACCGCCGCGTCAGCAAAGAGAGCGCTCACCGATTCACCGGTGTGAATCCGGCGGATGGCTTCCGCCAGCATGTGGGCAACCGAGATCACGCGAATCTTGCTGCTGGGAAGATCGGGACTCAGCGGCACGCTATCGGTCACAACCATCTCTTCCAGCGGCGACTCTTCAATCAGTTCGTATGCCTGGTCCACGAAGACCGGGTGGACGCACGCAGCGTAAATCGCTCGAGGCTGGTGGCGCAGGATTTCCCGCAGACCTTCGCGGATGGACTGGCCGGTCACGACCTCGTCCTCCATGTAGAGCACGGTGCGTCCTCGAATATCTCCAGCCAGACCGCGAATCGTGACGTCCGACGTGATGGGGTCGCGGAACTTGTCCAATACGGCCAACTGGGTGCGCAAGCGCCGGGCGCACTCGCTGGCCGTCTTGATACGCCCGGTGTCGCCCACCACGACCAGATCGTCGATGTCGAGCCCGGCAAAGTAGTCCGTAAGCAACGGCATGCCGGTGAGGTGATCGCTGGGCATGCTGAAAAAGCCGCCGATCTGGTCGGCGTGCAGGTCCAGGGTCAGCACGCGGTCGGCCCCGGCCGTGGCCAGCAGATCCGCCACCAGCCGGGCGGATATCGGCACGCGCGGCTGGTCTTTCTTGTCGGAGCGCATGTAGGGGAAGTACGGCAGCACCGCCGTCACGCGCGCCGCCGAGGCACGCCGCATGGCGTCGATGGTGATGAACAGCTCCATCACCGAGTGGTTGACCGGACGTTGGGAGGTCTG
>DAOUJT010000043.1:0-30178 GCA_034422315.1 Chloroflexota bacterium | reverse complement strand
ACGCTGGCCGGCGTCTTGATTGCCTTCTGCATTCCCATGCGCGACCCGCGGGGCGAATCGCCCTTGCGAAAGCTGGAGCACGATCTGCACACGCCCGTGGCGTTCGTCATCCTTCCCGTCTTCGCCTTCGTCAACGCCGGGCTCGCGCTATCCGGAATCGGCGTCGACGAGCTCCTGCATCCGGTGACGGTGGGCATAGCCGCGGGGCTCTTCCTTGGCAAGCCGGTCGGCATTCTTGGCTTTGTCGCCATCGCCGCTGTCGTTGGCCTGGCGACGCTGCCGCGAGGCGTGACTTGGGCGCAGATTGCCGGCGTGGCGTTCGCCTGCGGGATCGGCTTTACCATGAGTCTCTTCATCGCGGGCCTCGCCTTCGAGCACGGCAGCGGCGACTACTTCGCCGGCGACCGGCTCGGGATCCTGGCCGGATCGCTGGCTTCGGCGGTAGCGGCCTACGTGGTCCTGCGCCTGAGCTGCCGGCGGACGCCGCAATCGCCGAACACAAGCACCGCCTGACAAGCACCGGCGACGAAACGCCTCGGCCATCGCCTGCTCCTGGGCCTCGCCCCCCGCCATACGCACCGAGACCAGCCGCGCCCTGGCCGCGTCCGAATCCGCCGGCCTAACCGACGCCATGGACGAATGGGTCGAGGCCACCGACCAGCAGCGCTAACTCCAGATAGCCGACCGGCCGGGGCGCTGGCACCATGGTTGGCCAGGGCAGGGATTCGTTTCTTGGAGGCGCTCGATGCTTGGAATCGGAGTGGTCGGACTGGGCGGAATCGCGAAGTCGCACCTCACGGCGCTGCAGATCGCCGAGGACGAGGGGTTCGCCCGCTGCGTCGCCGCGGCCGACCTCGTGGAGGACCTGCGCGAGTCACACCGCAAGGAATGGGAAATCCCAGCGGTCTACCCCAACCACCACAAGCTGCTGGAAGACCCCAACGTGGACGCGGTCGCCATCATTCTGGGCCACCACCTCCACGCCGACCTGACCATCGACGCCCTCAACGCCGGCCGTCACGTCCTGGTCGAAAAACCGATGGCCAACACCCTGGAGGAATGCGACCGCATGATCGAGGCCGAGCAGGCCTCCGGCAAGATCCTTCAGATCGGCCTCACCGGCCGCTTCCACCCGGCGACCCGCAAGGCCCGCGAGATCCTGGATTCCAACGAGTTGGGACCAGTCGTCACGGCGCTCTCACGCTTCAACAAGAACTGGGGCTACGGCGGACGCCGCTACCAGTACCGCACCCGCTGGATGGGCGGCGGCATGTGGATGGGCAACGGCGTCCACGCCGTGGACTGGCTGACCCACTGCATCGGCGCCAAGGCCGTCGCGGTGAAAGCCAAGCAGAGCACCTCCATGCACTACCAGGGAGCGGACGACGCGACGACGGCCTTCGTGCAGTACGCCAACGGAATCCCCGGCCTGCTGGTGGTGGTAGGCAGCGCCCACGGTTGCGCGACCGACGGAATCGAGGCGCACTGCGCGCTGGGCGAGATTCAATACACCATCCGCGGCTCGGTGCGGGTCGGCCGCAACAACGAGTGGCGCGACGTGGAACACGACGGCAAGCACGGCTTCTGCGAGCAGTACCGCCACTTCGCGGAATCGATCGCCATGGGCATGCGACCGCAGACCAGCAGCCACTACGGCCGCCACATCATCGAGATCCTGCAGGCCGCCGAAACCTCCAGCATTACCGGCCAGGAGGTGCACCTGACCGACTACCACCGCATGCCCTGGTAGGCGTGTGGGCTGCGCCCGGTCCTGAGGGGATGACGCGCTGATGGCGTCCGGAGCCGCCGGGCACGCGATTCCGCCGTTCAAGGAGCGGCTGCGCGAAGCGCTGGAGTCGGAGTCGCTGCCGGTGGCGTTGGGGCGTTCGCTGCCACAGCTCAGCGAGCGCCGTGACGCGGCCTTCCGCGCCCGCGACTTCGAAGGCAGCCAGGCCGACCTGGGCGGCCGCCGCCAGGCCGCCCTCGACCGGATGCCGGAGCTGGTGGAGGAGTTCACGGCCGCGGCCGAGGCGGTTGGAACCGTGGTGCATGGGCCCACGGACGCAGCAGGGGCGGTTGCGACGGCGCTCCAGGTGCTGCACGACCACGAAGTCCGGATGGTGGTCAAGAGCAAGTCGATGGCCACCGAGGAGATTCAACTCAACACGGCGCTGGAAGACGACGGCATCGAGGTCGTCGAGACCGACCTCGGCGAGTTCCTGGTTCAAGTAGCCGGAGAACGCCCCTCCCACATCATCGCCCCCGCCCTGCATATCACCCGCGAGCGCGCGGCCGAACTGATCAGCAAAGCCACCGGCGAAGACCTGCCGCCGGACCCGGACGTGCTGGTGGGAGCGGCGGCCCGCCACCTGCGCAGCCGCTTCATCAACGCCGGCGCCGGAATCACCGGCGCGAACGCGCTGGTGGCCGCGACAGGGACCGTGATGCTGGTGAGCAACGAGGGCAACGCACGCCTGGCCAGCGCACTGCCGCCGGTCCACATCGTGATTGCCGGCATTGACAAGCTGGTGCCCTCGCTGGCCGACGCGACGACGATGCTGGAAAGCTTGCCGCGCAGCGCGACCGGCCAGCCGATCTCGACCTACGTATCCTTCATCTCGGGCCCGAGCCGCAGCGCGGACATTGAGCTGTCGCTCTCGATGGGCGTGCACGGTCCGCGGCACGTGCACATCATCCTGCTCGACAACGGGCGGGAGGCCATTCGCACCGACCCGCGGATGCGCTCAGCCTTGCAGTGCGTGCGCTGCGGGGCCTGCTCGAACGTGTGCCCGGTCTACCAACAGGTCGGCGGCCACGCGATGGGCCACATCTACACCGGCCCGATCGGGCTGCTGGTGACGCCGTACCACCACGGCCTGGAGCACATCGCCGGCCCGCAGTCGCTCTGCGCCGGCTGTGGCGCATGCGCCAGCGTGTGCCCGGCGGGGATTCCGATTCCCGACCTGATCCTGGACGTGCGCGAACGCGCGGTTGCCGAGGGACATTCCAGCAGCGGCTTGAAGCAGCGCGCACTTGGCGCCCTGGCCGACGAACGGCTGCTGGAACACGGGGCACGGCTGGCCTCTAAGGCGCCGTGGTTGCAGGCGCTGGGTCAGCGACTACCCGGCTCGCCGCTGAAGCGACGGCCGCTGCCCAAGGTGCACAGAAAACCGTTCCGAGACCGGCTTGGCGATTTAGTAAAGCCCAACCCCAAGGCGGTCACGCGGGTGGCCTACTTTCCTGGCTGCCTGACCGACTGGCTGTCGCCGGAAACCGGAGAAGCGGCGGTGGCGGTACTGGAAACGCTCGGGATAGCCGTTGAACCCGTTCAGTTCCCATCCTGTTGCGGCCTACCGGCCATCAACGCGGGCTACAGGGACCAGGCGACGCGGATGATGCGGCAGACGGTCGAAGCTCTCGAAGCCTTGGAAGTTGACGCTTTGGTTAGCACCTCAACCAGCTGCATCGGCGCGATGCTGCACGACTACGCACGACTGACCGACAACGATCCGGCCTGGGCCGAACGCGCACGGTTAGCGTCAGCCAAGGTGCGGGACTTCACCAGCTTCGTGGCAGAGCGAGGACTTCCCGACGAGATGCTCGGCCGGACGAGCGGCGTTGTGACCATCCACGACGCCTGCCAATCAAAGCACGGCATGGGGTTGGGTCTGGAAACGCGCGAACTGCTGACCGACGTCGGCTACACCGTCGTGGAGGCCCCACCGTCAGGCGAATGCTGCGGCTTCGGCGGCTCATTCTCCTTCGATCACCCGGAAGCCGCCCAGCGCATGCGCACGCGCAAGCTGGAGGCGTTTGCCGAGACGGGCGCCGAAGCCGTTTGCGCGGATAACCCCGGGTGTCTGATGCACCTGAAGGAAGGGCCGGCAGTGGCTGAGGCGAGTCGGCCAGTGCATTTGGCCGAACTGCTGAGGGCGGCGATCCCCTAGGACATGACCACCGACTTGCAGGCGGCGCGCTTACGAACGCGCTCTTGGCCGAGGGCTCAGTCGGCGACCGTGCAAACCCACATCGTGAAGGACACGCCATCTCTGGCGATTTCCTGCGTACTGCACGCTGTGAAGCCTGCGAGCGCCAGCGCATCGCTGAACGCTTGGCGCGCTCTCGACCCACCTGGGACCGCGCCGTCTTTCATCACTGCCAGCCGTCCCCCGAGTCGAAGAATCCGTCGGATCTCAGTCAGTCCTGTGGTCGTGTCTTGCCAGTGGTCGAACGAGTCAAAGGCGAACACCACATCGGCTACACCATCCGCGACAGGCAGAGCCTCCGCACAGCCGCTACGAAACTCGATCTGAGCACGGTTCGGATGGGAATCGGTTCGCTCGCGGGCGATCTCGAGCATGCGCGGAACCGGATCGACTCCGATAAACGTGCCGTTCCGAACCCTGGCCGCGGCATGCCGAAGGGCCGATCCAGTGCCGCAACCAACGTCCACGACGACCGAGCCCGACTTGAGTTCCAGCTCCTCCACGGCCAGCCGGTTGGTGGCGTGCTCTCCATACCTATGGGCGTACCACTCGGCTGTCTCGGCGTTCCACACGCTCATGGGATTGACTGCGAGAAATCTGGTCCAGCCTCTGCCTGATCCAAAGGACTATTGACGACGAGGCAGCCCAAGTCGGGCGGTGAGCGTTGCGTCAGGCCCAAAGCCGATCAACGGCGATGATGAGGCCAGTGGCAACTCCGACGATGCTGAGCATGCGCAGGGTGAGACGCAACTCGAGATCTTTGAGATCAGCCTTGGTTGCCAAGTGTTCGTAAGCGCCTTCAAGCCGGCTCATGCGGTGGCCAAGCCCTACGATCTCAGTTGTCGAATCGGCGCTGGTCTCGCGTGCGGTCATGGCGGTCCTCCGGTGCTAACGGTCCGCCCTGCCACTGCGTGCGACGGTCGGTCGTTCCGGACGTCGCGCTTCAAGTCTAAGCGATCGTTAGTCGCTGCTTCCGTTGTAAGTGTCGATGACCGCCCAGAAGTCCGAGGTCACCGGCCAGTCGAGCTGATGACTCCCGACCCAGAGTTTGCACACCATGCCCGTCGGATCGATAAGGACCAGGGATGGCCGCGCGGTGTTCCACGAGTCGAAGTTGATCCGCACGTACACGCCATAGTCGCGGGTCATTTGCCGGTCGGGATCGGCCAGTACGGGGAACGGTATTTCCTCGCGCCTGGCGAAGGCGGACACGGCGTCGAGATTCTGCGGAAAGATGCAGGCGAGGGAAGCTCCTCTCTGCGTCCACTCGTCCAACTCGACCTCGAGCCGCGCCAGGAAACCCTGGCAACTCAGTCACCAAGTATGCCGAACGAAAACGAGGCACAGCCACCGGTCGGCATAATCCCCCAACCTAGCGCGTTCATCCGTTCCCGCCACGGGAACATCAAAGTCCGGCGCGGGGTCGCCGAGTGCAAATGTGGTTGAGCCTTCAGCGCGGGGCATAGTCGAAACCTTACGTCACCCAATCGCTGAAGCGAAACGGCACCGGAGGCTGAGCCTCTCCATCGCTAGGGCGTGACCATCACCTTGATATTGGCGTCCTTGCGGGTGCGGGCATTCTCAAGCGCCTCGCCGGCGTCTTCCAGCGGGTAGTGCGCGGTGACGAGGGGCTTGATGTCGACCGCGCCACGAGACAGCAGGTCAACTGCCAGCGGCCAGGTGTTGGCGTAGCGGAAGACGCCGGCAACGTTGAGGGCCTTGTCGACCAGCTCGTTGGTGTCGATGGGGGTCAGATCGGCGTCTGTCATTCCCACCAACACGACGCGTCCGCCGCGGCGGGCGATGCGGGTGGTCTGGGTGAGGGTGGTGGAGTTTCCGGCGGTTTCGAAGACCAAGTCGAACTGGGTGGCGCGGGTTTGGCCCACCTCTTCGGCTCGGGCATCGATGGCGTCAGCAGCGCCGAGGTCAAGCGCCTTTTGGAGGCGGAAGGGCTCGACGTCGACAAGGGTTACGTCGCGAATCCCTTGGCTCTGGAGGGCCAAGAGGGTCATGAGGCCGATCGGGCCGGCGCCCAGGATGGCGGCGCGGTCGCCTAGCCGAGCTTGGCCGCGTCGGGCAGCGAAGATGCCAACGGACAGCGGCTCGATGAGGGCGGCCTCGTCGTAGGAGACGTGGTCGGGGATGCGGTAGGCAAAGTCGGCGGGGTGGGCGACGTATTCGACGAATGCGCCGTGGACCGGGGGCGTGGCCATGAAGACAACGTCGTCACAGAGGTTGTAGTGGCCTGACCGGCAGTGCGCGCAGGCGCGGCAGGGGACGCCGGGTTCGATGGATACGCGGTCGCCTTTGGCGAGCGACGTCACGCGGGGTCCGAGGGCAACGACTTCACCTGAAGGCTCGTGGCCGAGGATGAGGGGCTCGCGGACGACGTAGCGGCCGATGCGGCCGTGCTCGTAGTAGTGAACGTCCGAGGCGCAGACGCCGACGGAGCGGATGCGGATGAGGACTTCGCCGGGGCCGGGATCAGGCAGCGGGACATCGCGGGTGCCAACCTGAAGGGCTGATTCGAGGTAGGAAGCTCTCATCGGCGGCTCCGAGGCTGGTGGGTCACTGGCCAGCCCTAGGCGATCGCGATGGGGCGGACAGGCGAGGCGGTGGCGCCGACGATCTTGAGGGGAGACATGACGAATAGGAACTCGTGGACGCCGGCGGCGGCGAGAGACTCAAGGTCAGCGTTTTCGAGGATGTGAATGCCGTGATCCACGAGGAAGATCCCGTGAACCGGAAGCCGGTCGTCGCCGGCGGGAATGAACTCGAAGGTCATGGTGTCCGCACCGCCGAGGTAAACGCCGGTCTCGGCCAGCCACTCGGCGCAATCGGCGGTGATTCCCGGCTGGCCGTTCTCGAGATCCAAGAAGGACGGATCGTTCCAGCGTCGCATGAGGCCGGTGCGGACGAGGATGGCGTCGTCCTTACGGACTTCGACGCCGTGCTCGCGGGCGACGGCCTGGGCAATGTCGGCGGTAATGGCGAAGTCATTGGGCAGGATGTCCTCGCCCTCGGCGCCGGCTATGTCCAAGAGGACGCCACGGCGCACGATGGGCGGCACGCGCTCGATGCCGTGCTCGGTCATGCCGCGGCCACCGCTCTGAATCTTGGCCGCTTCGAGGCCGCCGCACATGATTCCGTCGCGCGCGAAGTGGGCAAGCGCATCAAGGTGCGTACCTGTGTGACCGCACATGACAATCAGCTCGTTGGCCGAGCCGAGGCCGCCGGGCCGCATGGTGTCGCCGTGGCGACGCTGCAGGGTGAACACGTAGGGCGGATGCGACGGATGCACCGGCATGCCCATGTCGTAGGGAGTGCCAAGGTCGTAGACCTGTCGATTCACTACGGAGTCAAGCACGGTCGGATCCATGGCGGAGCCTCGGGCAGACATGGCTTCCGAATCCTGCCGGTCTGTGCCAAGGCAGGCAAACCCGCATAATCGTCGACGCTTGATGAGCTGACCGGTGCTGGTGCTTCGGTTGGCGCCTCCCGCGGTTGCGCGACGACCGCGGACGAACCCACAGGTCCGAATGCGAATCGATACTCAAAGCCACATCTGGCCGGAGCCCTTCCTGAATTACCTGCAAACCCGCGACGAGGAGCCGCTGGCGTTTCGGGACGGCGGCACGCTCTTCATCGATACCGGAAAGTGGCGGCGGACGGCCATGCCGGGGCACTCGGACATGGACGCCAAGGTGCGGACGATGGATGCCGCGGGCATCGACCTGACGGTGCTGTCGCCGAACGATCCGGGACCCGAGCGCTTTGGCGACGACGGTCCGATGGTGGCGCGGTTGTTCAACGACTACATCGCCGAGCAGACCCGGGCGTATCCCGGACGTTTTGCCGGGCTGTGCGTATTGCCTCTCTACCACGAGGCGGAGGCCCGAGAGGAACTGGATCGCGCCGTGCGCGACCTGGACATGCGGGGCGTGCTGCTCTACGCCAACCTGGCTGGCCGGCACCCGGACGAGCCAGAATTCGAGTGGCTGTTCGGACGGGCCGAGGAGCTGAGTATTCCGCTGTACCTGCACCCAGCCTGTCCGGTGACCATCGATCAGGTGGCAGGCCGGAACCTCACCGGCGCGCTAGGTCTGATGTTCGATACGACGATCGCGCTGGCGCGCATTATCGTGAGCGGGCTGATGGATCGCTATCCGAACCTGACGATCGTCTGCCCGCACGTCGGCGGCGCGCTGCCGTACCTGATCGGACGCCTGGACCACCAGACGATGGTGCTGAAGCGGGGTGCCGAGAACCTGACCAAACCTCCAAGCGAGTACCTGCGCCAGATCTGGTTCGACACGGTCTCGCCTTGGCCGGCTGCGGTGCGCTACGGCCTGGAGATGGTTGGGCCGGACCAACTGATGTTCGCCAGCGACCACCCTTGGGTAGAGCCGGACGTGATCAGCCCGATCGTGGACGCTTTGCCTGTGACCGACGAGGAGCGGGCGAAGATTTATGGGGGGAACGCCGCGCGGCTGTTTGGGTTGGACGCGTAGGACGTCAGATTCCAAATGTTCACAGACCTCGACTCCGAGCTGCGGGCCGGCGGCCTGGACGCCAGACGCCACGCACTTGAGCACGATTGAGTCTGCGGAGACTAGGGGTTCAGATAGCCCAGTCGTACGGCTTCGTTGATCAGACTGCGCGCGAATGCCCAGAGGGTTTCGGAGCCCTGGGCAATGTGGGCATTGACTGATAGAACCTGCTCGCGGCTGACGCCGTGCTGGCGCCAGGCCTGGCCCCTGGTGTGAAAGTTGAGGAGGAGGGGCTGGAGGCGGTCGAGGGCGGCGGCGAATCGGGCCTCGGGGGTTTGGCGGGCTTCGAACTCTTCCCAGAGGGCACGGAGACTGTGGCCCTGGCTGGCCGGGAGCAGGCCGTAGATGCGGTCGGCGGCGGCGCGTTCGCGCGCGGGTTGCAGGGCTTTCGCTTCCTCGTCGTAGACGAAGGCGTCGCCGGCGTCGATTTCCACGATGTCATGCACCAGCAGCATGGCGATGACCCGTGCGATGTCGGTGCCTGGCGGAGCGTAGTCGGCCAGTACCAGCGCGAACATGGTCACGTGCCAACCGTGCTCGGCGTCGTTCTCGCGACGTTCGGCCGCCGTGATCAGGTTGCGGCGCAGCACGCCCTTGGCCTTGTCGAGTTCCAGCAGGAACTCGACCCGGCGTTGCAGGTCGGCGTCGACGCCCGGCGGTTCGGCGCTCAGGGAATCAGGAGCACCTTGCCGCTGGTCTCACGCCCCTGGAGAGCGATGTGAGCGTCGGCGGCGTTTGCCAGGGCGACTTCGCGGTCAATCATCAGGGTCAGATCGCCGGCCGCGACCCAGGACAAGACTTCGCCTGCGCGCCATTCCAGTTCGTCACGCGTGAGCGTGTAGTGGCCGAGGCTGGGGCGGGTAAGGAACAGCGAGCCCTTGGCGTTGAGGATCTGTGGGTTCAGCTCCGGCACCGGGCCGCTGGACGCGCCATAGAGTGCCAATAGGCCGCGCGGCTTCAGGCAATCGAAGCTGCGCTCGTAGGTGGCGGCGCCAACACCGTCATAGACGACCTCGACTCCGGCGCCGTCGGTCAGGCGACGAACTTCCTCAAGGAAGTCGGCCTCGGTGTAAATGATGACTTCGTCTGCTCCCGCCGCGGCTGCAATTTCGGCCTTCGCAGCAGTTCCGGCGGTGGCTATGACGCGGGCGCCGGCGCGCTTGGCCATCTGGCTCAGCAGGCGTCCCACGCCACCGGCGCCGGCGTGCACCACGGCGGTGTGGCCGTTGGCAAGCGGGTAGGTGCTGTGGGCCAGGTAGTGGGCGGTCATGCCCTGCAGCATGGCGGCCGCGGCCTGGCGGGTGTCGATGGCGTCCGGCAGCTTGACGAGCTGGGCGACGGGCACGGCCTGTAACTCGGCGTAGGAGCCCAACTGCATCGCGTGGGCGACCTGGTCGCCAACCGCAAAGCCGCTCACGTCGGCTCCGACAGCCTCGACCACGCCGGCGCCTTCCATGCCGAGGGTGAACGGTGGATCAAGCGGATACACGCCGCTGCGCTGGTAGGTGTCGATGTAGTTGACGCCTATGGCCTCGACTCGGATGACCGCCTCGTCGGCGGCCGGTGTCGGGTCGGCAATGGTGTCGTACGAAAGGGCGTCGGGTCCGCCCGGCTGGTTCACGCGAATGGCCTGCATTGAATTCCCCTAAGGCACGACTGCTTGCGCCATTGTCCACGTTCGAGACGGTCGCTGTGTCATACCATGCGCGCCCGTGCACTCCGGGCGCGCGTTAAACACCGTCATCTCGCTGGTTCCGCGCGTCTACGTCCAAATCTTCACCAGTTCAGTCGGCATGGGCATGCTGGTGCCCACGCTGCCGCTATTCGTGGCCGACCTGGTGCGCGATCCGGCGACGGGCCAGGAGAACATCACGCTCGTCGGCCTGGCGCTCGGTATGGCGGCGCTGGGCACGCTGCTTTGGACTCTGCCTTCGGGCCTGCTACTGAACCGGATCTCGGAGTGGGTGGGTCAAGTGGTGGGCCTGGTGGTGATGGCCGCGGCGGTAGTGGTGCTGGCCGTCTCGCCGCCGTACTCGGTGCTGATCGTCGCTCGACTGCTTATGGGCGCCGGGATGGGCCTGTGGGCGCTCTCGCGCATGCAGTACATGCGGCGCGTGACCCCACGGCATCAGCGCGGGCGGATCATGTCGCTCTTCGGCGGGACGAACCGGATCGGCATGTTTGTCGGACCGGGCGTCGGCGGATTCGCGGCGAGCACGTTGGGTTACGAGGCGATGTTCCTAATCGCCGGTGCTTGTATGGCCGTAGGTCTGGTTCCAGCACTCGCGTTTCGGGACGCGCCAGACATCGATGCGGCACGGACGCAGTCCGCGACGAGCCTGCTGCGCGGGCTTGCGGAGACGTTGCACACGCACCGCCGAATCCTGCTGAGAGCGGGAACCGGGCACATCTTCGCCCAGGCCATCCGCTCGGGGCGCCCGGTGGTGCTGCCTCTGTACGGCGCCTTCGCGCTGGGGCTGGACGAGCAGGAGATCGGCCTGGCTGTGAGCGCCTCGGCGGCCATCGACATGACGCTGTTTCCGCTGGCCGGCTACCTGATGGATCACTTCGGGCGGAAGTTCGCGATCGTGCCGTCGTTCGCGTTGTTCAGCGCCTCGATGGCGTTGCTGAGCCAGGCCCGGGACTTTACGGGGCTCATCCTGATCGGGCTGTTGATCGGGTTTTCCAACGGAATTGGGTCAGGCTCGATGCTGACGCTGGGGGCCGATCTGACGCCGTCCCAGAGGCCAGGCGAGTTCCTGGCGGTGTGGCGCCTTGTCGGAGGAATAGGCGACATGGGCGGTCCGGTTGTCGTGGGCGGTGTGACCGACCTGTTCGGTCTGATGCTGGCCCCGTTCTTTGTAGCCGCTATGGGCTTGTGCGGTGCGCTGACGTTCGGCCTCTTTGTTCCCGAGACGCTGGAAAAGAGGTCGGCGCCGACAGCGGCAGAGCCGTAACCGGGACTGGTACCGTGACTGGCGGAGGGTGCCTGGAGTCCCTGGATGTCGGAGGCATTTGCCGGGTTTCCGCGCGAAGGCTTCGAATTCCTGCGGGATCTGGCCGCGAACAACAACAAGCCGTGGTTCGAGGCTAACCGTCGCGGCTACGACGAGGGGCTGCTGGGACCTGGTCGGCTTTTCGTCAGCGCGATGGGCATGGCGCTGTCGGAGTTCGCGCCCGGGATTCATGCCGAGCCGCGAGTGAGCGGCTCAATATTTCGTATCCATCGCGACATCCGGTTTAGCCGCGACAAGCGTCCGTACAAGACTCATTTCGATATGTGGTTCTGGCAGGGCCATCGGCACAGCCGGGACTGTCCGGGCTACTTTCTGCGGCTTACACCCGACGCGGTTGTGGCGGGGGCCGGACGGCATGCGTTCGACAAGGCGACGCTGGAGGCCTATCGAACGGCGGTGGCGGACGAGCGCCGAGGTGCGGCGCTGGAGCAGGCACTGGCGACCGTGCGCGCGGCGGGCGCCGAGGTGGGCGGAGCGCACTACAAGCGAGTTCCGCGAGGGTTCGCGGCCGGCCACCCACGCGCCGATTTGCTGCGATACAACGCGCTGCATGCCTGGATCGAGGAGCCGTTGCAGCCCGAGGTGCATACAGCCGAATTCGTGGACTTCTGTTGTGAGCGGCTTCGGAGGGTCTCGCCGGTGCAGCGTTGGATACTGGACTTGTATGACTGGTAGCGAACCGACAGCGAGAGGAAGCGTGACGCGATGACGACAACGGACATCACCACGGCCTCGCGCGCCGTTGCCGTTGCCGCAGAGATGGCCGAGGCGGCCAACGGCTTTGTGGATTCCCTGGATGCCAGTCAGCGGGTCGTTGCGACGTTTCCATTCGGGGGGGACGAGCGATACCTCTGGCACTACACGCCAGTGGAACGCAATGGCCTGCGGCTCAAAGACATGACCGCGGCGCAGCGCGCGGCGGCGTTCCGAATGATGAACACGGCGCTGAGCGCACACGGAGCGCGCAAGGCCCGGGAGATCATCGAGCTGGAATCCATCCTGGACGAGTGGGAAGGAATCCAGAACAACCGCATGCACTGGCTGCGGGACCCGGAGATCTACTACTTCAGCGTGTTTGGGGAGCCGGGCGGCGAGGAGCCCTGGGGCTGGCGGGCCGGCGGACATCACATTGGGATTCATGCCACGGTCATAGCCAACACCTATGTGTCAGTACTGCCGCTGTTTCTGGGTGCGAATCCGGCGGAAGTTCGGCACGGCGAGCACAAGGGGGTGCGCACGCTTGCCGAGGAAGAGGACCTGGCGCGCGACCTGTTGGGTCGGCTGGATGCCGAGCAGAAGGCGCTGGCGATCGTGGATCCGACTGCGCCGGACGACATCCTGACGAAGAACTATCGGGTTGCCGACCCCGAAGAGATTCCCGACGGAGGAATCACACTTGCTGAGTTGCGGGACGGGCAGCGGGACGGGCTGATTGGGTTGCTGCGGCATTACGTCGAGCGGAAGGCCGCGGACCTGGCGGAAAACGAGTGGCGGAAGATCGAGTTGGATGGGCTGGATGGCGTTCGATTCCTGTGGGCGGGGCCGGAAGCGCGGGGCGCGGGGCACTACTACGCGGTGGCCGGGCCGGCGTTTGTGATCGAGTACGACAACACGCAGAACGAGGCGAACCACATCCACTCGGTGATGCGCAACTACTCGGGCGACTGGGGCGAGGACCTGCTAGCGGCGCACTACGCGAACGGGCACCGCCACTAGGAGCTAGCTGGCGGCGGCTTCGGCGGCGCCGGGGTCTGGAGGTGGGGGCCAGCCGTTGATTAGGGTGAGTTGGCGGCCGGGTTGGGCAGGGACGCGGGCGTCAGGGGTTATGACGCCGGTGAGGTTGAGGGGGTCGACAGCGGCAAGCCGAAGAGTCTCGTCGGATCCCTGATCGCGGCGTGCGCGGCGGAGGGCGTTGACGGCGTCGGGGAGAGCGAACTGTTCGCCGGCGAAGCCGGCGACGAAGCGGCCCCCACGAACATCGCCGCGGGCTTCGAGGCGTCGCAGCGCTCGGAGGACATCGCGCCAGGGGAGGCGGAAGCTCTCGCGGCGGACGACGTCGCGGAAGACGACGCCGTAGCGGTCGAGGAGGGTAGTGGCGACGGCCTCGGCGACCTCGTCGGCGTCGATGCCGGCGGCGGGCGGATGGAGGATCGACCAGCGGCCCGGGGGACCGCCGACGGCGAAGCGGCCGGCGCGGCGGGTGTGGCGCCAGCGGCGGCGACCGGTGCTGGACCAGCCGGAGGCGATAGCGCGAAGGCCCTCGTAGCCGTCGGAAGTGACACGGCCGGCGGCGATCAGGTCGCGCAGGCCGTCTTCCACGTCGGCTGCCAGGCGCCGGGTGCGCATGACGATCTGCTCGAAGAAGAGGGCACCGCTTTCTTGCAGAAGGGCGTCTATAGAGCGGGCGGCGCCGGCGAGTTCAGGTGGCTCGGCTTCCAAGTCCGTGCCGCCGTTGCGCCAGCGGGCAGCCTGAAGCAGCAGGTCGAAGTCCTCGCGCATTCCGAGGGTGACAGGGGTGGCGCGGGTTGCCGGGGCGCTGCGCCGTTCGGGGTCGGAATTGCGTTCGCTGAGACGGCCCCAGACGACGTCGCCGGCCAGGCAGAGTTCGTCCAACCATTGAGTGCGAAAGCCGCGGACGCGGGCCGGGAGTACCGCGCCTTCCCAGGCGGCGGCCGGCAACTCAAAGCCCTGCAGGAACTGGATGGCCTGCCGAAGGCCGGTCTTGCCGTAGAGGGTGTGGCCGGGGGCGGCGTGTTGCCAGCGGATGAGGAAGCGCATGAAGTCGCGGACGGATACCGGCTCGATTTCGCGGCGGAGTCGGTCGAGGGTGAGGCGGTGGATGCGGGCCAGAAGGCGGCGATCGCAGACGTCCTCGACGTTGGGGTCGCGGAAGTGTCCGGGGAGGATGAAGCCGCTGACTTGAAGCTGCATCAGGCCGCGGGCGACGTCTTTGGGCGTCAAGCCGCAGCGGGTTGCGAGTTCCTCGGGAGTAGTGGGTCCGCAGACCTCGGTGTGGCCGCGGAGCAGCAGGCGGCGGGCTTCCTCGCGGTCAGCCACCTGGATAGCCACGCCGGAGGGCAGCGCCAGACTGGGCACGGCGTCAGCACCGAAGAGGGCGTGCATGACGTCCACGTTTTCGGCGGCGAACCAGAGGGTGCGTCCGTCGACTTCGCACCTGGCGGTACGGCCGTAGCCCTGGAGTTCGTCGAGCCAGCGGTTCCAGTTGGCGACGGAGGTGGCGTCGACGGCAACGAGGCCGAGAAGGGCGTCGTGGACTTCCTCGGCGTCGCGGGGCTGAGGCCAGGCTTCTTCGACCACGCGCTCGATGGCGGCCGGGTCGAGGCGGCCGAGGTCGCGAGCGCTCTCTGGAAGTGCGCGGCGGGTGGCCACGGCGCGGGAGCGGCGCTCTTCGAGCGGGGCATCGTCGAGGAAGGTGTAGGGGCGGCCGTTGAGGATTTCGTGGGCGAGCGGGGACGGCTCGGTGGTGTCGCGGGCGTGGAGGGTGATCTGGCCGTCGTCGATGCGTTGGAGCACTTTGGTCAGCCCGCGAACATCCATGGCCTCGTAGAGACAGTCGTCAAGCGTCTGGCGGATGAGCGGGTGGTCGGGAGGCGTGAGGGGACCGTGGACGTTCTCCTGGCAGCCAATCTGTTCTGGAAAGACGGCCGCCATGAGGTCGTCGGAGCGCATGCGCTGGATGTTGGGCGGGACCTTTTTCCCGCCGCGCAAGCGAGGGACGGCCAGGGCGCGGGTGAGGTTCCAGCGCCAGCGGGTGGGGAACATGGGGGTGTAGAGGATGGACTGTTCGACGGACTTGAGCGCGTTGTTGGGCGTGACGTAGCGGAAGGTCTCTTCGAGCGGGAAGGCGTGCTGGGGGCCGAGCGAGAGGAGGATGGCGTCGTCGTTGGCGGCGGCCTGGAGTTCGAAGTCGAAACGCACGCAGAAGCGCTTGCGCAGCGCCAAGCCCCAGGCGCGGTTGATGCGCTGGCCGAAGGGGGCGTGGACGACGAGTTGCATGCCGCCGGAGTCGTCGAAGAAGCGTTCGAAGACGACGTCGTGGTCGGAAGGCATGACGCGCAGGCCGTCGTGCGAGGCGCGGAGATAGTCGGCCACCTGGTGGGCGCCGAGATCGGAGACGTTGCACTCGTCGCGCAACCAGTCGACCAGGTTCGGGTCGGTCAGTCGGTCCGCCACGTCGCGGCGAAGGCGACCTACGGCTCGCGAGAGTTCGATGGTGCGGCCGGGGGCTTCGCCGAGCCAGAAGGGGATGGTGGGCGGTGCGCCCTGGGCGTCGATAACCCTGACGGTGTTTTGGACGACGCGGCGGATCTGCCAGGAAGTGTTGCCGAGTAGAAAGATGTCGCCGGCGATGCTCTCGATGGCGAAGTCTTCGTTGACAGAGCCGACGAAGGTCTCGTCGGGCTCGGCGACGACGCGAAAGTCGCCGAGTTCGGGGATGGTGCCGCCGTTCTGGAGGGCCGTCAGGCGGGCGGCGCGGCGGCCGCGGATCACGTTGTTGATGCGGTCGAAGTGGACAAGGGGTGCGGCTCGACCGCCGCCGTCGCCGATGCCGGTGGCGAGCATGTCGACGATCTCGAGGTAGGACTCGCGGGTCAGAGCGCGGAACGGCGTGGCGCGGCGGAAGAGGCCGAAGAGGTCATCGAGCGACCAGTCCTCGCAGGCGGCCTCGGCCACGATCTGCTGGGCAAGTACGTCGAGCGGGGCGACGAGCTGGACGATGCGGTCGAGTTCGCCGGCACGGACGGCGCGCATGAGGGCGGCGCTCTCGACCAGTTCGTCGCGGGTGGTCGGGAAGAGGCGGCCCCTGGGGCGCAGGCCAAGGGCGTGGCCTGAGCGGCCGATGCGTTGCAGGAAGACGGCGATGCTGCGGGGCGAGCCGATCTGGCAGACGAGGTCGATGCTGCCGATGTCGATGCCGAGCTCAAGCGAGGCGGTGGCGACGAGGGCTTTGAGCCGGCCGTCCTTGAGTTGCTGCTCGACGTGCAGGCGGCGTTCACGGGAGAGGCTGCCGTGGTGGCTGGCGACGCCTTCCTCGCCGAGGCGGTCGCGCAGGTTGTGGGAGACGCGTTCGGCCAGGGCGCGGGTGTTGACGAAGACGAGGGTGGTGTGGTGCTGGACGATCAGGTCGGCGAGGCGGTTGTAGACGTCGTCCCACTGCTCGCGGGGGGCGACGGCTTCGAGGTCGGAGGGTGGGGTCTCGACGGCGAGGTCCAAGTCGCGCTGGTGGCCGAGGTCGACGGTGACGCAGGGGCGGGCGTCGCCCTGGTCGTCGGCACCGGTGAGAAAGGCGGCGAGTTCCCGGATGGGACGCTGGGTGGCGGAGAGGCCGACGCGCTGGGGGCGGCGCCGGCAGATGTGGTTGAGGCGTTCGAGCGAAAGGGCGAGGTGGCTGCCGCGGCGGTCGCGGGCGAGGGCGTGGATTTCGTCGACGATGACGGTGTCGACCTGGCGCAGGGTTTCGCGGGCCCGCTGGGAGGTGAGCATCAGGTAGAAGGATTCGGGGGTGGTGATGAGGATGTGGGGCGGGCGGGTGACAAGGGTGCGGCGGCGCGAGGGCTTGGTGTCACCGGTGCGGAGGCCGACGCGGATTTCCGGGAGATCAACGCCGCGCTCTTCGGCAATCTCGCGGATGGCGGCGAGCGGGGTCTGGAGGTTGCGCTCGATGTCGTGGCCGAGGGCCTTGAGGGGCGAGATGTAGACGATGCGAGTGACGGGTTCGAGGTCCTCGACCTCACCGCGGCGGATGAGCTGGTCGATGCCGGTGAGGAAGGCGGCGAGGGTTTTGCCGGAGCCGGTGGGGGCGGCGACGAGGGTGTCCTGGCCGGAGCGGATGGCGGGCCAGGCGGCGGCCTGGGCGTCGGTGGGGGCCTGGAAGGTGGCGGCGAACCAGGCGGCGACGACGGGGTGAAAGGCCGTGTCGGTGGCGGCGGGGGTTGGGTCAGGCGGGGACATGGGAGGGCATTGTAACCGAACAAGAGGCGAACGGTCGGAAAGAGGTGACTGGGCTGGCGAAATGGGTGCTCTCGCGCGCAATAAGAGTTTTTTCCAAAAAACTCTTGAGGCGGCGCGGGGTGCATTTCTGCCGGTTTTCGGTTGCCGGGGGCGCAGGGGTGGATGCCCGGGATTGAGGGGATGACGGAGGGCATGGCGGGGCGTCTTTTGGTTGGGATTGGGATGCGGGGGTGGTGGGGGTGGATGCACGCCTCCGCGGGTATGACGGATCGGGCGGCAGGGTGGTTTTGGGTGGGGTCTGGGAGGGTGCGCGGAGCTGGCTGATGGGGCGAGAGATCCAGGGGCGAAAAAGGGAAGCGAGGCGTTCCAGGAGGGGTCGGATGGTGGGCATCTGGGAAGGGTTGCGAGGCTTACGCAGCTAGTGTACGATATGAGTACGACAGGAGCAAGCGGGGTTGGGGAAGGAGTGAGCGAGGACACAGATTAGGAGGCGGAATGAGGGCGGAGCGGCGTCAGGTGGCAGGTTGATTGGGCGGCGGGGCGGTCAGGCGGCGTCGCGGTGTCGGTCGGGGTCGTCGCGGCCAGTCGAGAGGCCCTGGATGACGCCTTCGAGGCGGGCCGTGCGCTCGGCCAGCGCCTGAACGTCCTGACGCAGACGCTGATTGTCGGCGCGGACTTCCTCACGAAAGGTCTGCATATCGGCGCGGACCTCGGCGCGGAGGGCGCGATTGTCCGCGCGGACTTCCTCGCGGAGGGCCTGGTTGTCGGCGCGGGCGTCGCGCCGGAACGCGATGAGCAGGCCGATCAGAGTTAGGCCCAGGGCGAGGATAGCGATGAGTTCGGGAGTCATTGGGCGGCTCCGAGGGTCCGAGGGGAAGGTCTACAAGGCCACGGTCCGCCCGTGGGTCACCCTAGCAGAGACCTTTGCATAACCAGGGTTGGTTGCCCGGAAGACCCCTCACCGATTTCGGCCGAAGACGCCCGAATCCTTCGGCTAGCTCAGGACAGGTTCTGCCTCTCCCCTTGGAGAAGGGAAAGAACGGCGCCCGCTTGAAGAGATTGACATCGCACACCCGTTCCTCGGGTTATGCCAAGGTCTCTAGCACGCGCAGGCGCTGCGGGGGATGCGACCCGGGTTTTGGCGGCGCGGGTTGGGTTGGTCAGGCGGCGTCGTTGCGGCGGTCGGGGTCGGTGCGGCGGGTGAAGTGGCCCTGGATGACGCCTTCGGTGCGTGACTGACGCTCAGTCAGTGACTGTACGTCCTCGCGGACGCCCGAAACGTCGGTCTTGACTTCGGCGAGGTCGGCACGGACTTCCCGCTGGGTGATCTGGATGTCATTGCGGACTTCACCCCGGAGGCTTTGGTTGTCAGCGTGGACCTGGGCGAAGCTGGCGTGGACTTCCTCCCGGAAGGCCTGGGGGTCAGCGCGGATTTCCTCGCGGAGGGTCTGGTTGTCCGTGCGGACTTCCTCCCTGAGCTTGTGGCTGCCAGCACGGACTTCCTCGCGGAAGGCTTGGCTGTCCGTGTGGATTTCCTCGCGGAGCGCCTGGTTGTCGGCGCGCACTTCCTCCCGAAGCTTCTGGCTGTCAGCACGGAATTCCTCGCGGAGGGCTTGGTTGCCTGCGCGGACTTCCTCACGGAGGGCCTGGTTGTCCGCGTGGACTTCCTCGCGGAGGGCCCGGTTGTCGGCGCGGACCCGGGCAAAGTTGGCCTGGACTTCCTCCCGAAAGGTCTGAGTGTTGGCGTGGACTTCCTCCCGAAAGGTCTGCGTGTCGGCGCGGACTTCCTCCCGCAGGTGCTGGTTTTCGGCGCGGTTTTCCTGGCGGTGGTGCTGGTTTTCGGCGCGAAGCTGGGCAATGCCTTCGCGAACTTCCGTTCGGACGTCGCGGATTTCCTCCCGCACCTGGGCCAGACCCTGGTTGGTGTGGGCGCGGGCGTCGCGCCAGATGGCGACCATGAGGCCGGCAAGCGTTACGCCAACGGCAACGGTTGCAATGATGTCAGGGGACACGGGCGGCTCCTCGCAGTGTTCGTGTGTACTGAGACCGCCCCTGTCTCAGACACCGTAGCACTTCAGGAAGTAGCGCGGTGAGAGTCGTGAGAAGTAAGAAAGGAGGGGAAAGAGAGCAGCCCTTCGGCAGGCTCGTGGCAGTTTCTCAGCGGACACTGAGAATGGGAGACGACGGCTACCATGGGGGCAGGAAAAAGGGGCGGCCCCGGTGCGTGCAGCGGGGATGGTTGAGATCCGGTCGGCGAGTTCGCCGTCACAACCAAGGGGCGCCCACGTGCGAGAACTGGTCTGGAGCCGAACGGGAACCGGCGTTCGGGAAAACCGATGACGGCCGATCTGTCCGCGCTCGACATCGAGCGACGATTGACAGCGATCGAGTCCACGCTGCCGACGTTCGCGACGAAAGCGGACATTCACTCGCTGCGAACTGACATCCAGGCGATGCGGACTGAGTGGAAGTCTGACCTTGGCGAGATGAAGGCCGACCTGCACGCGCGGGAGGCGCGGCTGATCAAGTGGACTGCGGGACTGGTGGTGGCCGGGGCGGCCGCGGCTGGGGTGGCGATTGCGGTCAACCAGATTATCGCCTCTGGGGTCGGGGGCTGATCAGGGCCGTCGGGCGGTGGGGCCGGGTGTCGGCGGTACACTTGATCAGGGTCAGGAGGGTTACGGCTAGAAGACCCGCGGGATTCGTCCCCCTGGCCACGTTCTTTTGTCAGCGCCAGCCCTGAGGTAGCCGTGAGTACGGAGAACGCGGGCCGCGAGTTTCCCGGCGAATACCGCCTGGACGTTGAAGACTTCGGGCCGATCGCCAAGGCCAGCGTGGACCTGCGGCCGCTTACGGTTTTTATTGGTCCGAGCAACACCGGGAAGTCGTATTTGGCGACGCTCGTGTACGCACTGCATCAGTGTTTTGACGGAGGAAAGAAACAGCAGTATGGCGACCGACTTCACAGTTTGATCTTGGACCGTTTTATTGATTCAGAATCTACCGAAGAAACGGATGACATGCTTGAGCACTATAGCGATTGGCTGCTACGTCGGGAGAATGGGGAAGTACAAAATAACCCACAAGTCGATACGAGTCCCGAGCTTGACTTCCCGATGCAGGTGGACTCGCGAATCCGTACCGTATTTGAGCAAGTGGACGACTTTGGCAACTATATTACTAGCAGGATTTCTGGGTACTTCGGGTTTGGGGCTGAAGAAATCGATCTGCTGATACGACGATCGAAAGATGCGTCTGATGCCAGAGTCAAGTTATCTGTTCCTCGGCTGGCTGGCGACGGGATCGTTGAATATAGCATTAGAATAAACGAAGAAGGGGTTGCATTCTCAGGGCATATTGGCGGCGCTGAGCAAGTCGTCGAAGAAATCGAACGATCCGCTGTTCTACGTGACACGCCATTGAGTCTGAGATATCTACGACGGTCGGCGCGACAGGCCGTCGACGACGATGACGACCTGAAGTTCTCGCTTTCACGACTCATGGAAGCTGCGTTCAAGGAGTTGACCAGACCAATAAATCGCAATGCGTACTACCTGCCGGCTGATCGAACCGGCGCCATGCACACCCATAAGTCCGTGGTTAGAGCCTTGATCCAAAGTGCTCCCTTCAGGACGTCGAGCCTGACTACCGGTAGTCCTCTATTCTCAGGAGTATTGGGCGATTTTCTGAGTGAACTGGTCGGGTTGAATCCCATTCGGACGGGGAGCCAGACAAAGTCTCGGCGTGTCCCTGCTCGGCTCAGCGACGAATTGGCGACGAGTCTCGAGCATGACGTCCTTGAGGGCGCCGTACGGATGGAAGACGCTGGGAGCGGCTATCCGACCTTCGATTACCGCCCGGATGGCTGGGACCGGTCCCTGTCCCTGGTGCAGGCGTCTTCCATGGTCGCCGAGCTGGCTCCGGTGGTGCTCTACCTGCGGCACCT
This sequence comes from Chloroflexota bacterium, assembly GCA_034422315.1. Taxonomy (GTDB): domain Bacteria; phylum Chloroflexota; class UBA11872; order UBA11872; family UBA11872; genus UBA11872. The sequence goes on along the minus strand of DAOUJT010000043.1, from coordinate 8,706 downwards.
TGTGCGACCGGACGACGTTCTCATCATCGAAGAGCCGGAGTCGAATCTGCATCCGGCCATGCAGGTGGAGTTCACGCGGCAGATTGCAGGGCTTGTGCGGGCCGGGATCCGGGTAATCGTGACGACGCATAGCGAGTGGGTGCTGCAAGAGTTGGCCAACGTGGTGCGTGCGTCGGCGCTACCGGAAGGTGAGCGAGCGGGAATCGCCGGAGGCGATGTGGCGCTGGATGCCAGCCAGGTCGGGGCCTGGTTCTTCAAGCCGGATCCGAACGGCGAGGGTTCCACGGTGAGCGAGATCGGTCTGGACGAAGAGTCCGGCCTTTACCCGACCGACTTTGAAGACGTGGCCGTGGCGATGCACAACGACTGGGCCGAGATCTTCAGCCGACTTGAGGAGGATGAGTGAGCGGACTCGTCCAACGGGTCCGCGCGAGTGTGGACTGCAGGTGCATTGTCACGCGGATTCGCAAGGAAGGCTGTCGAGCATCTCTTGAGGATGCACCGGAGCCATACGTGATCGTCGACTTCGACAAGTCGGGGTCTCCGCTTGGCCCTTCCGACGAACGCTGCGACTACCTGTTCGTGGCCAACGCTGCCAATTTCGCCGGGTGGGTGGTGCCGCTGGAGTTGAAGCGAGGCAAGTTTGATGCCAGCCACATTGCTGAGCAGCTACAAGCTGGGGCAAGGGCCGCAGAGAGACTAGTGCCATCGAACTTCGCGGTTGAGTTCCAGCCGATTGCGGTGTTCGGCGGCGGAACCACCAAGGCACAGCGGCTAGAGGCACAGAAGAAAAAGAACTGGGTTCGCTTTCACGGGTCGGCACGAGAAATGCGCCTGATGAAGTCCGGTCAGAAGCTCGTCGACCAACTTAGATAATCAGGCCGCGCGCCGGTCATACAGCATTTCCGAGTCTTCCAGCATGCGGCTGAGCATGGCGTTTGGGATTCGGGCGCTGTCTGGCCAACGTTTCGTGCGAACGGATCAGGAAGGGCGCGGGCCGGCTGGGGTACCTGGCGGCGGGTTTACCAGGTGGTTGGTTTGTGGATAGGGCGGCCGTTGGAGTCAATGACGGGATCGGGGAACTGGCTGTCGCGGAGCAACCTGCGGCGGTTGCGGGTGATGTGGGACTTGAAGTCAGACGCATGGACGAGCAGCCATGCGGGGCGACGACCGCGCTGGGACACCGGACACGAGACGCCGATGCTCAGGCCGAATCGTTCGCGCACGGCTCGGACGGGAAACGCGAGATCGCTGTCATTCGATACGACCAGCGCTTTGTCAAAGTCGCCGGCGCAAGCGTCGAGAAGCAGGTGTGAGGCGAGATTGACATCGGATCCCTTCTCGTCCGTTCTCAATACCTCAATCAGCCCTCGGCCATCCGCGCGCGGCATGGTTCTCACATGGGTCACGAACGACCCGTAGTGCACGGTCAGATTGGGGATGGAACCGAGGGCGCGGATGTACCTCTTTTGGCGATGTCCGACGGTTGGGTCGGTGGGATCGTCAACAAGGGCGGTGAAGTAGCGAATTCGCTGGACACGGTCGCTGGCCTTCAGCAGGCCTCGGCTCAGCTTCATGAGATCCAGCCACCGGTACGGGCTGTCGCGCAACGCGCCGTAGTACAGGTTCAGGCCGTCAATGTAAACGTTGACCGCTGGCACGGGCGTCACCCCACAAAGGCCGCCCATGAACCCAAGAAATATGCGAAGCCCCCGTAAGGGGGCTTCACGTCCGACCGGCGATTCGGCCGGGGCAGTGCAAATACGGTGGCTGATGCAGGGCCGTCTGTCAAGCCCAAGCGTTGGCCGGCGGGGGACGCATTGCCGCGCAGCGGTTAGGCAGAACTTCCGAGGCTTTGATTATGCGGCGGCGCATCGATTCGGGATTCGGGCGATGTCTGGCCAACGTCTCGTGCGAACGGATCAGGAGGGGCACAGGCCGCAGGCGCGGCGGGGTGGTTTGGCAGACCGCCCTTCATGCCCAAGAAATACGCGAAGCCCCCGTGCACAGGGGCTTCACTGCCGACCGGCGATTCGGTCGGTGCGGTGAATTGATAGTTGCCGAGGACGTGCGGGGTGTCAAGTCACAGCGTTGGCCGGCCGCGGATTCATGCTGCGCGTCGGTCATAGAGGACTTCGGAGTCTTGGAGCATGCGGCTGAGCATGGAGTTGGGGTTCTGGCGGTACCTGGCGAGCACATCGGCTGAGCGGATCAGGACGTCGACGGGCAGGACGAAGTTCTCGGCGATGGCGAGGCGGATGGCGTAGCCGTCGCGGCCCTCTTCGTCGTTGTGGCCTAGGACGATCATGAGGTCCAGATCGCTGTTTTCGTCCTCATTGCCGCGGGCGACGCTGCCGAAGAGGATGATTTGCTCGGGCTGGAAGCGCTCGACGATGAGTTGGGTGATGGCCTGGATGGTTTCGCGGTTGAGGGGATCTTCGACCACGCGCATTGGGTCTACACCGCCATCGGGGTTTCGGTGTCACCGGCTGCCGGGGCGTTCATGCAGGCAAGGATAAGGGCTTTGGCGCGGTAGCGGCCGAAGGCGGCTTCGTCCTGGCCCCCTTCGGCGGGCTCAGGGCGGGATCTTCGACAGGCTCACCATGAGCGGTAGCGGATGGGGCACGGAGGAAAGACCGGATTCCTGCGGCGACAACCGTTGACGCTCGGCGGCTGTGTGGCCCCTCCGTCAATGAGTTCCTGCGCATCTTCCGCAACCTGCCCGAGCAATACCACCGCGACGTGCGCTTCCGCTCGCTGTGCCGCGTCGCTGATCTGATTGTCGAGCCGGAAGAGGTCTAGCGGCGGTCCCAGGACGACCCACCCAACGATTCCGTCGGTGCTGGGTGTCGGCTGTATACTTGATCATGGTCAGGAGGGTCACGTCTATAGGATCCGCCGGCTTCGTCCCCTGGCCACGTTGTTGCTACGGGCAGATATCCGGCTCGTATTGACTATACCTTGATGCATCGAACCTACGCTTCCTCTATCGATACGGCGATGATATCGCCAGTCGGTATCTACACCACCGAGGCCAATCCCTGCCTCTATGAAGCACCGCTGCCTATGGACCAATTCACTTGATACGCCAGAAGTTGCTCTTTGGTTTACCGCCACCTTGGGAGAATCAGGTTTTTGAGACCAAGCAAATAGGTAGCATCAACTTCCTTGTTGGCCCAAATGGGAGTGGAAAGTCACGATTCTCCACAATGCTGATCCAGGATCTTAGGAACTATCTTAACACCCGTCTTCTTGGGACTGATCGGCTGAGTGGGATGGAGCAGACAAGGTTTCAGAGTCTTATGGGCGACCCATTTAAGGGCGGAATTGGCAAGAATAATTTCCACTATATCAAGCAAGATGGAGCATCAGGATCTGGGTTCGACACTATTGTGATTCTAGAAGAACGAATGGATCTCCGCATTCGAATTGAAGCGACGCTCAGTCAGCTTTTTGACCGAGAGATAAGCTTTGAATGGGACTCAGGCAATCTTGTTCCTATGGCCAGGCGCCGAGGAGACAGCAGCTCTTACAGAATGGACCGCGATGAGTGTCACGGGATCAAGGAACTTATTGTTCTGTTGACTCATCTGTATGATAGCCAAAAACAGTGTCTGATTATCGACGAACCAGAACTGAATTTGCATCCACAGTATCAAGCCTTCTTCATCCAGGAGGTTCGGCGGATTGCCGGCGATCCCACAACACATCCGGGAAAGAAGATCGTCTTCCTAATCACGCATTCGCCATTCATACTCGACCTGCGATCAAAAGATGATCTCGAGTCAATCATATCGTTTGATCTCCAGTATTCGACACCGAAGCAGATTTCGCATTTGGGAATGAATCCTTCCACTACCAATTCTTTCGTGCGGAGGTTGAACTCACATCATAAACAGCTCTTCTTTTCTGACAATCCAATTTTCGTCGAGGGAATCCATGACGCTTGGCTTGTTGAGGCAATGATGAGGGCCCGTGGTGTGTCAGCCGCAGGCGCTGGGAGCTGCATCATTGATGCTGGCGGGGATGAAGAAGTCAACTGGTATTTGAGGCTTTGCCAGGGTCTTGGAAAGAAAGCCTACTTTCTCTATGATCTTGACAGTGTTTTTAGTGGAAATCTTCGTTCGTGTATGAGGGACGATGAAACTATACAGGGGTTCTTGGCATCTGCGGGTCTCGGCAATGATCTCACGCGTTATTGCGGCGAGCTTGACCGTGAATTAACTACTGTAGTTGATCTCTTACTCAATTCAGAAATGCCGCCAAGTCTTGTTGGTCTGAGAGATTTCCTCAACAGTCTTGGGCCTCAGCAGAACTGGTATCGAACACACTGGGCTAAGGCGCGGGTAGCCGTCATGACAGCCATTTCACAGCATCAAAAAGACGTCATATCGGTAATTACTCAACAGACTGTGAGTGGCATCGAAGGCCGCTGGAAAAAGATTCTGGACGCACTGAAAGAAAAGAATATACACGTCTTGCCAGGAGGAACTATCGAGAGGTATTTACCATGCTATTCGGGAGATAAGTATAATCTATCCTCTGATGCGAAGCGACATGCCATCGATGCGGAAATAGAAAAATTGGCCACCCTTGCAACTGAAGAGGATTTGGCATCTCGCTACGGCGATCTTTATCTTGCAGTATGCCAGTTGCCTTCTAGCGATGAAGTGGATGTTGACGCTGTTCTTCGTAATCACTTGGGCCGTTATATCTATGATCTCCAAGAAACTGCTGTCAACACTCCTGGTTGCACGATTGAACAGATCAGGCAGCGACTGTTTGTCCTCCAACCATCAAGCTCGAGTGTCTTTGAAATTCTGGATTTTGATCACACAACTGACAGGGGCTTCAACGCGACCATTGGCATTTCAGAAGCGATTGGAGGATGCAAGAGATTGGTACATGTGAACAGGCAGACCAACGCTGCTACGGGTGACTTCCAGATTGAGATGGCTGAGTGAGATAAGCGGGATCGTGGACGAAGCAAAAGCGGCGACGCGGGCAGCCAAGAAGCCCTTCAGGCCTTATTCAGCGCATTGCTGGGCATGGAAGCAGGCCATGTCGGGGAGCGGGCGGTCCGGGCCGAGCGCGTGGCGAGCTATTTCCAAGTCGGCGTCGGCTTTGGAGTACCAGGCGAGTTCAGGCCGCTTGTCGGTCATAGAGCACTTCCGAGTCCTTGAGCATGCGGCCGAGCATGGAGTTGGGGTCCTGGCGGTACCTCGCGAGCACGTTGGCTGAACGGATGAGGATATCGACGGGCAGTACGAAGTTCTCGGCGGTGGCGAGGCGGATGGCGTAGCCGTCGCGGCCCTCGTCGTCGTTGTGGGGCAGGACGACCATGAGGTCCAGGTCGCTGTTTTCGTCTTCTTCGCCGCGGGCGACGCTGCCGAAGAGGATGACTTGCTCGGGCTGGAAGCGGTCCACGATGAGTTGGGTGATGGCCTGGATGGTTTCGCGGTTGAGGGGGTCTTCGACGATTCGCATGGGGATCTACAGCGCCATCAAGGTGTCGGTGTCGCCGGCGGCGAGGGCGTTCATGTAGGCGAGGATTAGGGCTTTGGTGCGGTAGTGGCCGAATTGGGTTTCGTCCTGGCGGTGGATGATGGGGAAGGTGGAGAGGATGTAGGCGGCGTCGTGGCGGGTGAGGCCGTAGAGGTGGAAGTAGAGGGCGTCGAGGCGGGCTCGGAGGTGGCGGCGGTCTTCTTCGTGCCAGGGGAAGGGTGGGCCGTGGTGGTTGAGGTCGCGGGCGAAGGGGGCCATGTCGTGGGAGGTGTAGGTGAGGCGGAGGACGTGGTCACGAACGAGGTCGGCGGCGGTGCGGTCGCCGAAGCGGCGGTTGTAGGCGTCGGCTGGGATTAGAGGGAATTGCTCAAGGATGTATAGGTTCAACGTTGTGCCCTGGACTTTCTGGCGTGCCACAAAGTCGAGGCACAGGGCATTTAGGTTTGCCGAGAGACACGCCAGTTCCAAAGCTCCGAATCGGCGGGTGTCACTTTCGGATTCCTGGGCGTCAGCAGAAGCATGTCTCTCTTCGAAGAGCAGAGGAACCTTGTTGCCATACCCGGACTTCGGAACCACGGCCGCAATGACCGTTCGAACATCAGTGGGCCGAGCGATATCACGAAACGCGAGGGCATACCCGCACTCGGGAAAACGCGGGCCAATCTCTGATTCGGGAACCCAGTACTGCGAGCGGGGGAGAAAGTTGGCGTCGCCGTGTTGTTCCTCGGTGGTCTCCTCGCTCAGGTAGGGGTTGTGAGTGTTCTCGGGATTGAATCGAACGGAACTGGCTCGGTGGTCAAAGTGCTGGATCATCCGGCCCTGATACAGAGGCAGATACAGCTCCTTGCCGCGCTTCCAGCGGTTGCCCTGGACGGGATAAAAGCCGTCGTCTTCCAGTTGGGCCGCCGTGCGGAACAGGTGGGAGTCGTTGGTCATGTGGAACATGGTTGAGTAGCGCACCGGCCAGACCTTGCGTTCCTCGTCGCCTGAGCGGTCCACGAGGACGGGGTGGTGCTGGTAGATGCGGCGGGTGAGGTCGGCGTCGCGGCGGGTGCGGAAGACGGGGGCGGTGCCGGTGTTGGGGTTGACGCGGGCGAAGTCGTCGGGGGAGAGGGTGAAGGCGCGGTCGGGGTCGGCGATGGTGTCGGTGTCATGCAGGAAGAAGGCGCAGCGGGTCTCGGCGAACGTGCGTTCAGGGCCGCCGACGATGAGGGCGCAGAACTTGAAGCGGGAGTCGATGTCGGGGAAGAAGGGCGGCAGGTCGGTTCCGAGGCGGCGGTTCTCGAAGTCGTAGATGCCGGCGACGCGGCCGGTGGTCGAGACGGACTGGAAGAAGCGGGCGGCGGTGCGGTCGGCGTAGATGCCGGAGGGGGTGAGGAGGCCGACGAGGCCGTTGGGTTTGACGAGGCGCAGGGAGCGTTCGACGAAGAGGGAGTAGAGGTTGATGTCGCCGCCGCCGAGCAGGGGGTAGTGGCCGGAGGCGCGGACGACCTTTCCCAACTGATCGGCGCGGGCCTTGGCGGCATCGAAGGCCGCGGCGAGCGGGTCGCCGTGGTCGCGCAGTAGCTTGATGCCTTCGCGGCGGGCGGCGGCGGTGGGGGCACGGGCCAAGTCCGGATCGCGGATGGCGAACCATTCGACTTCCTGGAGCTTGATGCGGTCCCAGGGAGGATTGCCGATGATGGCGTCGAAGCCGCCTTCGGGACGGTAGTTCTGCCAGCTGCGCCAGACGCCTGGAAATGCGGCTTCCCAGTGGATAAAGCCCTCGCGCACGGCGATACGACGAGCCTCAGTCCATAGCTCTGAGAACTTCTGCCAGATGTCGTCCTCTTTGATCAGTCCGTCAGTAGCCACGTCAGGGCCGCCAGCCAGCAAATTGAAGGCAACTTCTGGCTGTCGGCCCAGCGTCTCGGCCAGTAGCCCGTCGACATATGTCCGGGCTCGTTTCTTCAGCCCGGCGGTCTGCCAGCGCAGGGCGCAAAGGAAGTCAAGCACACCGCGCAGCTTCGCCGTGGCCTGCTCGACGCCCGCGAACAGCGTGGCCGACTGCCGAACTTCGGACACATCGGCGTCAGAAAGTTGCTCAATGTGCTGCATGCTCGCCGTGGCGGCCTCGGCTCCGGCGATAGCGCTGCTGGCGCTGAGGCCGCCCAGACGTTCGAAGTCCTGGTGCGCTTCCAGCACCCCTAGCCCCAGCAGCGAGTCGCCGCAGCGGAGGTGGTGGTCGAGGAAGGAGAGGGGCGCGCCGACGGTGAAGCTGTGGAGCCAGAGGGAGACCTTGGCGAGCTCGACGGTGAGTTTGTTTTTGTCGACGCCGTAGATGCAGCGCTTGAGGACGAGGCGGCGGATGATGGCCTGGTCGGTGAGCTGGGCCTGGTTGACCGCCCAGCCGGATTCGGCGGCTCGTTTGAGGATGTCGGCGCGGATGGCGGCGACGCGGTCGAGCAGGGGCGAGTGGTAGGGGGCGTCTGCGGGCAGCCAGTCGGGGACGGCGGGGGCGAATTCGACGAGGTCGGCGATGTCGTCGGTGAGGAAGTCGACGGCGCTGACGAGGAAGTGGCCGCTGCCCATGGCGGGGTCGAGGACCTTGAGATCGAGGACGGCTTCGGCGGGGTCCAGGCGGGCCAGCTCGGCGCGGCGCTCGGATTTGGGGCGGCGGTCGCTTTGAAGTTCCTTTGACCTGGCCTCGAAGGCCTGGAGCCGTTCCTCGACCAGGGGCTTGAGGGTCTGGTCGACGATGAGGTCCACGAGATCCTGCGGGGTGTAGAAGCTGCCGCTGTCCTTGCGGGCGTAGGGGTTGGGGCGGACGTGGACCCGGCCCTGGGCGTCCAGCACGGGTTCCTGTTCCAACAAGCGCTCGTAGATGGAGCCGAGTTGTTGGACGGACATGTCGCGGTAGTTGACGTAGCCGGGTTGGCCGTCGGCCTGGGTGTGGCTGAGGTCGTGGACGACGTCGGCGATGACGGCGTCGGGCAGGCGGACCTGGGTGAGCAGCGGGGCGGCGTTCTGGGCGAAGAGGCCGCCGTTGTAGGGCGGGAGGCCGATGGACGGGTCGCCGACGTCGATCAGGCGAAACAGCGTGCCCAGGTGGTCGTAGTAGCTGGAGGCGACGCCGGAGAAGGTGTCGTGGCGGGCCTTGCGCTGGGCGATGTCGTCGCGGACGCGCTTGCGGAGGCCGTAGTCGTCGTAGGCGGCGTCGTT
>DAOUJT010000042.1:0-19312 GCA_034422315.1 Chloroflexota bacterium | reverse complement strand
GATGGCGGCGAGTTCCAGCATCTCGACCATGAAGGTGCTGGCGCCGGCGGCGAGGTCATCGTGCGCGCCGACGCGGGTGAAGATGCGGTCGACGATGCCGATGGAGGCGCGGGCGGCGGGGACAAAGCTGCCGACCTGGGCCATGAGAACGATCAGGGCGACCTGGCGCAGGTAGGTGGACTTGCCGGCCATGTTGGGCCCGGTGAGGACGGCGATCTGGCGCTCGGCCGGATCGAGGATCGAGTCGTTGGGGACGAAGCGTTCGTGCTGGGCGAGTTCGACGACGGGGTGGCGGCCGGCTTCGATTTCGAGGGAGTCGCCGTCGTTGAGTTCGGGACGTACGTAGCCCTGGCGTTCGGCGACCTCGGCGAGGCTGGCGGCCACATCCAGCGCGGCGAGGGCCAGGGCGGTGCGGTGGAGGGAGGGGCCGTCGGCGCCGAGGCGGTCGACGATTTCGTCGAAGAGTGCGCGTTCGAGTTCGGCGATGCGTTCTTCGGCGCCGAGGACGCGTGACTCGTACTCCTTGAGTTCGGGGGTGACGTAGCGTTCGGCGTTGGCGAGGGTCTGGCGGCGCTGGTAGGTGTCGGGAACCTGCTCGCTGTGGGCGCGGCCGACCTCGAGGTAGTAGCCGAAGACGCGGTTGTAGCCGACTTTGAGGCCGCGCAGGCCGGTGGATTCGCGTTCGCGGCGTTCGAGGCCGGCGATCCAGCCCTTGGCTTCGGCCGCCGAGTCGAGGACGCGGTCGAGTTCGGCGCTGTAGCCGGGGCGGATGATGCGTTCGCCGCGCTCGGTGACGGCGCGTTCGATGATGGCGCGGGCCTCGGTGCATGGGTCGAGGGCGCCTCGAAGATCGGTGAGGGCCGGCTGCTGGCTCTCAAGCAATTCGCGCAGGTCGGTGACGGCGTCGAGGGCGGAGGCGAGGTGGCGTACGTCCGAGGCGGAAACGGCGCGCCGGACCACGCGGTTGGCGAGTCGTTCAAGGTCGCCGACTCGATCCAGGGCGACCTGGACACGGCCGCGCAGGGCGGAGTCGTCCAGCAGCGATTGGACGCGATCAAGGCGTGATTCAAGACGGGTGCGGTCGATCAGGGGCCGGGTGAGTTGCTCGCGCAGGCGGCGGGCGCCCATGGGCGTGTGAGTGCGGTCAAGGACCGCGAGCAGGCTGCCTTCGCGGCGGGCGTCGCGGCCGGCGGTTTCGAGTTCGAGATTGCGGCGGGTGAAGGCGTCGAGCTCCATGAAGTCGGCGGTGCCGTAGACGTGGACGCCGGTGAGGACATGCAGGGCGGAGGGGTCAGTGTCTTCGACGTAGCGCAGCAGCACGCCGACGGCGTGGGTGGCGAGCGGGCGGCCCTGCAGGCCCAGGCCTTCCAGGTCGCGGACCTGGAAGTGCCGCGTGACCATTTCCCTGGAGGCGGTGGGATCACTCAGCCAGGCCTGGTCGTCCTGGGGGACTCCGGCACGGACTTCGCCGCCGGGAAGGCCCAGGGTGAGGGTTTCGCGAGCGCCGATGCGGGCGAGTTCGCGGGCGAGGGCATCGCGCGAGGCTTCGCAGGCAGCCAGATCGCCGGTGGTGATGTCGGCGTAGGCCAAGCCGCGCGCGTCGCCATCGCCAACCGCCACCGCCAGGTAGTTGTTGGCTTCGGGCTTCAGCCAGTCCTCATCGACGACGGTGCCGGGGGTGATGACGCGAGTGACCTTGCGCTCGACGAGGCCACGGCCGACCTCTCCGACCTGCTCGCAGACGGCGACGCGCAGGCCGGCCTCGATGAGGCGACCGATGTAGGTGGGGGCGGCGTGGTAAGGGACGCCGCACATGGACACCCGGTTGCCTTTGCCGAACTCGCGAGAGGTGAGGACGATCTGCAGCACGGCGGCGGCGCGTTCGGCGTCCTCGTCGAACATCTCGTAGAAGTCGCCGAGGCGAAAGAGCAGGATCGCGTCGGGCTGCTGTTGTTTTATGTCAAGAAATTGACGCCGCAGGGGCGTCAGTTTCGGCTCGGCTGGCGTCGGCCGCCTCCCCTCACGCGCTGCCGGACAAAAACCGAACTTTGACTCAGCCTAGCACCGGGCGAGTTGTCGCCCTTGTCCGCCCAAACAAGCGTCAGCCGTCGATCAGGCCGCGCAGGTAGTCGTGTGCCTGGGCGGCGTAGGTGAGCGGGTCGAGCCCGTCGAAGTTGGGGCTGTGCATGACCAGCCAGCCGTCGTAGCCAATGGCCTTGAGGCTTTCGACCACGCTGGGAATGTCGACGCCGCGCGGGTCGTCCACGCGCCGGTTCTGGTACTGGACGTAGCCGCCCTGGGCGGTGATAGGGATGCCTTCGTCGGGTCCCACGAGGTGCATGTTCTGAACTTCGGCGTGCTTGATGTGGGGGGCGAGGGCGCGGACCGCGTCGGTTCCGTAGTCCTGGCCCTCGATGTAGAGATTGGCGGGTTCGAAGACGAGACCCACGTTGCTGCGGTTGACGCGGCGCAGCATGTCGAGGGAGCCAGCCACGGTGTTGAAGGGGGTGCCGTGGTGAGTGAACTGGACGAGATCCACGCCGAAGGCCGCGGCCTTGTCGGCGGCTTCGCGGACCAGGGGAATCTGCTCGATGGAGCCGATGCTGGGGCGGATGCGTTCCGCGCCGATGCGGAGGGCGAGGTCGAGGTACTCGTCGAAACGCGGGGAAAAGCGGCCCTCGGTGGCGGAGTCGGCAACGAGACAGCAGGCGGCCAGACCGTTTTCTTCAAGCGCCTGCCGGATCTCGGTGACGCGGGCGGCAGTTGCGCCGACTTCGAGCTGGGAGTTACGAACTTCGAGCGCGCCGTAGCCGATGCGGGCGGCGGCTTCGGCGAGGTCGGGCAGGTCAATCAGCGCCCGGGTCTTTTCGTGCGGGGCCTCGACGACACGTCCGGAAAGGGCCAGCTTCATCTCAGACTCCTGACTGCGTGAGGCTGTGAAGCGGACGGCTTTGGGCCGGCACCGGCTTGCAGCCTACCTGTCCATCTCCAGCAGGACTTTGCCGCACTGGCCAGTCTGGATCATGTCCATGGCGTTCTCGAAGTCGGCCAGCGGGAAAGTATGGGTGAGCATATGGTCCAGGGCGTCGCCGTGCCGGATGAGGAAGGCTTCGGTGCGGTACCAGGTGTCCCAGATCAGACGGCCTGTTACGCCGTAAACCTCCAGGCCCTTGAACAGCAGGTCGTCGGCCAGATCGATGCTGACGGGAGTTGGCGGAATGCCCAGCAGCACCACCCTGCCGGCGTTGGCCGACAAGCGCAGAGCCTGCTTGAAGGCGTCGGGGTGGCCGGACATTTCCAGGCTGACAGTCGGGCGGGTGCCCAGCACATCGAAGAGATCCGACTCAAACGAGGGCGAAGCGGCATCAAGCGCGGCATGGGCGCCCATGGTCTCGGCCAGCCGACGTCGGTAGGCGGAAATGTCGCTGGCCACGATCGGGTACGCGCCCACCGAGTGGGCGACCGCGATGGCCATGAGCCCCATGGGGCCGCAGCCGTAGACGGCGATGGGCTGGCCTGAGAGGTCGAAGCGCATGGCGGCGTGGACGGCATTGCCCAACGGCTCGAACAGGACGGCGCGTTCAATGGGAATCTCGGGGCGCACTTTCCAGGCAACACGGGCCGGAACGGCCACGTGCTCGGCGAATCCGCCGTCCACGTCGATGCCGAGGATGCGCAGGTTTTCGCAGACGTGGGCGTTGCCGGTGCGGCAGGTGCGGCAGACGCCGCAGAAGATGTGGCTTTCGACGGCAACGACTTCCCCTGCCGCAAAGCCCCGCGCGCCGGCGCCCACCGACGCGACCTCGCCAACGATTTCGTGGCCGAGGGTGAACGGCGTGGGGAAGTTGAGTTCGGCCCAGGAGTCCCAGGCGTAGAGGTGGCGGTCGGAACCGCAGATGCCGGCGCGGCGCACGCGGAGCAGGAGCTCGTCGGGCCGGGGCTTTGGTGGCGCGACTTCGGCGACTTCGACGCCCGGTTCGGGGCGCGCTTTGCGAATGGCGAGCATCGTTAGTATCGAGTTCCTCTCGTCGGGTGCCGGTGATCGATCACTCATGGACTCACGATGGGCGGCTCAGGCTGGCCTGCTTCGCGGCCCCTGGTCGCGACCCTTCGGGTGGTTGGCCATGCGGTTTTCGGCGGCGCGTTGAACGGTGGTGGCGACACGGCGGGTGCGCGTGGGCGCGGTTTTGGCGGACTTGATCCACCACAGGATGTTCTTCTTGGCGGAGGCCGAGAAACGCGCGAAACAGGTCTCCGCCGTCGGGTTGGATTGCAGGGCCTCGGCCAGGTCGTCGGGAATCACGAGGTCTTCAATCTCGTCGGCGACCGTCCAGGCGCCGTTGGCCTTTGCCGCATCGACCAAGGCCTGCCCAGCGGGGGTAAGACGCCCGGCTTCGATTAGCCGAGCGATCTTGGCCCTATTGATGCGGGACCAGGGGCTGGTGGGGTTGCGCGGGCAGAACCAGCGCATGGCGCGTTCGTCGTCCAGCCGATTGGGGCGCGAGTCGATCCAGCCGTAGGCCAGGGCTTCGTCGACGGTATCGGGATACTTCACCGCCGGTTTGCCCGTGTGCTTCTTCCAGACCACCAGCCAGACGCCGCTGGAGGAGTCGTGGTTCGCCTGCAGCCAGTCATGCCACTGACGCAACGACTCGGCGTGGAACATGGGCTTTCCGTCGCGATGACGCTCAGTCACGGGCGCTCAGCCGCACTGGACTCGTCGGTTCAGGAAGCCTCGGCCGTTTCCGCCATGGCCACTTCGAGTTTGCCAATCTCGTCCGTCAGCACCGGCAGCATGTCGGCTTCGTCCACCGTCTGCAGGATCTCGCCATGGCGAAAGATCACCGCGCGGCCCTTGCCGCCGGCGATGCCCAGGTCGGCGTCCATGGCTTCGCCGGGCCCGTTAACCACGCAGCCCATGACGGCGACCTTCATGGGCTGCTTGACGCCCTTCATCACGTCCTCGACCGCGTCGGCCAGGCCGTAAAGGTCGATTTCGCAGCGCCCGCAGGACGGGCAGGAGACCATGGTTGGTCCAACGGTCTTGAGTCCGAGGACCTTGAGAATCTCGTTGGCGACCCGGACTTCCTCGACCGGATCGGTGGTGAGCGAGACGCGCATGGTGTCGCCGTAGCCATCCCACAGCAGGCTGCCGAGGCCCACCGACGAACGGATGATCCCGGTGCTGGGCGGACCGGATTCGGTGATGCCGATGTGGAACGGATACATCACCAATTGGGCGAGTTGCTTGTAGGCGTTGATGGTGACGTCCACTTCGAACGACTTCATGGAAATCTTGATCTGGTCGAAGTTCATGTCTTCGAGGATCTTCACGTGTTCAACGGCGTCTTCGACCATGAGGTCCACGAGTTCGTCGCCTTCCGGGCGACCGTCAAACTTCTTGGACCAGGCTTCCTGAATCGATCCGGAGTTCACGCCGATGCGGATGGGGATGTCGCGGTCCTTGCAGGCGCGGACGACCTTTTCAACGTTTTCGCGTCCGCCGATGTTGCCCGGGTTGATGCGGAGGCAGTCGAACTCAGCTTCGGCGGCCATGAGGGCAAGGCGGTAGTCGAAGTGAATGTCGGCCACCAGCGGGGCGTCGGTACGGGCGCGGATGTCCTTGAGGGCGGCGCCGGCGTACTTGTCGGGCACGGCCAGCCGAACGATGTCGCAGCCGTGTTCCATCAGGCGCTCGATCTGCGCCACGGTGGCATCGACGTCGCGCGTGTCGGTGATGGTCATCGACTGGACGGCGACCGGTGCGCCGCCGCCAATGGGCACGTCTCGCACCTTGATCTGGTAGGACCCGCGTCGCTTGATCATGCGCTCAGGCTCTGCAAAGTGGCATGGGGTCGTTCCTTGAAGCGTACCCCGGATTCCGCGCCCAGACCAGAACGCGCCCGACGCCGGCCGCGACTCGCGCGGCCGGCGTCGGATCCGGACCTGATGTGCCCAGCCAGCGCTACATCATGTCGCCCATCATCATGTCGCCCATCTTCATCTTGTTGATCTCGTCTTCCGAGGCCCCGATACCGTAGAGCACGCCTGCGTCGGTGCCGGCCAGGAACTCTTTCTCGGTGCCGCGAGAGATAACGTCAGCCGCGATGCGGTGGGGCAGGTCCATGTCGTCGCCCATCTTCATGTCGTCGCCCATGCCCATGTCATCGCCCATGCCCATGTCATCGCCCATGCTCATGTCGTCGTCCATCTTCATGTCGTCGCCCATGCTCATGTCGTCGCCCATGCCCATATCCATGCTCATGGCCTTCGAGGTCTCGATGCGGGCCTTCGCCACGGCGACGATGCGGTCGTAGTACATGTTGCCGGTCATGGCGATCGCTGCGTTGTGTTCTTCGATCCACTTCGCGGCGGCATCGTCGCCGTACACCGCGCGGTACGTGGCCCGCACGTCGGCCGACTGGTCTTCAAGCCGCTGGCCGTCATTGGCGGCCGGATGCATATCGGCGAATGCCGGCGCCAGAGTTGCTAGGACCAAGGCACTTACGAGGGTCAGGATCATCAGCACTCGCAATGGCACTGACGCGGAGAATGAACGAAGCACGGTAATGTGCCTTTCCTGGAGCACCCATCAGCATTGACGGGCGATAACGTGGGCCAGTGTTCTACGGAGCCGAAGCTCTCGTCAAATCCGCGTGGTGGTTGGTACGCGCCTCCCGTGTCGGCGCCGTACGGCCTTTCGACGGCCTGAGGCGCGACAACCGGCCTCGCGCGGCGGCACAAACGCCTGCCACGGCTCTATCCCGTTGCCCAGGACCGCGAAGCGCATGCCTCACGGCCTCGTGACCAGAGAGCCGCGCGGAGCATTTCAGCGCCCGCCATGCGCCGGGATGGCGCGCCGCGCCGACCGTGCGCTCGCTTCCCCGATTTGGCTCGAACCGATCGAAGACGCCATAGAATGATGTGCGGGCGTTGGGAGTCGGTTGGGGCGATTGCACGTGTTTTCGAGGGCTGGTGTCGTGCAGCGACCTGGTGTTGGGATACAGGGAAGTGGATGCTCCCAACATGATGTGCATTGGCGACAGGACACTGACCCGGCACCCGGCTCAGCCATAGGCACGCAGAAATGCTATGCGCGCACGGTGCGCCCAGGAGGTAGGCATGGCTGACGAGAGCAACGGGCGGATGCTCCCCAACTTGAACTCCCTGGCGCGTGGCGGCCTGGCGGGGCTTTTGTCCGGGCTGCTGGCCATAGGTGTGAGTGAGTTCTACGCGGGGATCTTCGGCGGTTTGCCGTCGCTCCTGGTCTCCATGAGCGGCCGGATCGTCGACCTGAGTCCGCGCGCCATGGAAGAGTTCGCGATCCGCGTTTTCGGCACCAGCGACAAGCTGGCGCTGGTCATCTTCCTTGTCGTGCTGAGCGCGATCCTCGGCACCATGTTCGGGGTCGTGGCCCTGCGGTCGCGACCGGCGGCGGTGGCGGGCTTTGCGGCCTTTGGAATCCTGGCGGGGCTGGCGAACGCGTTCGACGCCCAGTCCACGCCGGCCCATGCGGTGGCCGCGGCTGTCATTTCGGTGGGGACGGCGGTGGCGACGCTCTTGTGGCTCATTCGCCTGATCGGCGATCCGGCGGCTGCACCCGAGCCGGCGTCGGCCATGCAGGTGCAGAGGCAGCGACGCTTCTTTCTGGGAACAGCCACGCTGGTGGCGGCGACGTCGGTCGCTACCGGCATCGTGGGACGCAACCTGATCGAACGGGCCAAGGTGTCCGTGGCCAAGCGCGAGGATGTGGTGCTGCCAGCCGTGCAAGACGGCGCGACGGTGACACTCCCAACCCCGGCGTCCAGCGCCGCCGAGCCGGTCGCTCCGCCGGTGCCCCAGGCACTCACGCCGCCGGCACGGCCGACAGTCGAGGCGATTCCGACGCCCCGCGCGGTGGCGCCTCCCACGCCCGCACCGAGCCCGACGCCGACGGCCGAACCCACGCCAGCGACCGTGGTGCGAGCTGCGGAGACGGAAGCGCCCACGGAAGCGCCCACGGAAGCGCCGACGGTTGCGGCGACTCCGACGCCGACACCCGAGCCGACGGCCGAACCCACGCCCGTGACCGTGGCCAGCGCTGCAGAGACGGCGCCGACGGCCACGCCCGAGCCCATACCCGAGGCGACACCTGAGCGCACAGCCGAACCGACGGCCGAGGCCACGCCCGAACCGACGCCGGAGCCCACGCCCGAGCCCACACCGGAGCCGACTCCTGAACCGACTCCTGAACCGACGCCGGAGCCCACGCCCGAGCCCACACCTGAACCGACGCCCGAACCCACGCCCGAACCCACACCCGAACCGACACCGGAGCCAGTCCAACCGCTGACGACGACGGTGGTGGGTGTGGACGGGGTTTCGCCGCTGGTCACGCCCAACGACGACTTCTACCGGATAGACACGGCGTTCTCGGTTCCACGAGTCGACGTCAATAACTGGAGGCTCAACATCACGGGCCTGGTGGAGCGCCCCTACAGCATTTCGTTCCAGGAACTGCTGGGGCTCTCGGTTTTCGAGGAGTTCATCACGCTGTGCTGCGTCTCCAACGAAGTGGGCGGCGAGCTGATCGGCAATGCCACCTGGCAGGGCGTGCCGATCTGGCACCTGGTGAATCACGCCGGGGTGAAGCCTGAAGGCACCCAGATCGTGGGCCGGTCGGTTGACGGGTTTACGGTGGGGTTCCCGACGGCCGTGGCGTTCGATGGACGTCCAGCGCTGGTGGCGGTGGGCATGAATAGCGAGCCGCTGCCGTTCGAGCACGGCTTTCCGGCGCGCCTGATCGTGTCGGGTCTGTACGGCTACGTATCCGCCACCAAGTGGCTGCAAGAGATTGAAGTCACAACCTGGGACGGCTTCAATGGCTACTGGATTCCGCGAGGATGGTCCAAGCAAGGTCCGGTGAAGACGCAATCCCGGATCGACGTTCCCAGGCCTTCATCGTCGATCACCGCCGGCTTGCAGCCGATTGCCGGGGTGGCGTGGGCGCAGAACCGCGGCATCACCAAGGTGGAGGTGCAGATCGACGGCGGTGAGTGGCAGGAAGCGAGGCTCGCCCTGCCGATCAGCCAGCACACCTGGGTGCAGTGGGTGCACGAATGGGAAGCGACACCCGGCACGCACGTTGCCCGGGTGCGCGCGACCGACGCCACCGGCGCGACGCAACCCGAAGGTCCCAGACCGCCCGCGCCGAACGGCGCCGAGGGCTGGCATCAAGTCAGCTTCCAGGTGGCGGGCGGATGAGCGTTTCGGCACCGCCGCTTGCGGTCCTGAGATGAACGCCGGCAGCTTGCTCCGCGTATAGAGATAGCCTCAGCGCCCTCTATCCCGAGGGTATTCCCGAATAAAGGCGCACTACGCGCTGAAACGCCGAGCGGGGTTGGCGCGAGCTCTAGTGGCGACGTCGGCGCCAGCCGGCGCCGAGCGCTACACCCACGGCAACTCCAATTGCCACGCCGACGCCGACGTTGCCGAGTAGCGCACCCAGGCCGGCGCCAACGCCGGCTCCGAGCGCGATGCCCAGACCAATCTGCTTATCCGCGTCCATGCCGTGCTGCCCGCGTCGTGAACGGTAGAACCACGCGTTCTACACGATAATCGCTCAGGCCCCGGCAATCCGTTGCACGTCGCCCACGGTGATGAAGAGCACCAGCGTGAGCAGCACCATGATGCCCACGAAATGGAAGGCCGCTTCGCGGTGCGGCGGGACCCGGCGGCCCGTGAGGAGCTCGACTAGCACGAAGATCAGGCGTCCACCGTCCAACCCGGGCCAGGGCACCAGGTTGAGCAGGCCGATCTGCGCGGTAAGGAAGGCGGCCAGGATAAAGACGATTTCCAGACCCTGACGCGCGGCGACACCGACGGTCTGGACGATGCCGACCGGACCGGCCAGCTCCAGCGGCTGCGTGCCGGCAATGGCTTCGCCGATTACCCGGGGCAGCAGGAGCAAGGCGTCCCAGGTGCGTTGAAAGGCGCGCGGGACGGCCACGTGAATTGGAGCGGGCCCGACTGTCGCCCGCATGCGGATGCCCAGGGCGCCCTGTCCGGGCGGCGGATTGAGGCGGGGGGTCGCGACGAGCGCGAGCTCAGTCTCCTGCCGTTGGACGACGATGGTCACTTCCCGGCCGGCGGCGGCGCTTACGGCGTCGCGAACGTCGGTGAGGGAGACGATGTCGCGCTCGCCTATGCGCAGCAATTGGTCGCCTTCCCGGAGGCCGGCCTGAGCCGCCGGCGAGTCCGGGACGACGTCGGCAACCACGCTGCCGGTCACGTCCGCGATCAAGGCGGCGATCAGGAAAAACACCGGGGTCAGCAGCACGTTCATGAGCGGTCCGGCCAGCAGGATCAGGCCGCGCTGCCAGGCCGGACGGGTCACGAAGCTGCCGGGCGCATTGAATTCGCCGCTTTCCCCAGTCATGCGCACGTAGCCGCCAAGGGGCAGCAGGTTGAGCGCGTACCGCGTGACGCCGATGCGCACGCGCACCTGGTCCTCGCCCTCGGCGTCTCGATAGGTCTCAAGGAAGGCTTCGCGGCCGGCGGCGTCGGCGAGCATGGCCGCGGCGTCATCGCGTCCGACGACAACCACCGGAATCGACATTTGCGCAAGATCCGCCGCGTCGTCGATGGGCAGGGAATCGGCGACAACCAGCCCAGCGGCCGAACTGGCGGCGGCGTGGGCGGCGTCAGCCCGCAGGTAGGCGCCTTCGCCATCGAGGACCACGACGGCCCTGGCGAGATTCGCGGCGGGGTCGCCGCTCCATAGGCGAACCAGGTGGCCGTCCACGTTGATCGGGTCGGGCGTCAGTTGAACCGCGTCATACGCGTTCCCGCCGCGGAGCACGGACTTCAGGCGCGGCGGAAATCCGATGGCGAACTCCTTGACATGCACGCCGAATTTGCGGGCGGCATAGAAATGCCCGAGTTCATGGAAGAAGACGATGACGCTCAGCACGACCAGGGCCAACGGAAGCGTGACCAACAGGCCCGCCTCGCTGTTGAGGAGGGCCGCGAGCGGGTTCACGCGTCAGCCAGTCGCGCCCGTACGAACTCGAATCCGCGGCGGTGAGCCGCCAGGGCGGCGCCCAGGTCGTCCAGCGGCTCGGCCGGGATAGCGTCCATCGCGGCCTGGACGGCGTCGGTCATCGTTCCGAACCGGCCATCCCCCTCAATGAACCAGGCGGTCGCTGCGTCGTCGGCGCCACAGAGGGTGGCCGGGGCCGTGCCGCCGGCGGAACCCGCGGCCCGTGCGGCCGCCAGCAGCGGGAAACGGCGCTCATCCGGTTGCTCGAAGTTCAAGCGTGAGAGCGTGCGAAGGTCCAGGGGCGCGTGGGCCTCGGGCAGGCGTTCGGGGAAGCCGATGGCGTACTGGATCGGCAACCGCATGTCGGGCACTCCTAGCTGGGCCTTTATGGAACCGTCATGGAATTCAACCATGGAGTGCACGATGGATTCGGGATGAACGATTACGTTAATGGCTCCGTAGGGCACTTGAAACAGCCAGCGGGCTTCGATGATCTCAAGCCCCTTGTTGAGCAGGCTGGCCGAGTCAACGGTGATCTTGGCGCCCATGTCCCAGTTGGGGTGTTCCAGCGCTTCGTCGGCGGTTGCCGTTCGAATGTCGGGCAAGGCCCAGGTGCGGAAGGGTCCACCGGAGGCCGTGAGGATGAGGCGACGCACGCTCTCGGGCGCTTCGCCGGCGAGACACTGCCAGATCGCGCTGTGTTCGCTGTCGATAGGCAGGATCTCGGCGCCGGTCGCGTCGGCCAGCTTGCGGAACAGGCCACCGCCCATGACCAGCATTTCCTTACTGGCCAGGGCGACGTTGTTGCCGGCGCGGAGCGCGCTTTCGGTGGGGCGGAACCCCGCATCGCCCACCGTGGCCACGACCACGATGTCAGCCTCGGCCAGGCCGGCCATATCGGCCATGCCGTCGGGATAGGGAAGTCGCTCGGTCCCGGCGGGCCAGTCGCCGGCGGCGGGGTCGACATCGCGAATGCACGCCAGTCGTGCGCCGAATTCGCGGATCTGCCGGTACAGCAGGGCGCAGTTCGACCCGCAGGCCAGGCCCAGCACTTCGAATCGGTCGGGATGGGCGCGCACGACTTCAAGCGTCTGGACGCCGATGGATCCGGTGGACCCGAGAATGACCACACGCCTGGGACGGGACGAACGGTCGGAGGCAGCCGCCGGCATCACGCCGCCAGCCGGGCGAACGCAAACACCGCGGGCGCTACGAAGAGCAGCGCGTCCAGCCGGTCCAGCATGCCGCCATGCCCCGGAATCAGCCGGCCGGAGTCCTTCTGCCCGGTATCGCGTTTGAGCATCGACGCCACCAGATCGCCCGCTTGGGCGGCAAGGCCCCAAAGCAACCCTAAGGGAACCGCCAGCCACCAGTCGTAGCCGAGCACGGGCGCGAAAGCGCCGACGGCGATGATCGCGGCCAGCATCCCGCCGGCCACGCCCTCCCAGGTCTTGCGCGGCGAGATGTGGGTCATGAATCCGCGGCGGCCCAGGCTGCGACCCACGATGTATCCGAAGGTGTCATAGCCCCAGGTGACGGCCAGGGCCAGGGCCACCCACCAGAATCCGTCCGGCAGGTCGCGCAACAGGACCAGGAAGCCGAGCAGCCCCCCGGCGTAGACGGCGGATGCGAGGGCCAGCCCCCAGCTGGTGAAGCGACCGTACATGCGCGGATGCCAAAGTTGACGCAGCAGCGTGTAAGCGGCAATGACGCCGATGGCCAGGTCGGCCCAGAGTTGCTGCTCGGGCGCCAGCGCCCAACGTGCTATCAGGGCGGCGGCCAGCAGTGCTCCGCCCCCTCGGGAGACGCGCATGCCGCTGGCGGCGTACATGGACCCGATCTCGAATGCGATGACGGCCGCAGCCAGCGCCATAGGGACCGCTAGCGCGATGGGGTGCCACCAGGCCAGCGCCAGGACGGCCGGCGCCAGGACGAGGGCGCTGGCTACGCGAACGGCCAGCGGCTTCAGGCGTCGCTCGCCGCGGCGGGCGCGGCCACCGGGACGCGTCCGAAACGGCGCTGCCGGGACGCGAAGTCGGCCAACGCCTGCTCGAACGCTTCCCTGGTGAAGTCAGGCCAGAGCGTGGGCGAGAAGAAGTACTCGCTGTAGGTGGACTGCCAGACCAGGAAGTTGCTGGAACGCTGGTCGCCGCCGGTTCGTATGAGCAAGTCGGGGTCGGGCTGGCCGGCGGTGTACATGGCCCGGCTCACGATGTCTTCGGTCACGTCTTCCGGGCGAACGCCGTCCCGGATGAGGTTTCGCAGGGCCCGGACGATTTCCGCCCGCCCGCCGTAGTTGAAAGCGATGTTCAGGTCCAGCGCGTCGTGGTTCGCGGTTTGGCGAACGATGTCCTGCACCGCCACGCGGTCAATCAGCGGCAGCGTTTCAACCTCGCCGAGCACCCGGATACGCACGCGCTGCTCGAAGATCATGGACCGCTCGGCTTGGAGGCGTTCCGGGATGAGGTCCATCAGAAAGCTCACTTCGTCCGCCGGACGGTCCCAGTTCTCGGTGGAAAAGGCGTAGATGGTCAGGACGCGGACGCCGTGGTCGATGCAGGCGGCCGCGATGTCCCGAACGCGTCGGGCGCCTTCGCGGTGACCGGCCAGGCGCTCCAGGCCGCGCCGCTGGGCCCAGCGGCCGTTGCCGTCCATGATGATGGCGACATGCGCCGGTACCCGTTCGCACTCGCCGCTCAGACCTGCATCACCTCGGCTTCCTTCTGCCGGCTCAGTTCATCAATCGCGGCGACGTACTTGTCCGTTACGTCTTGCAGGCGTGATTCGGAGCGGTGCAGGTCGTCCTGGGAAGCTTCTTTCTCGCGGACCAGTTCGCGCAGGTCCTCGTGCACATCGCGGCGCACATTCCGGACGGCCACTTTGGAATCCTCGGCACGCTGGCGGACGATGCGCACGAGGTCACGGCGTCGGTCTTCGCTGAGTTGGGGGATCGGCAGGTGGATGACGTTGCCGTCGTTCGACGGCGTGATGCCCAGGTCCGAGGTGATCAGAGCCCGCTCGATGTCGGGCAGCGCGGACTTATCCCACGGCTGCACGACCAGCAGGCGGGCCTCGGGGGCGGAAATGCCGGCGATCTGCTTGAGGGGGGTGGGCTGGCCGTAATAGGGCACGCTGAGGTCCTCGATCAAGGTGGGCGAGGCGCGGCCGGTGCGGATGCCGGCGAACTCATGGCGGAGATGTACCACGGCCTGGCCCATGCGCCGTTCGCCGTCCAGGAGGAATTCGTCGATCATCGTCGGGTCAGGCCGCGACCAGCGTGCCGATCTGGTCGCCGGCCAGCACGCGCACCAGGCTGCCTTCGTCCTCCAGCCGGAAGACGATGATCGGCAGGTTGTTGTCCATGCAGAGGCTGAACGCCGTGGCGTCCAGAATCTTCAGGCCGTTGTTGAGGGCGTCCAGGTAGGTGGTGCGTTCGATGCGGGTGGCGTCTGGATTCGTCATTGGATCATCAGTGTACGCGCCGTCGACTTTGGTGGCCTTGAGGAGAGCCTCAGCGCCGATCTCCATGGCGCGCAGCGCGCCGGCGGTGTCGGTGGTGAAGTAAGGGTTGCCGCTGCCGGCGGCGAAGATCACGAGGCGGCCGGCTTCCAGGTGCGCCACGGCCTTGCGGCGAATGTACGGCTCGGCCACTTCGCGCATCTCGATGGCGGTCTGCACGCGGGTGGGCACGTCAAGGCGTTCGACGGCTTCTTGCAGCGCCAGGGCGTTCATGACCGTGCCGAGCATGCCGATGTAGTCGGCGGTGGCGCGGTTGATGTTGCGGTGCTCACCGCCGCGCCAGAAGTTGCCGCCGCCGACGACCACGGCAAGTTCGACGCCCAGTTCAAGCGCCTCGACGATGCGCGCGGCCAGCGCCTGCACGGCAAGCGGAGCAATCCCAAAGGCTCGTTCACCCGCCAGCGACTCGCCGCCGATCTTCAAAAGCACGCGACGGTATTTGAGGCCAGGTGCGGCCATCGGCCCTCCAGTTCGCGTCAGCGTGGCTGTATTCAGATCTCGAAGCGGCTAAAGCGTCCGACCTGGATGTTTTCGCCCAGCTTGGCAACTGCCAGCTGGATGACCTGCTCCACGGTCTGCGATCCGTCCCGGAACCACGGCTGGCTCAGCAGCGCCGGGCCGTCGTCGTCCGGGTCCCGGTCATCGTCGTCGCTGACGTGTGTCGGCGCCATGGCGGCGATGTGCATGGCGATGTCGCGGGCGAGCGTGGTGAAGTCATCGGTACGGGCGACAAAGTCGGTTTCGCAATTGAGTTCAAGCAGCGCGCCCAGCGGACGACCGGGATGCACGTAGGCGGTGACGAGACCTTCCTTGGTTTCGCGCTCCGCTCGTTTGGCGGAGAACTGCGAACCGCGCTGGCCCAGGAGTTCGCGGGCCTTGTCGAGATCGCCCTCGGCATCTTCGATGGCTCGCTTGATGTCCATGACGCCCGCGCCGGTGTCGGCCCGGATCGCGCGAATGTCAGCTACGGATGCTTTGTGCGCCATAAACGTCTATCTGCCTTGGTTGCGCTGGGGGTTGGTACGGGCGCCGCCCGATCCCGCGCCCCGCTGCCCGGGCTGAGCCCGGCCACGGGGCCGAGCCGCACCCTGACCTGAGCGAGGCGAACGGCCGTTCGGTCGGCGGCGACCGCCGCGCGCCTGGGGTGGTGGTCGACGACGGCCGCGGGGCGCGCCGCGCGGGTCGGCGGACGGCGTTGACGTACCCGGCTGTGGCGATCCAGCGCCCGCTCCGGAACGCTGCCGCACGTTTCCGGCCGCGCTGGCTGCGGCCAACATGGCAGCCTCGATGTCGCTGGTCGTTTCGCCCGCCGCCTCGGCCTGTGCGGCCGCGGCCAGCGCGGCCTGAGCCTCGCGGGCCAGCCGTGCCTCACGCTCCGCCTGGCGGTTACGAAACTCTTCCTGGCCGGCCAGCACGGCGTCGGCCACGACAGCCGTGACCGCCGCAATCGAGCGAATGGCGTCATCGTTCCCCGGGATGACGTAGTCCACCATTTCCGGGTCGCAGTTGGTATCGACGATGGCGGCAATTGGGATGTCGAGCTTGCGAGCCTCGGTCACCGCATTGGATTCGCGCTTGGGATCGATGATGAACAGGCCGGCCGGCAACCGCGACATGTGCTTGATGCCGCCCATCTTCTTGATGAGTCGAGCCAGTTCCACCCGCAGGCGCTGCGCGTCCTTCTTGGAGAGCCGGTCGAACTCGCCGGTGGCCTCGCGGGCCTCCAATTCGCGCAGGCGCTGCAAGCGCGCGCGCAGCGTCTCGAAGTTGGTCAGCGTGCCGCCGAGCCAACGGTGCTGGACGTAGTGGGCGCCGCAGCGTTCGGCCTGCTCGCGCACGACCTCCTGGGCCTGTCGTTTCGTGCCCACAAAAATGACCTCGCCACCGCTGGCGGCGGTGGTGCGCATGAACGCTGTGGCACGGTCAAGCGCCCGGACCGTGTGCTGAAGATCGATGATGTGCACGCCGCCCCGCGCACCAAAGATGAACTGAGCCATCTTTGGGTTCCAACGCGGCGTTCGATGGCCGAAATGCACGCCAGCGGCGAGCAAATCGCGCATAGAGGCAGCCGGCATGTGGGTATTTGCCCCTCTCTTGTCCTTCGAAAGTCCTCCGCTACCGTCACTCGCTCCGGGGACCGCGTGTCGCGGCAGGACCCTTCAGCGTCGGGAAGCGTGTGTATTCGCCCGAACGGATCGGACGTGCCTTAAGCATATCGCACCAGGGACGCGTGGACGGAATCAGCGCGTGCGGCGGCGTGTTCCGGTTCGCCGGCGGCGACGGCCGCCTTGGGCCGCGACGCGTTCGGCACGAGCGGCCAACAGCGCGACGGCCTCGTCCAGTGAGACGGCTGCCGGATCACTGCCCCTGGGAAGGCTGGCGTTGAGTTCGCCGTCAGTGACGTAGGGGCCGTAGCGACCGTCACGGACAGTGATGGGCGCGTTAGAAGCCGGATGCGCGCCAAGCTCGGCTAGCGGGGCTGCTTGCCCACGCCGCCGGCGCGGCTGCCGCGGGGCCTTGAGCAGCTCCAGGGCCTCGCCCAGCTCGATGGACGCCAGCTTGTCGTAGCGCGCGTCGCCCTCGCCCGGCAGGCTGCGGGACTCCTTGCCGCACTTGACGTAGGGGCCGTAGGGGCCGTCCTGGACGGTGACTCGCGTCCCGCTGTCGGGGTGAGTTCCCAGCGACTTGGGGTAGGCGAGCATGTCGAGCGCCTGCTCCAGCGTGAGGGTCTCGGGCTGAAACATCGGCCAGACGCTGGCGGTCTTGGGACGTCGGCGTCCAGCGCCTCGGCCCTCGCCCAACTGGAGGTACGGGCCGAGCCGACCAGACTTGAGGAATACCGGCAGATCGGACGCCGGATCGGTGCCGAGGGGCTCGTCTGCGCGGGCGGCCTTGACCAGAAGGCCCGCGGCGACTTCGGCGGTCAACTCATCCGGAGCAAGGTCCTCGGGCGCCTGGGCACGGGCGCCACCTTCCGCAGCCTCCAAATACGGGCCGTAGCGGCCGATGCGAACGGCGATCGAGGAGCCGTTGTCACCGGACAGCGGGATCGTGCAGACCGAGCGGGCGTCGATGGCCTCCTGGCTGGATTCGATTCGTTTGCGCAGGCCCTCATGCAGCATGCCCGCGCCGCCTGGCGCCGCGGCGTCGTCGGGGCTGCTCGAGCCAAAGTAGAAGTCCGCCAGCCAGGGCAGGGGATCCAGGGAACCGTCGGCCACGCGGTCCAGCCCAACCTCCATGTTGGCGGTGAAGCCCGCATCAACCAACTCGCCAAAGTGCGCTTCCAGCAGCTGAATCACCGCGAAGGCGTTCCAGCGCGGGACCAGCGCGCCTTCCTTGCGCTCCACGTACTTGCCCTGCACCGTTTCCAGGATGGTGGCGTAGGTGGACGGACGGCCGATGCCCAGGCGCTCGAGTTCGCGGATGAGGCTGGCCTCGGTCCAGCGGTCGGGCGGGCTGGTCTCGCGGCGGCCGGGATCGATGCCGCGGACGTCGAGCCCATCGCCCTCGGCCAGGTCCGGCAGCAGACGCTCCCGGCTGCGTTCGCCGGCGTAGACGCGCAGAAAACCATCGAAGACGACGACCTGGCCGTTGGCCCGGAAGACGGCCGCGCCGTGCTCGCCCGCCTGGGCTGCAACGTGGACGCGAGTCTGTTCGAACCGGGCATCGCGCATCTGCGACGCGAGGGTGCGCTGCCAGATGAGCCGATACAGGCGGCGGCCGTCGGCGTCGACGTCGGGACCGAGGTCGTCGGGATGCCGAAAGCGCTCGCCAGCGGGTCGGATGGCCTCGTGCGCCTCCTGGGCCCGGGCCGAGCGGGCACGGTAGCGCCGGGGCTGCTCGGGCAGGTAGTCGTGCTCCCGATCGTTCGGCACCTCGGCACGAACGGCGGCGCGCGCGGCGCTGGTGGCCTGGGCCGACAGCGCCGGCGAGTCGGTGCGCATATAGGTGATGTAGCCGTTCTCGTAGAGCTGCTGGGCCACGCGCATGGTCTGGCGAGGCGAGAAACGCAGACGGGTCGACGCCTCGCGCTGGAGCGTGGAGGTGATGAACGGGGGCTGCGGGCGGCGGGTGCGGGGGCGCTTGGTGACCTCGGCGACTCGGAACGTCGCGTCGGCCAGCGTCCGGATCACCGACTGCGCCTCCGCCTCAGGCAGCAGTCGAGCCTTGCTGTCGGCGTGAAGTTCACCGGTGTCCGGGTCGAAGTCGGCAGCAGTTGCAAGCACGCGGCCATCCAGGCTGACCAGGCGCGCGTCGAACGTGGTCTCGGAGTCGCCCGCCGGGGCCAGCGTGGCAATTGGGATGCAATAGGCGGCGGACACGAAGGCCATGCGCTCGCGCTCACGCTGCACGATGAGCCGCAGGGCCGGGGTCTGCACGCGGCCGGCGGACAAGCCGCTGCCAACTTTCTTCCAGAGAACTGGGGAAACGAGATAGCCGATCAGGCGGTCGAGGACGCGCCGCGACTCCTGGGCCTGGACGAGCCGCTGGTCAATCTCGCGGGTGTGCGAGAGCGCTTCGGTAATGGCCGAGCGGGTGATCTCGTGGAAGACGAGGCGCCGCGCGGGGGTGCGCGGCTTCAGCACTTCCACCAGGTGCCAGGCGATGGCCTCGCCTTCGCGGTCTTCGTCGGTGGCCAGCAGGAGTTGGCCGGCCCCCCTGAGTTCGCGCCGCAGATCGGCCACGACTCGTTTCTTGTCGGTTGGAATTATGTAAACCGGGCGGAAGCCTTCCTCCACGTCCACCGCGAGCGTTGCCCATTCCTTGCCCTTG
>DAOUJT010000041.1:0-6167 GCA_034422315.1 Chloroflexota bacterium | reverse complement strand
GAAACCAGGCGCGCCTTGTCCCCCGATTCTGTCGTTTGAAACAGCGCCTTGTACTGCTCGTCCTTCAGATCCTCCACGCTGTCCAGGTCCGGATACTCTTCCTGCAGGTAGGCTGGGATTACAAAAGCCGACTGCCAGTCCTTGCCCAGACTCTCGCCAATCGACACCACCTCTCCGGCTGTTTGCGCCTCTGCCCAGGCTTCATCCTGGTTTGGCAGCCAGATTTCCATGGTGATGTGGCTGTCGCCGCGGCGCAGGCCCTGAAACAACGGGAGCGTAGCGCCGAATACTACGTCGGTGGGATATCCGTAGCCCTTTTCGACAATATACTGGGCAATCCGGTTCTGAATCTGGGCGCTGGTCCAGTTGAGGTCGCTAAAGACGAGCGTCTGTTTCTCTCCGGGCGGTGCCTCGACCATCTTCTCGACGATCTTTTCGACAACTACCTCTTGAGTCACGATCTTCTCGACGACCTTTTCGACTGGCACTTCCTTTTCAACGATCTTCTCGACTTCGACTTGCTGCGTGACAATCCTTTCGACGACTTGCGTCTCGCCGCACGCGGCTGCGACAACGGAGCCGGCAAAGCCCAATGTCCCTATCCGCAACATCCGCCGTCTGGTGATATGTTTCATAGTAGAGCCTCCACTCCTCGCGGGTTGACCTGGGTGGTCACCAGCGCTCTGAGCTGCTGCAAACATGCCTTAGTTCATCAGGACTACTGCTATGCACAATACAACATTGTGCAGCTTGCATGCAGCGACCTGTACGCGCACTCTACCTGACGAATGCCTGCCTGTCAATGCAACGCTTGGTGCGGCTATCATATTGTCGACACAATTCGGCACTAGCATTCGAATTACAGCAACTATCCAGCGACAACTAACCTACCGATCTCAGCATTTCTTGCCGGTTGCGCGACACGGCTTGTGTAAGACGATCAATGATGATGGCCAGAAACACAATGGATAGCCCGGCAATGGCCCCGTTGCCGGGCTGGTTCTTTTGCAGCGCCCGCAGCACGTTGTCGCCCAGGCCGCCGGCGGCGACCATGCTGGCGATGGTCACCATGGACAGCGCCATCAGGGTGGTTTGATTGATCCCTGCCATGATTGTCGGTAGGGCCATTGGAATCTGAACTTTCGCCAGGATTTGCAGCGGCGATGCGCCGAACGATCGAACAGCCTCGATCGTCTCGCTCGGAACCTGCCGGATTCCCAGGTTCGTCAACCGGATGACGGGAGGAACGGCGTAAATGATGGTGGCAAAAATGCCGGCCGGCTTTCCCAGCCCGAAGGCCAGAATGCCCGGCAGGAGATACACGAAACTGGGCATGGTTTGCATCGCGTCAAGTATGGGACGCATCAGGTTGTCGGCCAGCTGGTTTCGAGAGCCCAAGACGCCCAGCGGAAGGCCGATCAACACCGCAATAGCCACGGCCACGACCATCAGCGCAATCGTGTCGATCATGTTTTCCCAGAGATCCATAAAGCCGACGAACAGCAGCGCCGCCACCGTGAATGCCAGCAGCCGCCACCCGCCGACGGCCAGCGAGAGGAAGGCAAGGCCAATCACAATTGCCGGCCAGGGCAGCCACTTCAGGCCGTTTTCGATTTGCACGAGCACGGTGTCCACGGCCGTGCTCAGTCCGTCGAACAGCCAGCTGCCATCATTGGTAATCCGTGTCACCACGTCGTCAATGGCGCCGCTTGTGACTTCGCGCACGGTGCGGTCCAGCGTGATGGACCCTCCCCCTGAGGTCGGAATCTCGGAACTGGATACGGTCGTCGGAAACTCCATTTCCGGGCCCCACACCAGCAAAGTAACGAGCAGCGCCACGCCGACGATTCCAAGTCCGGCCAGCCACAAAGCGTGAAGTCGGACGAAGTCCAACGGATGATCCCCCGAGGTAGCCGCCTGTTCGGGTGATGCTCGGTCAGCTCGAGCCATGCTCAAGTCTCCTGCTTTCCTTCAACCATGCCGGCGAGCAACGCCCCGCGGCGAATCTCGCCCAGGAGTGCTCCCGTATCGCCAACCACGGCGATCGGATGCCGGGTCTGTGCGGCAATCGGGATGATGTCGTCGATGAGCGAGTCCGGGGTCGTGATCGTCGCCGGATCGACTTCCGCGCCTTCCAGGGTACGCTGTCTCTCATTGATCAGCTCCGTAACCCGGTCCTTCGTGAGCACACCCCGCAGCGTGAAGTCGCGCGCGATCAGAAACACTGCCTCCAGGCTGTGGCTATCCATAATGTGCAACGCTGCGCGCGGTCCCTGCCGTTCGTAAACGACGACTTCAGACTCTTGCATTACGGCTTTGGCCTGTATAACTTTAGCTCGTGAAACGTCCTGCACGAATTCAGTCACGTACTCATCCGACGGCAGCGTAACGATCTCCTCCGGCGAGCCCTCCTGGATGATCTCCCCATCCCGCATCACGGCAATCCGGTCGCCAATCTTCAGAGCTTCGTTCAGATCGTGCGTAATAAACACGATGGTCTTTTGCAGCTTGGTTTGCAGCGAGATGAGTTCGTCTTGCAGTTCCCGGCGAATGAGTGGATCCAGCCCGCTGAACGGCTCATCCATTAGCAGCATATCGGGATTCACGGCCAGCGCCCGGGCAAGTCCAACTCGCTGCTGCATGCCGCCGCTCATCTCGCGCGGGCGATAATCTTCCCAGCCGCCGAGGCCCACGGTCTCGATGCTCTCCGAGGCCATTCGATAACGTGTGTCCTTATCGATTCCCCGAATCTCAAGGCCCAGAGCCACGTTGTCCAGCACGGACCGATGCGGGAGCAGCCCATAGTTCTGAAACACCATCGCGATCTTCTGTCGACGGAACTGCATCAGCTGGTTCGTTGAATACGACAGCACATCCTCGCTGTCGATCGATATGCTGCCGCGCGTGGGTTCCACGAGCCTGATCAGGGCGCGCACCAGGGTTGACTTGCCGCTGCCCGAAAGCCCCATGACGACGAAGATCTGTCCCCGCTCCACGCTGAATGACACGTCGCGCAGCGCGACGACAAGCCCGAGTTCGTCCTGAATCTCGCTTCGAGATTTCGAGCTATAGGCGGGGTCCAGGGCGCGGTCCGGCTTATTGCCGAACACCTTCCAGAGTCCTTGCACGTCAACCTGAGGCGCCGGCTGCTGCATGGTTGTGATTTCCTCGGTCTTTCCCGTGGCTAGATGGACGAGGAGGATGGCGTGGTATTGCCGGTCGTGCTCACGGGCATCGCCACAGCGCGAGTCGTCCATCGGACTGGCCGGACCACGCCCGCCGGGCCCTCGCGCAGTTCACACGCTTGATCACGGCTTCCGCCCGATAGCGAAGAAGACGCTCCCCATACTGCCCGAAGCTTCCACGGTTTTCATGGACCGGTCACGACACCGGCTGCGGGCAAGGCCGCGTGACAGAATCCATCCGAGCCTTCGACCAACGGACGCAAGCGAAATGCCACCGCTCCGCCGCCGCGCAGGATGACGACCGGGCAAGCGCGACCGCTCGACGATCGGGCGGTCCAGGCCATGGTGGACATGCTGGCTGATGACGATCCGGCCATTCGGGCTCGAGTCGTGGCGCATATCGCGCAGGCCGGCGAGCGAGCGGTTGTCGCGCTGAAGGCCGCTGAACGCACGACCTCGCATCCGGACCGCATCGAAGAAGCGCTGACCGCAATTCGCCGCGAGCAGGCACTGGAAGCGCTCGACCGGTTCCGCTCCATGGAACCGGCCGGAGCGGCCGAAACCGGGGCGCTGCTGGTTGCGCGCGTGCTGAACCCGAGCATCGACACCGACCAAGTTCTTCGGTTCCTCGACAAGCTTGCCGATGCGGCGCCGGGTCCGATGCGTGATGACGACCCGGCCCAGGCGCTGCGGACGCTGGCCGTCTACATGTACTCCGTGCGGGGCTTCGACGGCGCGCGCACCGACTACCCAAACCCGTCCAACAGCTTGCTGGACCAGGTCGTCACCCGACGCACCGGGCTGCCCATCACCCTCGGCGTCGTCTACCTGGCGGTGGCTCAGCGGGTCGGAGTTTCCTTGGAGGGCGTAGGGCTGCCGGCGCACTTCGTCCTGCGCCATCCCGACGTGGCGGATCGTCCGTACCTCGACCCGTTCAACCGCGCCCGGCTCCTCAACGAGGACGAGTGCGCGGAGATCGTCCAGGCCCACGGCTTTACGATGGGTCCCCAGCATCTGGCTGCGGTCAGCCCGCAGGAGATCGCCGCGCGCATCTGTCGAAACCTGATCCTGGCCTATCAACGTCAGCGGGATGTCAAGCGCGAGGATCTGGCCCGCGACGCGCATCGCCGGCTGCGCCCCGGGCAGGACATGCTGATGGTATGAAGCCGCCACCCGCCGTTCGCGCAGCGGTGTTCGCGAGAGTCCCCTGAACGACCGGCCCCCGACCCGCGTCAGCTTTCACGACTGGCAGCTTGGCTTGATCGACGTCCGGCGCGTGTACGCGGCCCTGGACGTGGGTTGCGGCGAAGGGCGGATGACGGCAGCCCTCCGCGCGCGGGCCGCACCCGGCGCCTGGATCGTGGCCCTGGACGTGCAGAAGCACGCGGCGGCGCTCACGCGGGCCTGGTACCAGGCGGACGGCGTGCAGGCCAGCATCGAGTCACTGCCGCTGAACTCTGGACAGTTTGAGCTCGTGACCGCCGGGCACGTGCTGCCGTCCACGATGGATATCCCGCGCGCCCTGCGCGAGCTGCGCCGCGTGCTGGCCCCGGGCGGCGTCCTCCTGGCCAGCGCCGACAGCCACTCGTCAGGCCGGCGACTGCTCGACTGGCACGTGGAGGCCTGCCGGCAGGCTGGCTTGACCATTCAGGCCACACGAGCCGCCGCGCCATCGGCCCGCGGCAGATTCACATTGGAAAACGGCGCGCAAACGCTGTCACGCACCTTCAATGTCGTGGAAGTCCATGCCCGAGACGACGTGCTGGAGTTCCCTACGGTGGACGCGCTGCTGCGGCTCTATGTCACCGGGCTGCACCTGCGCGGCGCGCCGGCCTTGAACGATCCCGGCGACGCCGATGCGCTCGCGAACACACTGCGACCCCACCTGCGCGACATCGCGTCCGCCGCCGCCGAACCGGACGGCCGCGTGATCGTGCCTCGCCGTTCCGGTTGCTTCGTCGCTCGGACGCTCTAGTTGTAGACCTCGCAGGCGCCCGCGTAGGCTCACCCGCAAGGAGGCGTCGATCATGTCAGACACAGCACAGACCGGGGTTGGACAGGCATTCCGAGGGGTGGCCGGACTCGCCACGCTTGGCACGCTGCTCGCCGCCATAATCGTCACGATTCTGGGGATTGTTGGCGTCGTTGAAATGGACTGGATCGTTGCTGATCGGACCGTCAGCTTCGCCTACATCGTTGGAATTGGAACCGTCGCGCTAAGCCCGCTCGTCGCGGTCGGCATCGTCGCGATCGGCGTGGGCAACGCCATCGGCATCGTCGCGATCAGCGCTGGCAACGCCAGCGGCATCATCGCCATCTCCGGTGACAACGCCAGCGGCATCATTGCCATCAGCGCCGGCGGCCGGGCCAACGGCATGCTGGTCGGCATCGGCGACGAGGCGCGGGGCGCGTTGGCCGTGGCCTACTCGGGGCGCACGGCTTCCGCCTTCGGTAACTGGCCGGCCTGGCCGGGCGGCGAGACGTCATCCGCCTGACCTAAGCGAGCGCCAGCGCCCCCCGGATTCCGCGGCACGACCTGCGCGGCACGCGTCCCACCTTGGCCTGAGGCGCGTCCGGCGGCAGAGCCCGGACGGACTACAATCCAGCCGACGCCGGGGCGTCGGACACCCGCCTCCCGGACAGCGTGCGACGGCGGGCACTGGTTCCGGTATGCCCTGGGATCCTGGGGGGCCCGCAAGCAGCACTCATGTCCACCAGCCGCGCGCTAACCATCGCCGCCATCGCCGGGACCGTCCTGCTGATCCCGGTGCTGGTGATTCTTGCCCTGGGCTTGTATGGCTCATCCATCACCGGCGACTTCCCGCTGGCCGAGGATCACGGCCCCGAACTGCGGATCGAACCGCCCAGCGGCGCGGCTGGCTCGGACATCACCATCCGCGGCGTCGACTGGGTGCCGCGAACGCTGGTGCGGGTCGAGATGATCGTGGCCTCCGGCCGGCCGTCGCTGACAGCCGACGGTCA
>DAOUJT010000040.1:0-25142 GCA_034422315.1 Chloroflexota bacterium | reverse complement strand
TGGACCGGCTTCCGCCCCGAACCCACCGACGGCCTGCCCCTCATCGGCCATGACCCCCGCAGCGGCTGCTACCTCGCCACCGGCCACCACACCCACGGCATCACCATGAGCTGGCACACCGCCCAACTCATCACCCGCCTCCTCACCAACCAACCCCCCGCCTACCCCCTCCACCCCTTCACCCCCCAACGCCTCACCACGTAATCCGAAACGGAATCGACCGCCGCGGCTCCCTGTTCATCCCATATTTCGTAGGGGCCGGTTTCTAACCGGCCTCTTCCGCGCAACCAACCCCGAACCCACCCGCCTTCCTCCCTCGTCATCCCGGCGTCCCCGGCCGGGACCCAGTAGCAACCAACTACCCGACCGCACCCAAGCCACCCCTGGCAACCCACCCAGACCAAATGCTTCCAACCTCGGCTCCAACCGTCCGCGCTGAGCCCGTCCTGAGCCTGCCGAAGGGCCAAGCCAGAGTCTCTCGGCAACCCATGTCGAACCTCAAATCAACAGTGCCTACCACATCCAGGCAGTCCCCTCCCACTCCCGTCTCCCGTCTCGCTACTCTCGCCTCACACCTTCCCCTGGGAGCGGCGTATGGGACCGGCCCTACTCGTACTCGTCCCCCAGGTATTCCATCAACTATCACCTAACCCAACTGCGCGAAGACGTCCTGCTAGAATCGGTTCACATCGAGCATCACCTAGGAGATTCTGCGACCGGCGTGCTCGAAACATACTTGTCTAAGATTAGAGGGATCACAGAGGTCTCAGGGATCTATGCATACCGAGGCCAAAAGAAAAGCAATTGGCCGCTACGGTCAGCAGCGACTCGCAGGTTAGTCTCGCAGTATAGCGAAGACATTATCAAATCCAACACCTTTCAAAAAACCTATATTGATTATCACAAAAACAGCCTGCTCGAACCTGCTCGATCAAGGGGCTTTGGGATCCATGCAGGTCGAGAAATTGCGGATCTTGAACTGCTAGCTAAGCTTCAGCATCTGGGCGCAGCAACTGGTCTTCTTGACTTCACATGGAACCCCCTCATGGCGCTCTGGGTTGCTTGTCAGGAGGAGAGCTGTGATGGCAGGGTGTTCTTCTTAGACACACTCAACACAATTCATATCGGTCAGATTTCCGGTTCCAATCGAGATCAGAGCATCGAGCAGGTGTTTTCTCGCGATCCCAATTCACAGCAATTGCTTTACCTTGAGCCTATGCTCATAGGAGAGGCAATGACTCGGATTCTTCGGCAGCGGAGTGTCTTCATCATTGGGAGACCGCTACTATCGGAGGTGAACGGGATCATAGAGGAAGTCGTGATTGCCAAGGAGGACAAGGCCGCGATTCTCTCTGATTTGGCGTTCCTGGACACCCGTCACGAGTCGCTATTTCAAGACCTATATGGCTTTGCAGAGGCAAACAGTGCGGAGGCATCGCTCGGCATTGGTGAACTAGATTACAGACAGATGGGGAATAGGTACTATCAGGATGGGGAATTTAGACAGGCTGTCGACTCGTATACACGGTCGATTGAGCGGGATACAGGTGATTTCGAAATGTACTTCCTGCGTGGAAATGCCTATGCTGCACTAGGAGAACATCCGTCTGCTATCAGCGACTATGATCAATCTACCCAGCGGGAAGTCAGCGTCTTTAACCCAAGCATTTTGCATATGATCTATTTTAATAGGGCAAATTCCAAAGCGGAGCTTGGGGATTATGATGGGGCTCTGCTCGACTTCCGAGAGTCAGTCCGGTGGAACGACGCAAACCTGTCGGCGTTTTATAATCTGGCGAACGTGTTGTACGATCTGGGCAGATTTGAGGAGGCGTTGATTGAGTATCGGAAAGCGGCTGAAGACAAACCGTCATACGCCTACTTCAATATGGGTAATTGTCATTTATTCCTAGGTCGCTTCGACGAAGCTCTACGTTACTATGGCAAGGCATCGTCGGAAGGAGAGAGCCATTTCGGTGTTGAACAGAATACTCTGGCCGTGCGCCTTCTCAGCGAAGTCAGTCACGGAAGGCACATAGATGTCCAACTCAATGACGAGCAGGTCGGTATGAAGGAGTTAATGGTGGTTCTGCAAGATGGAGAGACTCCTGAGTACTTTTCTAATCGTACACCACTACTGATAGGTCGTGCTGGCAATGTTGGAAACTTCGGTGGACCAGGTTTATCCGGAGGCGAAGGTCGTAGCGGTGAGCGAGGGATACTCATTCGTGTACGTGGGAATCGAAGCGTCAGGAAGGTGTAATTGGAGAGTATCATGAGTTCAGGCAACGCATAAGTCACTCGGTGCTCGAGATACGTAGTGTGGCATATCCTTAGAGTTGCCGCTTTAGGTTCAACCTTAAGAGTTGTTCGAGTGCTTCAGTGTCAGGTGCATCTGGCTTCCATGTGTAAGCAGCAGCCACCGCCACATCCAACTCCCCATGAGCATCCGTCAACCACTGCGGCCGCTCGTTATACAGATTCGTCAGCGTCCGCCGCCCAAGCTCTCGCACCGGAGCAGCTTTGGTCGGCACAGGCCGCTTCGGATACCCCGTCACCGGCTCATCCACCCACTCCACCCATTCCGGCGGATTCAGCCACCGGTCACGGCGCTCGACTAGTCGACGAGCAGCTTCTGCAATGGCAATCGCCCGCGGATCGTCGGCGTAATCGACGGCGGGGATGTCGGGCGACAGCCCTTCGGGGAACGGAAACGTCTGAAACGTTGTCGTAGGCGTGTAGCGCGGATCGTTTCCCACGCCGAGCCAGGTACCCAGGCGCAGCGACCACAGTTCGTGAAAGCGGCTATGCAGGATGCCGAACGTGGTGTCGTCGTCGCGGGCGATCACAATGAGCTGATGATCGGGGCAAACGCTCCTGTCGTACCACGCGAACAGCCGATGCCTCGCCATTGTTGGGGTGGCGATGTAGCGTGACAGACCATCCAGCGCCTGCCACATGGCCGGACGCGGACGCCAGTGCCGCCACCACTCCTCTCGAAGTCTCTTTATTCGGTTCCGTTGCCGCACTGGCTTGACGTTGTCTGCCACGTAGGCGAACGGCGCTTCGTATAGCGCTGCGTCCGCCTCGCTCATGGTCGAGCCAAAGTCAACGATCCAGCCATCCGAGGGGCGGCGCGTTAAGTCCCGTCCAATCACTCGCGGCTTCAGTACGTCGGAGTTCGGCTGACCGTTTGGGTTGGACGGTAGCCGCAGCCATTCGCGCGCGAGGTCGCCTGGAATGTCAAACGCGCCGTTCTTATTGACGCCCAGGAACGCAACGCCCTGATTGCAGTCCAGACGAGAAGCTTGCGTGATATCTACGCTGCCCTCGGTCAGGTCGGCGTGGATGCATTCTGCTGCCGCTCCATTTAGGTGGATGGCGTCGTTGGAATCTTTACTGCCGAAACAAATCAACGACACGCGCACGGCCGCACCGTCGATGACCCAGGGCTCGTCCGACCATGCGTCGAAGATGGCACCTTGCTTGACGATACGGTCCAGCACCGCTCGGTTGTTCCCACCACGGATCGAGTTCGTTGCAACCAGGCCGGCGCGGGCAACCTTGCTCTGTGCTACCAGGTCGCCGGCCTTGAAGAACCAGTAGCAGACGAGATCGGCTGACGCGGGGACTGAGCCCTGGTAGGCCCGCCGCAATCGCTCCGTGTATGCGTGACCGAGGCCGTCTCGCATGACCCGATCGCCCAGAAATGGCGGATTCCCAATCACCACGTCCGCCGCCGGCCACTCCGGCTCCTCTCCGTCCTCCGTCAGCACCGCGTCCCGGTGCTCAATCGACTCCAGGTCATCGAGAATCGGCCGGCGATTCAGGCC
This sequence comes from Chloroflexota bacterium, assembly GCA_034422315.1. Taxonomy (GTDB): domain Bacteria; phylum Chloroflexota; class UBA11872; order UBA11872; family UBA11872; genus UBA11872. Next base: position 21,309 of record DAOUJT010000040.1, on the reverse strand, counting down.
GAAACCGTTGCGCTGCATCCACTGGATCTCGCCGATCCACACTGCGGCGTGCGCAAGTTCGGCGGCGTACGGGTTGATTTCGATGCCCTTCACGCTTGAGGGGCCGATCGACGGAAACTGGCGCCCCAGCCCCAGCGCGTGCGCTTCCAGTTGAACCCGATGCTCCAGGTCCTTCAACGCGCGTAGGGCTAGGTAGAGGAAGTTGCCCGACCCGCAGGCCGGATCCAGCACGCGGAATTCGCGTAACCGGCCCAAAAACTCGCGCAGCGTCCGCTCCGCCCGTTGGCGCCGCCGGCCGCCCGCGCCCGCCGGCTCGACCTGAGCCATTTCGTGTGCAATCAGTTCCTTGGTGCGCTCCCACTCGGCCAGCCAGGGACGCACGATCACCGGTTCGACAATTCGCATGATCTTGTCGGCGTCCGTGTAGTGCGCGCCCAGCTGCGAGCGCTTGTCCGGGTCCAGCCCCCGCTCGAACAGCGTGCCCAGGACTGATGCGTCGATTTCCGACCAGTCCAGGCCGGCCGCTTCGCGCACGATCTCGATACCGGGCCGGTCCAGCGGCAGGGCCTTCGAGTCTTCGTCGAACAGCCCGCCGTTGAACCAGGGCACGTCGTCCACGCCGAACATGCCGCCGGAAGCCATCCGGGCAAATAGCTCGCTGGCCAGTGGGGCGAACTGCTCAGGCCGACGCCGCACCGTATCCAACAGGCGCCGGAATAGCTGGTCGGGCAACAGCCGCATGTCTTCGGCGAACATGCAGAACGCCAGCCGGATCACGAACCGCGCCACCTCTTGCCGGTCGTGGTCGTTGCGCAGCTTCAGCGCCAGGTCGGCAAATGTGGCTGCAGCCTGCTCCGTCACGGTCTGCCGCGTCTGCTCGGGCCGCAACCGTTCCGGGTCGCTGAACGCCCACTTCAGCTTGTTCCAGGTATCGGCATCGTCCAGGTCGTACAGCGTGAACTCGTGAACTTGGCCGATGCTGTTCGTCCAGTTGGTGTAAATCCGGAAGCGTCGCATGTCCGAGACGATCAGCAGCGGCGGGTTCTCCAGCGCCAGCGCGTACTGCCGCAGTTGCTGAAACGCCGCGTCCAGGTCCCTGCCCTGGCTCTTGTACTCCCAGGCGAAATGCCCGCGCTTCCACACGTCCGCCCAGCCGCCGCCCCCGCTGTCCTTCCGCGCCACCTTCTCGAAGCGGTACCACTCCTGGTGTGGGTCGGCTTCAACCGGCGTCTCCTCACCTAGTAAGCGGCAGAGGTCAAGAAAATGCTCATGCGCCACCGCCCGCTCATTCAACGCCACCGCCCGCCACTTCTCAATGAACTCCCCAGCCGTCATCCCACTAGCCAAGACGGTATCTCCAGTGGTGGCGTGCGCCATCCCCGTAGGCACCTTCGTTTGCTACCAGCCAGTCCATGAACGCATCCAATTCAACGATCCTCCGAATACTACCAACTTCCAATTCGAATTACCGCCTTAACAAAGTTCTCAAAAGCAAGTAGAAACTTATCTAGGATGTGAGTCAGATGTTCTCCTGTTGCAGCAAATCGTCCAATGATATGCACGATACGCCTTCCGATTGGCAAACGTCCGGAATCTTGACGCCTGCGACTTTGCCTTGCGATTGCGCGGCAGGAAGCTCTGATGTGACAACCGTCCATCCGTTTGCAAGTGCAAATGCAACAAGCCATGCATCAGCAGGGTCTTTGTTGGCAGTGCTCGTTGTAACGAGCCCTGTATATGCATTGTCAAGGCGCTGGTATTCGGAGACTTCCATTGGCCTCATTCTGGCTACTCTGAACTGAGGACTTTTCTTTAGCTCACGCAGCCCACCCGGGTCAAGGCGTGCTAACTCATCTCGAACTGCTGGGACCAAAACCAAGCGATTTTCTAAGAACAGCCTGCGAAGCCCGCGCCACAACACCAATTGACGGCGTGAGTTGTATTTTGGCTTTGGCGGCGCAGGAAAATGTGAATTTGAAATGTCCATGATGCTGCACGTATCAATTGTATAAGTTGGACCAGGATTGAGAAGCAATCAAGCCACACTGTCAGGGCGTGATTGGCTACCCTGTGTAATCTCAGCGAATGACCGTAGGCCTGTTCCTGTCAAGTCAAGAAACGCAGCAGCATCACGAGTTGAAATGACATCATCCTTCAGTGCATTCATAAACACGTCGGCCACTTCCGCACCTACTTCATGAAATCGTTCACGGCCATATGAACGCTTGAACTCACGAGTCTTCTTACCCTGTTCTTCGACAGGCGGCTGTGGCTCGCTCTTGACATCGGCGTACCACAATCTACCTTCCATTCGATCAATCGCATCAGTAACCCCGCAATCTCTTAGTCGGATGCCTGCCGCGGCATAGCTAACCTTGAAACGGCGAGCTACCATGCCGACGTCTTTTGTATCCCAATCACCTGGTGCTAGATCAGCAAACCGTTCTTTGACGTACCTTAGGAATGCCGACTTTGGCATGAGCATTGCCGCGGCAACGCGATTGCACCACCGTTCAACTCTCCAATGCGGACCTTCGCTTACTCTTTGATCCGAAATTCCAGTCTGTCGCAAGAGAAGATGCGCATATTCGTGAAACAAGGTGAATGACCGTGCCTGCATGTTCTGACGATCGGTATTGACAATAATCGATGGCGGACAGTCAGCGTCATACAATGAGATACCCAGTCCCTGGTCTCTAGGCCACTTCTTCTGGAATACAAGAATGCCGCACTTCTCTAGCAGTATTCGTCGGGCGTGATAAGCCGTATTGTGCGAGTCTTGCGTAGGAAGATCGTGCCGAAAGCCCAACGCTCTACGCTCGTGTAGCGCTACCTCGTCCGGGTCGTCACTGAGCTTGTATGATGCAATCTCAGCATCGGCAAACAAATCAGGTGCCACATCTGTGATTTTGGCTATTGCCCGCTGTATGCGACGAGCCTCGCGAACTATGTCCAATACTTCAGTTGAAGGCTTGACAACTTTGCTCTGAAGGGAGCGAAAGTACTTTGGTTGTGCGTCCAGCGGCGGTGGTGCGGCACGAAGCAGAGCTGAACGAGATTGGCTGTATGCCTTAACCATGTCGTCGAGACGGCCCAAACTTATTTGTCTCTCTCCTGCCTCGAATTCTCTAAGGTCCGATTCAGCAATGCCAATAGCCTTCGAGGCTTCAGATAGCGTATAGCCACGCTGTCGCCTCGCCCACTGCAAAACACTCCCATTGACAGGAAAGAGCATTATGCGTCAGTCACAACAATACTAAATGAGAGTGAAGTTCTGGCATGTCCCGGGCAGGGCAACCCAGGTTGATTCTGCAAGGTGCCTCTGGGGTGAAGTAGCAATTCAACTAATATACCATTGGCCGGACAATAGTTCAACTCTAAAGCGATCCTGTGGATTGATCGTCTGTAAACCGCGCCCAAGTCGAGTCGTCGGTGATGCCTTCGGGACCAATTGACGTTACTTCGCTAGTCACCCCTACGTGTGCACGATACATGCACAGTATGGCGAGCTTACTGGAATGGAGGCGACAGTGCATTCGGCGTGAAATGGTGGCGAATTGCGGTTACACTTCAGCATTGGTTGGCAAGACATTCCTGCTACCGACGTTCCATGGTCCACCACACACTGAATGTTTACGGTGAACGTCCAGTGAATCTCCTTGCTTCAAGCCCGCTTCGACTCAAACGCCGCCGCCCTCGTCGCCGCTGCAAGCGGAAAACGACCATTCACCAGGTAATCCGAAACGGAATCGACCGCCGCGGCTCCCGCCGATACACCGCCCCAAACCGGTCATACAGCCAGTAACACAGCGCCTTGATCGCATGATTGTCCGCGTCGATCGGCTGCTCCGAGACCGGGTGATGCTCCTGCGGCTCGTGGTACCGGTAATTCCCGAACTCCCAGATCAGCGCCTGGCAGCGCGAATTCACCGTCAGGCGCGGTTCGCCGTTCCCGGGGTCACGCAGAAACGTCCGCAGCCGCTCGATCCCGTCCTGCAGCAGCACCCGGTGCGAACGCAGCCGAATCCGCGCCTGCGCCAGCCACACCTCAATCTGGCTCGGCATCGCGTGATGCTGCCGCCCCGCGATGTCGATCACCCCGCTGCGCACGTACGGCCACCACGACCGCCGCTTGCACGCCTCGATCACCTGCGACGTCATCGCGTACTGCATGTACACCTCGTCCAGCACAAACACCTCGGCCCCGCGCTGCGCCACCGCCAGCACCGCGTACGCCCCCGCGTACCCCGGATCCACCGCGATCTCGATATTGTCGAAACTCTCGTACGCGTCCTGGATCGACCGCACATGCGCCGCCGGCTCGAACTCACGGAACACCAGCGACACCGGCGGACACGGCGCTCCGCCAAAGCGTTCCTGGAACAGGTCGCTCGGATACGTCGTCTCCAGTCGCCGGATCTCCGGGTCCTCCCGCCCGCCCGGAAACAGCGTCCGGTTGGACCACGACGGAATCGAAAACGACGCCGCCTGGTCCGGGTTGTCCGTCTGCCAGGCCCGGAACTTCTCCGCGTACCAGCCCCGCGACCCCTCAAACGTCCCGCTCAGCCATAGCCAGCCCCGCCGTTCCGCCAGCCGACCGCTCAGCCGCAGGAACGCCTCGTACGACAGTTGCGCCGCCTCGCAGCCCAGGATTCCGTCCGGCGCCTGCCCCGCCAGCCGCAGCGCCCGTTGCGCCGTCCGCGTCGCGATCACCGTGCCGTTGCGCAGCGTCATCCGGTTCGACTGGCCGCTCGGCGTGCTCAGCGTCTCGATCGCGTCCAGCGACTCCAGCGATTCGACCAGGTACGTGAACTCCGGTCGGCACAAGTCGTAATCCGGCCCCACCAGCCAGTACAGCTGCCCTTCCAGGAACCGCCCCGCCACCTCCATCGCCGCGCTGCGGCTTTTCCCGGCCCGCTCCCCGCCCGCGATCAGTCGGATGCGCGCCTCCGAGTTGTGAGCCGTTCGTTGCTCGGCGTAGGGCCGGTACCCGACCCGCGCCCATAGCTCGTCACGAACCGCTCGCGGCAGCCGCACGCAAATCCTCCAATAGCCCGGCGAACGCCTGCCCGCTCCCCGCCCGCGGCGGCTCGCCGAAGGCGTAGCTGAATGCCAGCTCCACCGCCCAGCGTTCGCCGGCCAGCGCCTTCGCCAGCACCAGTTCCGACAACTCGTCCGCCTTCCCCAACACCGCCGACCGAAACCGCTGCTCCGCGCTCGTCGGCCGCTTCCGGCCCCGTCGCTTGCCCACGTCCAAACCTCTCTGCGTTACCGGCTCGCACTGACCTCCGCCGCCCGACTTGCGATCCGTATGCACCTAGTGTACACTAAGGGCGTCCGTTTGACAAGTTGGAGTTCATCCATGTCCACGTTCCCGCTCCGCCTCCTCACCGCGCTGCCGCGCCGTCTCCCGCTTCCCCCCACCCCGCGCCAGCTCGCCCGGCGCCTGCGCTCCCTGGCCCGCTGCCTCATCGGTGCCGCAGCGCGCCGGCTGTCAATCGCCGCCAGGCGTCTCATGCGCGGAACACGCAACCGGCTGCTGGGACTTCGCCGCATCTGGCTGGCGCCCAGCCACCTCGCCCTGGTGGTCATCGCTCGGCGCTCGCCCCGGCCCAGGGTCCGGATCCGGTTGCTCACCTGCGATCTGCGATGACCCGCATCCCGAATCTGCTGTCTCGCATGGCGCCCGTCGCAAGCCGCGTGGCATTCCCGCCAGGCGGCTTGCCGCGCCTGTCCGGCCTGGTTCCGTTCATGCTTCGCCTGCTCCCCGCCGCGCCGCCCTGCCCAACCCGCCAACACCCCCAGCCACGGGCATCCACCCCCGCCGCCGGCGCCCCCCAAACCCCGCCAAAACACACCCCGCGCCGCCTCAAGAGTTTTTTGGAAAAAACTCTTATTGCGCGCGAGACCCCCATTTCCCACCCCTCCCCGTATGCCAGACTCCCCCGTCCCTCCACCCCCCGAGGTCCGGCCATCACCACCTCCGTCGTTGACACCCTCGCCGGCCTGGTCGCCATCAACAGCGTCAACGCCAGCCTCCCCGGCGGCCCCGGCGAGGCCGACCTCGCCCACCACGTCGCCGACCTCGCCCGCGCCGCCGGCGCCGACGTCGAGCTCTACGACGTCGAACCCAACCGCCCCAACCTCCTCGCCTGGATCCGCCGCGGCGCCCGCCCCACCCTCTTGCTCGAGTGCCACCTCGACACCGTCGGCCTCGACCCCATGCCCGACGCCCTCAACCCGCGCATCGCCAACGGCCGCCTCTACGGCCGCGGCTCCGCCGACCCCAAGGGCTGCCTGGCCGCCATGCTCCACGTCCTCCACACCGCCGCCAACGACCCCGACTTCCCCGTGGACCTCTGCCTCGCCGGCGCCGTCGGCGAGGAGATCGTCATGATCGGCTCCCGCGTCATGGCCGAACGACGCCCCCCCGTCGACGCCGCCGTCGTCGGCGAGCCAACCGAGCTACAGATCATCACCGCCCAGAAAGGCGCCGTCCGCTGGCGCGTCCGCACCCACGGCGTCGCCGCCCACAGCGCCATGCCCGAGCAGGGCCACAACGCCATCCAGGACATGGCCAGGGCCATACCCGCACTCACCCGCGGCATCGAACCCCACCTCACCGCCCGCCCTCACCCCGTGCTCGGCACCGCCACCTGGAACGTCGGCACCATCCGCGGCGGCGCCGGAGTCAACGTCGTCCCCGACCTCTGCGAAATCGAAATCGACCGCCGCCTCGTCCCCGGCGACTCCGCGGCCGAGGTCCTGGAACACGTCGACGCCGCCCTGGACGACCTTCGCGCCAGCGACCCGCAACTCCGCGTCGACCGCGATCCACCCTTCGTGGACATCCCCCCACTGGAGACGCCGCACGACGCCGCAGTCGTGCGAGCCGCCCAGCAGGCCGTTGCCGCCGCCGGCCTGTCGCCCGACCCGCTGGGCGTCGCCTACGCCACCGACGCCGCCATGCTTTCGGAAGTCGGCGGCATCCCATCCGTCGTCCTCGGCCCCGGCAACATCGCCCAGGCCCACACCAACGACGAGTGGATCGAGATCGCCCAACTCGAACAGGCCGTCGGCGTCTACCTGGGCGTCTGCAAGGCCTTCGGAGAGATTGCCGCCTGATGCAACTCACCCGCCGCGTGCACCTGGTCGGCAGCGGCGCCACCGGCGCCGACCTGTCCAACCCCTACGACTGCCACGTCTACCTGGTCGATGGCGGCGGCCCGCTGGCGCTGATCGACGCCGGCGTCGGCCTTGAACCTGAACTCATCCTGGCCAACGTGCGAGCGGCCGGCTTTGACCCGGCCAACATCGAAACCATCGCCCTCACCCACGCCCACGCCGACCACGGCGGCGGCTCGGGGCCGCTGCACGAGCTAACCGGAGCCGAAGTCCTGGCCCCCGGTCCCGCCGCGGGCTGGCTCAAGCAGGCCGACGAGGAAGCCATCTCGCTTCCCCGCGCCAGGGTCGGCGGCACCTATCCCGCCGACTATCGGCTGGCTCCGTGTCCGGCAGCCGTCTCTATTTCGGGCGGCGACACGATCAAGGTCGGCGAGGCCCGGCTGAACGCCATCGCCACGCCTGGCCACGCCCGCGAGCACCTCTCCTACGTGCTCGAAGGCGACGACCGAACTGGGCTGTTCGGCGGCGACGTCGTCTTCCAGGGCGGCAGGATCCTGCTGCTGTCCACGCCCGATTGCTCGATCCAGGACCTCGTGGCCACCATGCACCGCCTGGGCGAGTTGGACTTCGAAGCGCTGTACCCCGGACATGCCGGCATATCGCTGCGACGCGGCCGCCAGCATGTGGACGCGGCCCTGCGCGTCTTCGACGCCGAGGAGATTCCGCCGAACTTCAATGCCTGACGAACCAGGCTTCAAGCAGCGCACTCCTACAATGCCGGTGGCAATCCAACCAGATCGGCGGACCTGATGCCCCTTCAGGCGGACGTTTGTGTGATCGGCGGCGGACCCGGCGGCTACGTCGCGGCGCTCCGCGCCGCGGCCCTGGACGCGCAGGTCGTCGTGGTCGAGAACAGCGGCCTTGGCGGCGTCTGCCTCAACCGCGGCTGTATCCCGTCCAAAACGTTGCTGCGCAGCGCGGAGGTCTTTCAGCTGGCCAGGAAGGCGTCCAGCTTTGGTGTCCGCGTCAAGGGCGTCGAGGCCGACTACAAGGCGATGGTTCGCCGCAAGGACCGGGTCGTACGTCAACTCGTCCGCGGTATCGAAGGGCTCCTGAAGGCCGGCAACGTCATGGTGTTGCAGGGCACGGGACGGCTCGCTGGCGTCGGCGCCGTCGAGGCGTCGCTGGCCGACCGCACCGAACTGATCACGGCCAAATCGATCATTGTGGCCACCGGCTCGTCATCCGCCGCGCCGCCGATTCCCGGCGTGGACCTTCCCGGCGTCATCGACAGCGACGGCGCGTTCGACCTCGACGAGGTGCCTGAGCACATCCTGGTGGCCGGCGCCGGCGCCGTCGGTGTCGAGTGGGCGACCCTCTTCGCGCTCCTCGGCGGCCAGGTCACCCTGGTCGAGATGCTGCCGCGCGTCGTCCCCAACGAGGACGCCGCCGTCAGCGCGGCCATGCGCAAGATCCTGATCCAGCAAGGGGTCAAGGTCCACACCGGCACGCGAATCGAATCGATCGAGCAGTCCGACCCGCACCTCCAGGTGACGCTCGCAACCGACGACGATTCCGAGACGGTACAGGCCTCCCACGTGCTGCTGGCAACCGGGCGTCGACCCAACGTGGCAGACGTCGGCTTAGAGTCGGCGGGTGTGCGCTTCACGCCCCGCGGCGTGAGCGTCAACGAACATCAGCAAACCAGCCAGCCCGACATCTACGCCATCGGCGACGTGATCGGCAACAAGCTGCTGGCGCACGTCGCGTCCCACCAGGGCGTCGTGGCCGCCGAGCACTCGTTGGGACGCCCCTCCGTCTACGAGCCCAACGCCGTCCCCGCCTGCACCTTCACCCATCCCGAAATCGCCAGCGTCGGCCTCACCGAGGACGCGGCCAGGGAGGAGCGCAGCGACATTCAGGTCGGCATGTTCCCCTTCCAGGCGCTGGGCCGAGCCCGCGCCTACGGTGACACGGACGGATTCGTGAAGATCGTGGCCGGTCAGCCGCATGGCGAAATCCTGGGCATGCACGTCATCGGCCCGGGCGCCAGCGACATCATCGCCGAGGGCGTCCTGGCCATTCGCCTGGAAGCCACGGTGGACGACCTGCGCGAGACGATCCACGCGCACCCCACCTTCGCCGAAGCCACCGCCGAATCGGCCTGGCAGGCAATCAACGCCCCGATCCACCTCCCCCTGCCCCGGAACGGACGCTGAAACCTTCGGGCGCGCCGCCACTGCAACTCGCGATTGCCGGCCTCGGAGCAATCGGAACCGAAGTCGCACGCGCCGTCCGCGCCGGCGAAGCGCCGGGCGTCCAGGTCGCCGCCGTCGTCGAACCTGTGGCGGGGACCGCGCGTGACGACCTGGCCGCCGCCGGCGTGCCGGTCCACACCAACCTGGAATCGCTCGACTGGGCCAGTCTCGACGCAGTCCTCGAGGCCGCCTCCCAGGCCGCGCTGCGCGCCATCGCGCCCCAAGTCCTCAGTCGCGGCGTGGACTTGGTCGCCCTCAGCGCCGGTGCCACCCTTGACTCGGACTTCCTGGCCTCACTGCTTTCAGCAGCGCAGACGTCGGGTGCGCGCATCTGGGTACCGTCCGGCGCCGTCGGCGCTCTGGACGTCGTGCGCGCAGCTCGGGTGGATCATGTGGAGTCGATCACCTTGACAACCACCAAGCCTCCGCTGGCCCTGGCCGATGCGCCGTGGGTGGTGGAGCAGGGCATCGACCTGTCGGACGTCACCAAGCCGCGCGTGATCTTCACGGGCGGGCCAGCGGAGGCAGTTCGCGGGTTCCCACAGAACGTCAATGTGGCCGCGTTGCTTACGCTGGCCGCCGATGATTCAGAGCGCATGCGAGTAACCGTAGTGGCCGATCCCGAAGCGCCCGGTAACGTGCACGAAGTCGAAGTGCACGGCTCGTTCGGTGGGATGCATTTGCGACTGGAAAACCGGCCCAGCGAGACCAACCCCAAAACCAGCGCCCTGGCCGCCCAGAGCGTCATCGCCCTCCTCCGCCAGCTCGGCTCCCCGCTCCGCTTTGCCTAACCCAATGCGAGGCGTACTCCACGCAGGCGGGCCGGTCACCGGTCTGGGCGTTACACATCCGTCCGGACAGGCAACGCCCCCGACTCGAGTGCATCTGGAAGCTGGCCAGGGCGGTCGGCGGGCACTCTTGCTGGGCGGTATCTCAGCGATAGGCGCGCTGTCGCTGGGCACGGCCTGCGAGACGGTCAACGCGCAAGAGGTCGCCGCCTATCTCACCGAACTGAACGAACTTCGCGACAGCACGGCCGGTGACGACGCGCTGCTGGGCGAGCGGTTCAACTCGCTGATCGCCAGCGGTTCACGCGACGCCGGGGCTTATCTGGCGATCTACCGTGAGTTACGGGCCTCCAACGCTGAGGTCCTGGAGAAACTGGGGCAGATTCAGCCACCGAAGGGACTGGAACGCCATCACGAAGACTTCGTGGAGGGGCTGAGCGATTTGGTAACGGCGCTGGATGAGGTAATCAGGATGATCGAGGAGGGTGAGGTGATCGAGGCCAACCGACTCTTTCAACGTTCCGTCACACGATCCCAGGCCAAGCAGACGGGCGCCATGCTGCAGATCCGGCGTGTCGCCCGCAGCGCGCGCGTGCGCGTCTGACCCATGGCAGCCAACAACGCCACCCCGCGCCTCGTCAGCCTGGGCGAGGTGATGATCGAACTCTCGGGCCCAGCGCCGCTGGCCGAGGCGGCCGAGCTGGCCCGATCGTATTCGGGCGATGCGCTGAACGTGGCGGTTGCGGTTCATCGACTGGGGGTGTCCAGCGCGATCGTCACCAGGCTGGGCAAGGATCCGTTCGGCGACTACCTGTCCGACCAGTTTCGGGGCCTCGGCGTTGACCTTCGCTACGTCAAGCGCGGCGGTGGCTCGACCGGCCTATACGTGGTTGAGCAGGGCGGCCAGGGCGCCTACAGCATCTGGTACTACCGACGCCACAGCGCGGCATCCACCATCAGCCCGGCGGACATGGAGCAGATTGACCTGGACGGTGTGGAGATGGTTCACCTCAACGGCATCGCACAGGCAATCTCGACGTCGTCCCGGAAGGCGACGCGCCGCCTGGCGGAGCGCGGACGAGCCGCGGGCGCCGTCGTGGCGTTCGACCTCAACTTCAGACCGCAGATCTGGGACGGCCCGGCGGCAGCGGAAGCGGCCGACGAGGTGTTGCCACTGGTGGATGTGGCGCTGTGTGGATTTGACGAGGGGCAGATGGTGTTCGGGACCACTGACCCTGAATCGACCGCGGCGCGCCTGCTGGATTGCGGACCGCGCATCGCGGCGGTCTCGATGGCCGAGGACGGCGCGTACGTGGCCTGGGCCGACGGCGAGATCCGTCTGCCGACCGTGGCGCGAATCGTCGAGGGCGCCCAGGGCGGAGGCGACGCCTTTGCGGGCGGGCTGGCGGTCGGCGCCCTTCTGGGTCAGGACCCGGCGACCTCGGCACGCCTGGCCACGGTAGTGGCGGGGCTGAAAGTCGAGCGCGTCGGGCCGCTCGTGAGCCTTCCGTATCGTGCCGAGGTCCAGGCGCGGGCAGCCGAACTTGGATGGGATGATGTCGTAGCAGTGCTGGATTCTGTCGCCGCGACGCCTCCAGCTGCGTAAGGAGCAGATCTCGTGATCGTCGTAACGACAGAAACCGTACCGGGGCGTGAAATCGCCGAGGTCATCGACATCGTGCAGGGAAGCACGGTACGCACGCGTGGCGTGGGGCGAGACATCGTGGCTGGACTGCGCACGATCGTGGGTGGCGAAGTGCACGAGTACGCCGAACTGCTGACCACCGCGCGGGCCGAAGCGCTGAACCGGATGGTGGCAGAGGCCGAGAAGCTGGGCGCCGACGCCGTGGTGCAGGTCCGTTACAACACCGCCGACGTGATGCAGGGCACTGCCGAACTGCTGGCCTATGGGACAGCCGTGCGTCTAAAGAGCTAGCCGCGCGGGCCTAGGCGGCCTTCAGGTCGGGCCAGCGGCGTTCCGGTGCGTGGTCCGACTGCTCGTAGGCGTAGGCCACGCGTAGGGCGGTGCGCTCGCGGTACTTGGCGGCCACGATCTGCAAACCGACCGGGAGTCCGGCTTCCGTCCAGCCGCAAGGGACGGCGACCACCGGCTGGTGGGTGGCGTTGAAGGGTCGGGTGAAGTTGGGCATCCAGTGGTAGTCGGTCAGCGCCTCGTCGATGCGGGGCGGTGGTCGCCCAACGACTGGCGCCACCAGCACATCCACGGTGCCCACGGCTCGCCGGAAAGCGGCCAACGCGTCGTCACGCTGGCTGCGCAGGCGTCCCAGGGTGATCTGGATGTCCTCGCCGGGACGCATCGCCTCGTCCAGACCCAGCGTGAGCCGATCACGAAGCGTTGGGTTCACCCGGGTGACATCGCCGCCGGTGGCGCCGAGCACGTTCTGATAGGCCTCGATGGTGAGAATGCCGCGCTGCGACAGGGCAAGATCGGGCACAGACGGCACCGCGACCTGAACCATGTCGCCGCCGAGGATGGCCAGCGCGTCCACGGCGGCTCGGACGATGCGCTCGATTTCGGGATCCAGGTCCTCGAAGAAGTAGTTGGACGGCACACCAACACGCAGACCCTCCAGGCCAACCGGCATTTCGCTGATGAGGTGTGCGGCGCGATTGGCTGTGGCGATGGACGCGTCGGTCACCGGGTCGGCCATCGCCTGGAGCATTGCGGCGGCGTCGCTGGTGGTACGCGCCATCGGTCCCGGCGTGTCGAAGCTGGGGCTCAGCAGGCGCAGGCCATCCAGGCTGACGCGACCGTAGGTGGGCTTGATGCCAACCAGGCCGCACAGGGCCGAGGGAAGGCGGATTGAGCCGCCCGTGTCGGTGCCCAGCCCGCCGTAGATCAAGCCGGCGGCCACAGCCGAGCCGGTGCCGCCGCTGGATCCGCCGGAGACGATGTCCGTGTTCCAGGGATTGCGCGAGGGTCCCATCTGCGAGGTCGCACCCGTTGGGTGGTAGGCGAACTCGTCGCAGTTGAGCTTGCAGGCAATGACCGCGCCGGCCTTGCGCAGGCCGCGGACCAGTTCGGCATCCACCCTGGCAGGCTCGTTACCGAAGACGGTGGAGCCGGCGGTCGTCACGGCACCAGCGACGTCGGCCAGATCCTTGATCCCAAGCGGTACGCCGTGAAGCGGGCCTCGATAGTCGCCGGCCAGGATTTCACGTTCGGCCCGGCGGGCGTCGGCCAGCGCCGAGTCGTGCAGGATTGCCGTGGTGGCGCCCAGGAGACCGGCGTAGCGATCAAGCCGATCCAGCGAGGTGCGCGTGACCTCAACCGTGCTGACCTCGCCGGCGGCGATCAGCGCGCCGACTTCGGTCAGCGAGAGGCGGGCGAGTTCGTTGCCGGGAACCATGAGCCGCCCTCCTTAGCAGTGACTCGGTGCGATCAGGCCTCGTCGTCCCAACCAAGCCAGGTGATCTGGGCCGACTGGCGCTCGCGCCGATCGGGCCCGATCGCGGGCGATGGGTGGCCCAGGTAGATATACCCGACGATCCGGTCCTTCCGATCCAAGCCCAGAAAGTCCTTGCAGGCTGCAAAGTCGCACATTTCGCCGGTGCGCCACTTGGTGGCGAGACCTTCAGCATGCGCCGCCAGCATCAGGTTCTGGGTCGCGCAACAGACAGAAGCATAGTCTTCCAGGTTTGTCACGGGATCGTCCGACCAGACTTGGCTGACGACGATCACCACGGGCGACCGCCGGAGCCGTACGCGCGCCGAGCGGATCGATGGAGCCGATGCCGGATCGTTGGGATCCAGTTCTGATTCCAGGCGATCAGCAACCATGGCACCCATTTCGTCGCGGGCCTCGCCGCACAGAACGTGAAAGCGCCAGGGTTCGGTGAGGTGGTGATTCGGCGCCCAGACGGAGGCCTGGATGATTCGGTCGAGCACCGCCTGGTCGGGGACATCGGCGGTAAGTCCCGTGATGCTGCGGCGACCTCGGATAGCTGTGTAGACGTCCATTCCGCTCGTTTCACGGCTGGCAGACGACCATCATGGTATCGGGCGCGGCGGGCGGCGCGGACGGTTATGGTTGAATCAGACGGTTGGCGAGCGAGGTTCACCTGTGCATATCGGAGTTCTGACCGGCGGCGGCGATTGCCCGGGGCTCAATGCCGCGATTCGGGCCGTGACCCGGGCAAGCCTGGCCCGCGGCTGGTCGGTAACGGGGATCCACGACGGTTGGGCGGGCGTCCTGGACCGTAACGGCACGCCGTTGACCATCGAGAACACCGACGGATTCCTGGACGTCGGCGGCACCCTGCTGGGTAGTTCGCGCACGAACCCGCTGCGGACGCCGGAGAGCTACGCGAAGGCGGCATCAGTCTTTGACGACATGGGCCTGGACGGCCTGGTGGCGATTGGGGGCGACGACACCTTGTCCGTGGCCGGGGCCCTGGCGGGCGACGGCCTGCCGGTTGTGGGCATTGCCAAGACCATCGACAACGATGTGCCCGGAACGGACATGTGCATCGGATTCGATACGGCCGTGGAGGCGATTGCCGCCTCGATCGCCCGCCTGCGCACGACCACCATGTCGCATCACCGCGCCACGGTGGTGGAAACCATGGGACGCCAGGCTGGCTGGCTGGCGGCGGTGGGCGGTTTGGCAGGCGGCGCCGACTACATTGCCGTGCCTGAGCAACGCAGCGAGCGCGACGAGTTTGTGGCGCACGTCAAGCGTCGCTACGAGCAAGGGCGCCCCTACAGCATCGTCGTGGTAGCGGAAGGGGCCGAGATCGACGGCCTTGACGTTGGCGAAGCGGGGGTGCAGGCGACGGACGAGTTTGGCCACACTGTGCTGGCCGCGCGGAGCGTCGGCGAGAGCCTGGCACGAGCCATCGAGGAAGCCACCGGAATCGAAACACGATCCAGCGTCCTGGGCCACTTGCAACGGGGCGGCACGCCGACGCCGTTCGACCGAGTTCTGGGCACCCGGGTCGGCGTGGCGGCCGTGGGCTATTTGGCCAGCGGCCAGCATGGGCAGATGGCCGCACTTCAGGGACCGCACATCAAGCCCGTGCGGCTGGTTGACATCGCCGGAAAGACCCGACCGCTGGACGATTCCTACCTGGAGATGCTCAGCCTCTTTGCCTAGCCGTCGCCGCTGAAGCGTTTGCCGGTCGTGGGTCATTTTGAGCTATGAGCAGCGCAGCCTTCTCCGACCGGACGAGAGGTACGGGGACCGAGTTGGCGCGTGAAGTCTCGACAGGAAGACGCCCGAATCCCTCGGCGGGCTCGGGACAAGTTCTGCTTCTCTCCTCGGAGAGGGAAAGATCGGCATCCCCACCGATCAGCTTGCAACGCTCACCCTCGCTCTTCTAGCGAGAGGCGGAAAGACGACGGATCACTGCCGGGACCGGAGTCTGATCAACGTGACCCACCACCCGTAGACAGTCGAGCGCGCCCCCGCCTACAATTGCCGCACGCCGGCGACGCTTGTCGGCTGTCAGCGCTCCAGCGTGGGAGCGTTGGGACGTTGATCCTCCCGCCCCGTATGGCAGTGATGCCGCGGGGCGTTTTTCATATAGCCGGCAGGCCGGGCCGCAGGAGGCGGGCGGGCTGCCAACGCGAGGAGCGGCATCGCAATGTCTGAACCCTCTCGAGACGATCTCATCCAAAGCGTCATGCGCAAGGCGCGCGACGCCGATTGCCGGATATTCGACCTCCGGTTCACGGACCTGCCGGGCACCTGGCAGCATTTCTCGCTGCCGATCGACAAGCTCGAAGAAGACCTCTTCGACGACGGCCTCGGCTTCGACGGTTCGAGCGTCCGCGGCTTCCAGCAGATCCAGGAAAGCGACATGCTGGTGGTGCCGGACCCGGCCACGGCGTTCGTGGACCCGATTCCGGAAGTCCCGACGCTGGTGATGTCCTGCGACATCCGCGACCCGATCACCGGTGAGTCCTACACCCGTGACCCGCGCAACATCGCCAAGAAGGCGGAGCAGCACCTGATCGACAGCGGTATCGCCGACACCAGTTACTGGGGTCCCGAGGCCGAGTTCTTCATCTTCAACAGCATCCGCTACGACCAGACGGCCAACGCCGGCTACTTCTTCATCGACAGCGAGGAAGGTGTCTGGAACACCGGCGCCGACGACATGCACATGGCCAACCTGGGCCACCGTCCGCGGCACAAGATGGGTTACTTCCCCGTCCCGCCAAACGACAAGCTGCAAGACCTGCGCACGCAGATGGTGCTGGCACTGGGCGAGGTGGGGCTTGACGTGGAGGTTCACCACCACGAAGTCGCCACCGCCGGTCAGGCCGAGATCGACCTGGTGTACGCGCCGCTGGTCAAGTCGGCCGACGGGATCATGCTGTACAAATACATCGTCAAGAACGTGGCGCAGAAGGCCGGGTACACCGTGACCTTCATGCCGAAGCCGATCTTCGGCGACAACGGGTCGGGCATGCACGTCCACCAGAGCCTCTGGAAGGACGGCACGCCGCTGTTCTACGACGAGACCGGCTACGCCATGTTGAGCGAGACGGCCCGTCACTACATCGGCGGCCTGCTGCGGCACGCGCCGTCGTTGCTCGCCTTCGCGGCGCCGACCACCAACTCGTACCGGCGCCTGGTGCCGGGTTTCGAGGCCCCGGTGAACCTGGTCTACTCAATGCGAAACCGCAGTGCCTGCATTCGCATTCCGACGTACTCCAGCAGCCCGGCCGCGCGGCGCGTGGAATTCCGCCCGCCCGACCCGACGGCGAACCCGTACCTGGCGTTCGCGGCCTTGTTGATGGCCGGGCTGGACGGTATTCGCAACAAGATCGAGCCGCCCCCACCGGCCGACATGGACCTGTACGAGCTTGAACCCGAGGAAGCGGCTAAGATCCAGTCGGTTCCGGGCTCCCTCTACGAGGTACTGGACGCGCTGGAAGCCGACCACGAGTTCCTGCTGGTTGGCGACGTGTTCACCCAGGACGTTGTCGACACCTGGCTGGAATACAAGCGCACGCGCGAGGCCGACGAGGTCAACCTGCGGCCGCACCCGTACGAGTTCATGCTCTACTACGACGCCTAGGCGTCGAGCCTCAGCTTCAACGCTCGCGGCCCCCGTTGCCGGGGGCCGCGGGTCGTTTAGTTGGCCTGCGGCCGCTGGCGCGTCCGCCCGCGTCGCCGGCGACGACGGCGACGTCGCGACGGTGAGCCGGAGGGCCCGGCGTCCTGCTCCGCGACGGACTTGGGATCCCGGGAGGTTGCGGTCTGCGATCGCCGGTTGCGTCGAGGACGCCGCGGATCCGGTTCGGTGCGTTCCGGCGCTTGCGCTTGCGTCTGCTCGGGCGGCTCGGCGGGCAACTCGGGTTGATAGCCCGGCGCAACCGCCTGGCCCAGCACGTCCTTCAGCTCGTGCACCCCGCAGCTGTCGCAGGCGCCGCTGGTCGCGCAGCCGCCTCCGCCCTGCGCCTGCTCGGCCTCCAGCTTGTCCTGCACGTAGCCGTCGTGCTCGTATTGCAGACAGCAGAGCAAGCGTCCGCAGGCGCCGGAGATCTTGTCGGGGTTCAGCGGCAGGTTCTGGTCCTTGGCCATCCGCAGCGACACGGTGTCCAGTTCCGACAGAAAGGTGGCGCAGCACAGTTCGCGCCCGCAGCGGCCCATGCCGGTGCGCATGGCGGCGCGCTCGCGGGGGCCAACCTGCCGTAGTTCGACGCGCGTGCGGAACCGCTGCGCCATCTCGGCCACCAAGTCGCCCAATTCGAGCCTGGCCTCGCGCGACGAGAAGTGCAGGGTCAACGTGGCGCCGTCGAAGGTGTATTCCGCCTTCACCGCCTGCATAGGGAGCCGCTTCTCCATGATGGCCTTGGCAAAAGCCCGCTCGGCTTCGACTTCCTCCGTGCGGTAGTTCGTCATGCTGACGAGGTCATCGTCCGTGGCCCGCCGGACGATCAACTTCAGTTCGCCACGCAAGTCGTCAAGGTTGACTTCGGTGGCGGCCATGACCACGCGTGCGGCGGCGAAGCCGCGCGGCGTCTCGACGATTGCGTAGTCGCCGACTTTCAGGTCAGCGTCGCCCGGGTCGTAGTAGTAAAGCCGTCCGGCGCGGCGAAAGCGAACCCCAATGGAGCGGGCAGCCCTGGCGGGGGCATCAGCGGCGACCACGACCACCTCCTTGTGCGTCGCCCGGGTCGGGCGCCGGCCGCAGGGCCAAGTCCTCCAGCGCCAGCCGCGGCGAAACGTTGGCGATCAGCGCCCGCTGCGTTTCGCGCAGTCGGGCCAGACGACCAACGGCGCCCGCCAAGGCTGCCCGACGCTCGGCGGGAGCGCCGCGCGGGTGGCCCCGCATCGCTGAGCGCAGTGTATGCGACTGCGCCTCCTCGACCGTTCGCAACCAGGCCAGGGCCTCGTTGGTCTGCGCCACCATGCGGCCACGCGGCAGCAGGCCGTCCACGGCCCGGAAGCGCCCTGGAGCCGGCGCTTCCTCAAAGGCTGTGGCCTCATGGCGGGCGCTCTGGTAGGCCTCCCAAGCCTCCGGGTCGCGCGCCATGCGGATCGCCCAGCCGGGCCGCCCGCGGGCCGCCTGCGCGATCTGACCCGCCGTGTCGGGGGACAGCGAGGAGTTCGCGGTCAGATGCGCCGCGATTTCAGCTACCGGCACAGGGCCCAGTTCGATGACGCGACAGCGGGACACGATAGTCGGCAGCACGTCGGCGGCTCGGGGCGCCATGAGGATCAGGATGGCGTGCGCGCCCGGTTCCTCCAGCGTCTTCAACAGCGCGTTGGCGGCCAGCGCGTTGATCTCGTGCGCCGCGTCGATCATGCCGATGCGCATGGGTTGGGTTGCCGGCGTGCGATACAACCCGGCGCCCCATTCGCGCACGCCATCGATCACGATGTCGCGTGCGTGATCCGCGCGACGCAGCACGTGCAGGTCGTTGTATGCGGTGAGCACGAACCGCAGGTCCACGCGCCGCCCGTCCCCGCTCGTGAGTTTGTCGGGATCGGGCTCTTCGTCGGGGCGGCCCCGCCGCACGGCGGTTCGCCACATGGGGTTGGCGTCGTCCAGGAACTGGTAGGCATCGGACCCTTCGACCGGTTCGGGGAGCCCAGCGCACCAAATCTCCTGCGCCAGCCGGATGGCGAAGCTACGACGTCCAACGCCCGGCGGTCCGACGATCAGATAGGTCTGGGCAGCCCGGCCCGCGCGCAACGAGCCCCGGACGGCCCGCACGGCGTGGGCATTGCCCACAAATCGCCAGTCCATCAGGCGTCAGCCGTCGCGACGGTCACGATGTCGTTGATTGGGATGTGCAGCCGCAGGGCCTGCGCCAGCTCGAACGTCTCGGAGCTGTAGATCGCCACGGTGCCCTGGTCAGCGCTGCCGACGATCAGCGACCCGCTGGCGGGATCCAGCGCGACCGCCCGCGGCGACTTGGCCACCGGCAACAAAAAGCGCAAATCCAGGGTCTCGGCGTCCAGGCCGGTCACCGTGTCGGTCCAGAGATTGGTGGCGAAGACCGTGGAAGTGCGTTCGTCCACAGCCAGCCGGTTCACGCCTTCTTCCAAGCGGCGGGTCAGTTGCACCTGCAGCGTAGTCGGGTCCAGCCGACTCACGCTGCCGTCGCGCAGGCTGGCCACGAACAGGCGACCGCTGGCGTCGCGGACCAAGGCCTCGGGCCACGAGGGCACCACGACCCGCGCTTCTTGCTCGCCGGTCTCCACGTTGAAGCGAGCCACCGAGGAGAACGGGCGGTTGGCCAGATAGACAGTTTTGCCATCACCCGCCGGCACGATGTCCCCCACGCCAGCCGGAACCTCCCAGTCGTGGATGACCTGGCGAGTGTCAGGGTCCAGCACGAAGAGGTGACCGCGGTCAAGGTCGGATCCGGTGACGTATACGCGGCCGTTCGCGGGCTCCACGGCGATGTCCGCGGTGACCAATGCCGTGGCGGGCGCGCGGTCGGTTCCCACCAGGGGCGCCAGACGGAACAGCGACCCAATGCCGCCGGCCGATCCGGGCTCGCCGGAGTCCCGGCTGGGCTCGCCCGACCAGAGGCTCTGCTCGGTCCGTGGCTCCCGGCGCATGATGACGGTGGCGGTGGAGATGACGTTGGGCTTGATCACGACGGACGTGCGTTCGCCCAAGGGTTGAAAGTGGTTCTCGGCCGTGGCCAGCACCTCGTACCGGCTGCCGCTGATCAGGTCGGGAACACGGATGCGGCCCTGGTCGTCGGTCCGCTCCGACTTGACGAAGACGCGGGTGCCCCGAACGTTCCAGAACAGCCGCACGAAGGCGTCGGCCACCGCCTCTTCCTCGGTGTCGACGACGCGCACCTCCAGCGAGAACGTGAGCGGGATCGGCGGCCCCGCCGCGCCGGCGTCGGCCTCGATCACCTCGACGTGCGTGGCGACTTCGTCCACGGTGAAGGCACGGCCGCGGTCGGGATCCGACGCGATGGCCCAGGCCGCCGGCAGGGTGCTGGCAGCCGGCGGTGGCAACGGCGTAAGCGAGGGCAAGTCGATTACCGCCATCGTGGTCGACGCGGGCGCGCCGACCAGAGGTACGCCGCCCGCCACAATCCGGCCGGGCGGGCCCGGCGGCATTTCAAAGCGCACGGTCGACGGCTCGGTCTCCGCCACGGTAACTCCGGCGGACCGCAGCACCTGGAAGCCAGGCACGCGGGCGCGAACGTCGTAGCCCTGGCCCGGGGCCAGCCCGGTAAAAGCCGCGGTGCCGTCGGCCGCAATCGTCTGGATGGCCAGCAGATCGCCGCGCAGGCCGAGCAGATCCACAAAGCCGTTGGCCAGCGGCTGGCCGCTGGCTTCATCCACGACCGTGGCCTGAATGACTCCCGGCCCGGCAATGACGTCGAAGTCCGTTTCGGAAGCGCCGGCAAACTCTCCGCCGCGATAGCTGGCTTCCGCGCGAAAGCTGATGGCTGAGTGGGCGGTGAGCGGCAGCGTGGTGGGCAGTTGCGTCTCGACGGTGAACGTCCCGGCCCGGGAGGCGATGACCTCGCCGACGTACACGGCGGGCGATGACATTCGCGCCGTGTCGATCTGACCGTCGGCTGTCAGCGACGGCCGGCCGGAGGCCACGATCATCTCGACCCGCACCAGCGTTCGCGGCACCCAGTCGACGCCGCGGATGGTGATGTCCGAGCCAGCCGCGCC